>CADDYX010000210.1 GCA_902810735.1 Verrucomicrobiota bacterium | reverse complement strand
CGGCACGGCTTTTTCGGCAGCCTGGAAGCCGATCTTCGAGTGGGTGCCGTCGCAGAAAGGCTTTTCGGTGGAGGCGCCGCAGCGGCAGAGCGCCATCCGTTTCTCGGCCGGATACGTGTTGCCCTCGCTGTCCTTCAACTGCACTTCGCCCTTCACGATGTAAGGGCCGTTCTTGATCACGTCGATTGTTACGTCAGCCATAATGTTGTCTCCACACGACGCATCGGGCGCGGCCGCGGTTCCGGTTGTGAACGCCGGGCGCTCGACAGGGGCGCGGCCTTTCCCCAACATCGGCCGCCGGCACTGTGGATCCATTCAGTTACATCTGCGTTCTGACGTCGATCGTGCTCGGTCTCGCCGTGACACGGCTGGTCGGCGGCCTTGGCCAACTTCTGCAAACGCGCAAACGCACCCCGAGTTACTGGGTGCACACGCTCTGGATGTTGAACACGCTGCTGGCAGTGATCATCGTCTGGTGGGTGCAGTATCGCTGGCGGCATGTGGAACGCTGGACGCTTTTTCTCTTCATCTGGCTGCTGGTCGAGCCGATCGCGCTTTATCTCGCGACCGCGCTCCTTTTTCCGAATGAGCAGGAAGGCGAGCCGATCGGTAACTGGCGCACGCACTACTACTCGATGCACCGGCAGTTCTTCGCCCTCCTGGCGCTCACCTTTCCGCTCGATCTCGTCGACACGCTGCTGAAGGGCTGGGCTTATTTTCGCTCGTTCGGTCTGGAATATTTCGGCACGCAGACGCTGCTCTTCGCGCTGTGCGTAACGGCCGCCACAACGAGATCGGCACGGTTCCACGGCGCGTTCGCGGTTTTCTTTTTCGTGTTCAACACCGCGCTGCTCGGCAGCAATCTGTTGCGCTTGATGTAAGGCGACAGCCCATCACGCGGCCGTCTGCGATTCAAGCGCGTGAGCGCATCGCAGTCTGACAACGCCGGTCTTCTTCACACTTACCTCAATGATCATCTCGCCGGCTCGGTCGCTGCGCTGGAGCTGATCGAGCACCTGACAGAAAAATTCCCGGGCACAGAGCTGGAGAAGTTTCTCGCCGACCTCTACGCGGAGATCGAGGCCGACCAGCAGGTGTTGCGCGATCTGCTGCAGGCGTTTGAGAAAAACGAGAGCGCAATCCGCAAAGCCGGCGCGTGGGTCGCGGAGAAGTTCGGCCGGGCTAAATTTGCGATTGGCGACAACGACGTGAGCGGAGTCGGACTGGTGGAGGCGCTCGAGGCGCTCACGCTCGGGATCACAGGAAAGCAGCTGCTTTGGCGCGCGCTCTCAGTGGCGTCCGAAGTCTGGCCGGCGCTGCGCGGCCCCGATTACGCGGAGCTCGAGCGCCGGGCCGCCGAGCAGCGCGATCGCGTTGACGTCAAACGCCTGCAGGCAGCGCGCCAAGCATTCGCTCGCTGATCCGCGCACGCGGCGCTATTTCACAATCGGCGGATGATCCGCGGCGCGTTCGCCGCGGACGATCAGTGCGGCGTCGCGATCGAGCGCCGCAAAATCGACGCGACGCGGGCGCAGATAGAATTCGTCGACGAGGATTTCGACCAGGGCCGCAGCCGGCACCGCGAGGACCGCACCGGCGACGCCGAAGAGCCAGCCCATCGCGATGGTGAAGAAGAGGATGTTCACCGGGTTCATACGCATCTCTTTGCCGAGCACGAACGGAACGAGGAAGTTCACTTCCACCTGGTAAACGAGCAGGACGGCGCCGAGCGCGAGCCAGAATTTGGTCACGCTGATGCTGAGCGCGACGAGCAGAATCGGAATCGAGACGAGCACCGGCCCGATGTTCGGCAGGAACTCGCCGATGAACGAGAGCACGGCGAAGAGAAACGCCGGCTGCACGCCGATGATCCACAAAAGCACGCCGGTCGTCGCGCCGGTGATCAGCCCATTGATCGCGACGCCGCGCGCCCACGCGGTCATTTGCGCCATCAAACGCACCAGTGTGCGCCGCGCTTTTTCGCGGTGACGGTCGGGCGCGAGCGCGAGGTAGGCCAGCACGAGCGGCTGCGGATTTGCCAGCATGAAAATCAACAGCAGCAGCGCGAAAACGAACACGAAAACGCCGCCGACCACTCCAATCGTGGAACGGAGAAGGACATTTGTGACGGCGCCGGTCTGTGCCGCGATCGTGGTGACGATCTGGTCGGCCTGTGGAACGGCCGTTTGCAGGCTGGGATAGCGGCGTGCGAGCTCGTTGATCCGTGAGCGGATGCCCTGCCAAACTTCCGGCGCGCGACGGAGCAACGCCTGCACCTGATCGGCGAACGCCGGCACAATGATCGCGGCGACGATCACCGCGGTGGCAGCGACACCGAGCAGCAGCAAGGCCACGCTAACCGCGCGCGGGATGCGGCGTTTTTCCAGCGCGACGACGACGGGGTTCAGCACCATCGCAATGAGAGTGACGATCGCGAAGAGCAGCACGACGGGCACGAGCGCGCGCAGGAGCATGCACGCGACGACCACAAGCAGAATGATGACGAGCAGCCGGCGCGCATCGGCAAAGCTCAGCGGCGCGTGGCGCTCCGGCGCGTGTTCCGCTTCAGCCATCGCGGGTCAGCTTAGGAAGTCGTGGCCGATCCGCGCAAGGTGTCATTCCGAGCGTCAGCCGAGGAATCTTCGCCCGTGTTTCTCCTCCACCGGGGATTCCTCGACTGCGCTCGGAATGACAGTAATGGTGTCGCACTGCTATGAGAAAACTCGCCGCGCTCGCCGTTCTCCTTGTCGCCTGTTCCGCGCACGCGCAGACAAAACATCCCTTCACGTTCGAAGACATGATGAAGCTGAAACGGATCGGCGCGTTCGCTTCGTCGCCGGATGGGAAATGGGTCGTGTTCGATGCCGTCGATGTCGATCTGGCGGCGAACACGAAGGTCTCGCATCTGTGGATCGTCCCCGCCAGCGGCGGCGAATCGCGGCGGCTCAACGAAACGCCAAATCACGAGGAGCGGCCGCGCTTTTCACCGGACGGCAAACGCTTGATCTGGACGTCGAAAGCGACCGAGCCGTCGCAGATCTGGATGTGCGATTTCGACGCGAACGCCGGCGCGCTCGCCGGCAAACCGCACCAGGTGACGAACCTCTCGACCGGCGCCGATGGAGCGATCTGGACCGGCGACGGCAAGAACATCGTGTTCGTCTCGGCCGTGTATCCGGATTGCAAGGACGACGCGTGCAACAAACAGCGCGACGAGGAGATCGCGAAGAGCAAGGTGAAGGCGAAGATTTTCGATCGGCTGCTCTACCGGCATTGGAACGCGTTCACGGAATTCAAGCGCAGCCATTTGTTTGTCGTGCCGGCGATTACGGAAGCGGGAATGCCGGAAACGATCCCGGCGCGCGATCTTACGCCGGGCGATCACGATGTGCCGCCGTTCAATCTCGGTGGTCAGGACATGTATGCGTCGTCGCCCGACGGTCAGGAGCTCGCCTACACGAGCAACATCGATGAAGTCGAAGCGACGAGCACGAACAACGAGATCTTCATCGTGCCGATCGCGGGCGGCACGCCGAAAAAGATTTCGACGAGTCCCGGCAGCGACTCGACGCCGCTCTATTCGCCGGATGGAAAATACATCGCGTGGCGCTCACAAGCGCGCGCGGGGTTCGAGTCGGATAAGCAGCGGCTTGTTTTGTACGAACGCTCAGCCGGCAGAATTCGCGATCTGACGGAGAAATTCGATAGGTCCGTGAGCAGCTTCGCCTGGACGCCGAATTCTCAGCGACTCTTCTTTAGCGCGGAAGAGCACGGCGAATCGCCGATTTGGGAGATGCCGCTTAGCGACGCACAGCCGGCTCAAGTAGTCCGCTTACATGCCGATGATCTGGCGTTTTCAAATGACGGTAAATCGTTGTTCTTCGGTCGAGTGTCGGTTGCGGCTCCGGCAGAGATCGGGCGGATCGAAACGTCGGAAATCGAGAACGCATCAGGACACGGACAGGATGTCGTCAACGCGGCAGCCGTCACGCACATCAACGACGCGCTGCTGTCGCAGATCGACATGCAGCCGATGGAATCGTTCACGTTCAAAGGCGCGGACAACGCGGACGTGCAGGGATTCATCATCAAGCCGCCGGGGTTCGACGCGTCGAAGAAATATCCGCTGAAGTTTTTGATCCACGGCGGACCGCAGGGCGCATGGGGAAATTCGTGGAGCTATCGGTGGAATCCGGAGCTGTTCGCGGCCAACGGCTACGTCGTGGTGATGATCAATCCGCACGGGTCGACTGGTTACGGCCAGGCGTTCACCGATGCGGTGAGCCGCGACTGGGGCGGCAAGCCGTTCGTCGACCTGATGAAGGGGCTCGATTACGCGGAGAAGACTTATCCGTTCATCGACAAAACGCGCGAGGCGGCGCTCGGCGCGAGCTACGGCGGTTACATGGCGAACTGGATCCTGGGCCACACGAATCGCTTCAAGTGCATCGTG
>CADDYX010000209.1 GCA_902810735.1 Verrucomicrobiota bacterium | reverse complement strand
GGTAATAGACGTTCTCGACGTACTTTTGCGCCGAGAGCATTCGATAGTTCTGCAATGCCTTCCAACGACCCTCGGCCGGATCGTGCGTCGCATTGAAGATGATGCAATGCGTGTGCAGATGTGGATCGAGCGCGCGCGAAGTCTCGTGCTTAAACAGCGCGCCGATGATGTTCCCGGTCGCGCGATCCGCATTGCTTCCGTCCTGACGAACCCGAGTCGCGGCAAACTTCTCGAGCTCGTTCACCGCGCGCCTGACTGCCGCTCGATGTGCATCAACAATCCGCGTATCACCGAACACCAGCGCGGCGATCGATACTGACTTCGGTGGCGAAAATGTGAAGTCGAAGAACACCCGTCGGTTCGCCGTCTCGCCTTCACCAGTGTCAGAATTTCGGCGTGAAGTGTTGTAACGTTGCGTGAGCCGTTCACCCGTTTGCGGATGTCGGTTATCACACAGCTTCAGGAATTCGTCGCGGCCAACAGTCGCTCCCAACTGCAGCGCTTCGGCACCTGATCCGATCCACTCGCCCGTGACGTGTTCTGATTCGCTGTAGTAGTCACCAACGGCGAGATGCTCCTCGAAGTAACTTTGCGCGTTCTTCAAGTTCGTCTGCGTTTTTGGCGACAGCATTTCGCCAATTCCTAGCGCAGCGAGAAAGCAACACTGCTCCACGACTGGAGCTTAGGTGAGCCAGTTGTGTGAGATCACAGGTGCATGTAGAAGCGCACCGTCCGAAGGATCGGACATACATCTTGGATTTGGGGACGCCCTACCCCTTTGCACAGCCAAGGACCGAAGGGCTCATCGCTGATCTCGGCACGTTTCAATGAGTGACACGAACAACAACAATCCGCGGACGGAACGCTTCAACGCCGCTGTTCGGACCTTCGAACTCCCACTGCCTCGCCGACAAGCGAAACTAATGCCGTTCAAGGACGGCATCATCGAGCTACGCGAAAAAGGAGCGTCGCTCGGTCTCATTCGGGAACTGCTCGCAACCATCGACGTGGCCGTAGGCAAGGCGACGATCGCGCGGTTCCTCGAGGAGATCTCCGAAACAAGAACGTCACCGCGGCAACGACCGCGATCCGAACGCAAACGCGCCGCAGCTCAGACCGCGGATCGTTCGCGACCTGTAACAGCTCCTGCCTTCGTTCCGCCCGCAGTCGCGTCTCCGGTTCGAACGCCACCACCGCTAGATGAACCGACGGCAGCACGTCCACGTACCCGCGGACCTCGGATCGCCGACCCGCGCAATCTCTGATCAACGCACCTTCCAATGACCAAACAAATCAACCTCGTCATCAACGGCAAAGGCGGAGTCGGGAAGAGCTTCTTCGCCACGAACTTCGTGCAGTATCTGAAGGATCGCGGTCACGTCCATCGCGCGATCGACAGCGACCATGAGAACTCGACGCTAAAGCGGTTCCATCCAGAAGCAGACTTCATCAATCTCGAAAACCGCCGCGAGATCGACGCCGTCTTCACGACTGCGGAGACATGCGACTTGCTGGTGATCGACTGCCGCGCGGCTTCGACGGACCTGTTCATCGACTTTTTCGATGAAGTCGGTTTGGCTGAAGTCCTCCGCAGCTTGGACGCGCGGCTGACTGTCGTCTGTCCGGTCAATCACGAGGCCGATAGCGTCGAGCAGGTTCGCATTTTGTCCGATGCGCTAGGCAACGGCTGCCGCTGGCTTGTCGTGAAAAACGAAGCCCACAGCGACACGTTCAAGCTCTACGAGAACAGCAAGACCCGTCGCCATCTCCTCGATGCGCTGCAGGCGCGCGAGATTACGATGCCGCGGCTCTATGACTGGCTCGTCACCGCATTGAACGAGCACAACGTTACGATCACGCGCGCGCTGAACGACCCTGCATTCAACCTGCTCGACCGGCAGCGACTGAAGCGCTGGCAGTCGCGCTTCTACCAGCAACTGGATTCCGCAACCGAGCTGCTCTTGCCCTCGGATGTGATAGTCAAACCGCGCACGTAGGTGGACTCGGACGACCCACTCGCAGACGCGCTCGCAGATTGGCAGCGCAAGCACCGCATCGCGGACGGCGACCCGATGATTGCAGCCTTGGAGCTGGTGCGCATCTACATTCAGCGCGCACGTCCTGCGGACGACGCGCAGATTCCGAGCTTCGAGGATTTCCGAGGAACGGTTGAACTGCTCGACCGCCGGTCGAAGTCCTTCATCAATCAGGCATCCGATCTCGTCGCCGAGTTGCGCCGCTTCGGGCAGAACGTCGAACGACTGAATCGCGTTCGCGCCGCGACGCTCGTGTTGCTCTTTGTCTGCGCAGGAGTCGCCGGCGTGCTCCTGGGCCGGTGGGTATGAGCACGATCGTCGGGTACTCCGTTGCTGCCGTCTTCTGGCTGGCTGCTCTCTGCGTTCTTGTGGCGCATGTTCGAGGACGACGAAAGCAACGAGCGATCGTACGTCTCGCCGGCTTCAAGTGGACACGCGCCGACTTCTGCCGCGGCTGGCTTATCACCGGCGACACTGGTTCCGGCAAGACGCGCTCCGGTATCACGCCCCTCCTGTTTCAGATCTTCCGCAACGAACCGACATGGGGCGGTCTCTGCATCGACGACAAAGGGCTGTATTGGGAAACGCTTTGTGAGATGGCGCGACACTTCGGCCGACAAGACGACCTCATCCTGCTGCAGGTGCGACCCGATGATTACGCAGCTGCGGCTTGGTCTCCGCGTCACACCTACAATCTCACATCCGATAGCAGCATTCCCTACAACACCTTCGCGAAAGCAGTCGTCGATACCGCGTCGAGTCTTGGACAAGCCGGCGATAAAGGCTTCTTTAAGAATCAAGCGCAGATTCACATTGCAGCCGCTCTCGAAACGCTGCGCGAGATCGGCGCAGACGTGACGCTCGAGAACGCGTATCACCTGCTGCTCGATCAAGGCGACTTGGATGAAGCGATGACGGATCTCGCATCGAGTCACCAGACGATACGCCGCCGTGAGTTAGCCGAGCACTTCGCCAACCGCTTTCTCTCTCAGCCGCCGGAGCAGATCGGCGGCGTGAAAGAGACGATCGCGAACTATCTCCAGGCATTCATCACGCCCGACATCGCGCAGGTCTTCTGCCCCGGCCACAACACGTTCGACTTTGCCGATATCGATCGCGGCAAAATTATCTGCGTCGCGATGCCGCAGAAATTTCAGCTCGAGCGTCGCTACGTGAACACCTTTCTAAAGATGCTGTTCTACACGCACGCCCTGCGCCGTTTTGACAAGTCCGCCGAGGATCGTCGCCGCGACAATCTCCTCATCCTGTGGGCGGATGAAGCACAGCGATTTGTCTCCGCGAGCGAAGACGGAATGAGCGACTACAACTGTATCGACGTAATCCGCGAAGCGCAGGCAACCGTTGTTGCCGCCGCGCAATCCTCAACCTCATTCGTCCCACCACTCGGCCGAGAGAAAGCACGCGTCTTCACGCTCAATCTCCGAAACCGCCTCATCTTTAAAGCCGCTGACGAAGAAGGCGCCGTCGAAAGCGCGGACTTCCTCGGCAAACGGACAACGATTAAGCGGTCGTGGGGTTACTCAGCAGGAAGACGGTCGAGCAACTACAGCGAGCACGACGAGCACAAGATCAAACCGCACGTTTTGCGAAACTTCCCGAAACACACCGCCGTCGTGGTGCACTGCGAGCGCGGCTATCGCCGAAAGTTGCTGCCGCCGATCGAGCCGGATGGGACCGTTTGCGAGTGGTTCCGCTAGCGAGTCGAAGTGTTGTTGATCGTCAGGGCGTCTTTTTCGTCGCGGCGAGCAAGCGCTCATAAAAGCGCTCCAGCGTCGCGATCACTGAAGGAAGGAACTCTGGTTCGAAACTGATCTGCGATCGGGCATGATGGTGAACAAGCAGACCCGAGCCTGCTGCTGCCGCAGCCTTCCTCACGCGTTCGTGTTGAGCATTGCCCGGCTCCAGATATCCCGCCGCGTGGATCAGAACATTTCGCACGTCGCTCAATCTTTTGATTTGCTGCCACTCGGGTGTGCTCGCCGGAAACGGAATCCCTGCAGTTTTCGTGAGGTAATCTTTTGCACGCTCTATACCTCGCCCAGGCGCGTCCGATACCGTCGCCGGGAGCGTTTGCTCTGCGGCGATCGATCTGCAGAATTGCGTGAAATCGTCCTCGAGCATCGCAAAGATCATCAGGAACGATGCCTTCCGGTGGTAGTGAGGAAACTCATTCGCCAGATCAGCCCAGTGGCGACGTCGGCCACCAAAGCACGCAATGTTCAACTCATCGTCGCCTAACGATCGACTATAGTTCGCCAACGTATTTTTCCAGTTGGCCTCTGAAAATTCGACGTAGTTTCGTAGCCGACGGAGCCGATGCAGGAAATACGCAGCGTGCTGATACGGCGACTTCGGCATGTGATTAGTAGGTCGAACGTCTTCCCACGATTATCTTGCGCAATTTCGCAAACGGCACCTCCCGGTATTTTTGTTTCCTGTGCACCCGAATTTGATC
>CADDYX010000208.1 GCA_902810735.1 Verrucomicrobiota bacterium | reverse complement strand
GGAGAACATCGTCGCGCGAGTGTTTGACGCGTCAGCCGACACTCTCGTGTCGGACTTTCTTGCCTGTCTGCCGTTGTCGCGCGTCGATCCAGAACTGTGGAAGCCAGCACCGGTTTCGAACTCGTCCGTCGGCTATCTCGCGACGCAGGCGCTCCGGTTGCTGAACCAATTCACCTTCCCGAACCAGCGCGCGATCTACGATCAATTAAACGCGGCGATCAAGTCAGCCGACCTCCCGCCGATTTATCTTGATGCCGCTGGCGCGCGGGATTTTCGGGAGCGTTTCGGCGAGAGCAATCGCCGTTTTCTCCATCAATATCTCGGCCGCATCGGGAGCGATCTCGGCGGAAGGAAATATTCAGACGCGGAACGCGACGACTTATACTCCCGGATTCAAGCGCTCAAAACCCAGCGGAACGACGGGCGCACACTTGATGATTAGCGGGTCAGCTTCTGCCCGACGAGGCGCTCGAAAGCTTCTGCGTATTTCTCCGCCGTTTTGTCGATGATCTCCTGCGGCAACTGCGGTGCTGGAGGTGTTTTGTTCCACTCGAGCGTCTCAAGGTAATCGCGCACGAACTGCTTGTCGTAGCTCGGCGGACTTTTGCCGGCGACGTAACTGTCAGCCGGCCAGAAGCGCGAGGAGTCGGGCGTCATGCACTCGTCGATGAGCAGCAATTCGCCGTCGCGAAGTCCAAACTCGAATTTCGTATCGGCGATAATGATGCCGTGCTCACGCGCGTATTCGCTGCCGGCTTTGTAAACGAGCAGGCTGAGCTCTCGCGCGCGGGTTGCGATTTTCTCTCCGACGACGTCACACGTCTGCGCCCAATCGATGTTCAGATCGTGACCGGATTCGCTCTTTGTGGCCGGCGTGAAGATTGGCTCCGGCAGTTGCGATGCGAGCTGCAACCCAGCCGGCAGCTTGTGTCCGCAAATGCTGCCGCTCTGCTGATAATCTTTCCAGCCCGAGCCGGCGAGATAACCGCGCACCACACACTCGATTGCGAGCGGCTGCGTCTTTTTCACGATCATCGAGCGGCCGGCGAGCTGGTCGCGGTAATCGTGCAAGCGCTGCGGAAATTCATCGAACGCTGCGGTGATAAAATGGTTGGCGACGAAGCGGAGGCGCTTGAACCAAAACGCGGAGATCTGGTTGAGGACCGCGCCTTTGCCTGGAATCGCATCGTTGAAGACAACATCGAAAGCGGAGAGCCGATCCGTCGCGACAAACAACAGCGTATCGCCGAGGTCGAACACCTCGCGCACTTTTCCGCTGCGCAGCTTCGCGATTCCGGGAAGATCGATATCGCGCAGCGTCTGCATTGGAGAATCAGGAAAGCAGGAACGCAGGAAAAAACTAAAACAAATTTCCTGCTTTCCTCCGTCACTGATTCATAACTCTTCCGCATGGGCGGCATCGTCGTAAAACCTCGTGCGCGCATTTTGCACGGGCACGATTGGGTGTTCGCGAGCGAGGTGCTGAAGGTCTTCGGCAGTCCGGCGGACGGCGACGTGATTTCACTGAAGGACGGCCGCGATCACCTGATCGGCAGCGCGGTCTACAACAGCAAATCGCAAATCGTGGCGCGGCGTTTCTCGCGCAGGAAACAGCAGCTGGACGCGGACTTCTTCGAGCGGCGACTACAGCAAGCCGCCGAATACCGGACACGGCGCGGCATTGATCCACGGTTATGCCGGATCGTCTGGAGCGAGAGCGATGGATTGCCGGGGGTGATCATCGACCGCTACCGCGATGCATTCGTGCTGCAGACGCTCACGCTCGCGATGGATCGACACAAAGAAGCGATCGCGGATGCGATGGCGAAGGTCTTCGGAGCTGCAAACATCATCGAGCGGAATGACGCCGCCGTTCGCCGTGCCGAAGGGCTGGAGCCACGCACAGGGATCCTGCGCGGTAATCCGGCGGCGGTAACGGAGATCGAACTCGCGGACGTGACGATCGCTACCGATTTGCTGAACGCGCAGAAGACCGGCTTTTATCTCGATCAACTCCAGAACTACGGCGCAGTCGCTGCGCAGGCAGCAGGAAAGCGCGTGCTCGATTGTTTCACGAGCCAGGGCGCATTCGCGCTGGCGTGTGCACGCGCGGGAGCCGCGGAAGTTACCGCGGTGGAAGCGAGCGGCGACAGCATTGCGGCCGCGCGGTCGAATGCGAAGCGCAATGCGCTGCAGGTAAACTGGCGGGAAGAAGATGTCTTTCAATTCCTGCGCGCCGCTGAGAAATCGGAGCAGCAGTTCGACCTGATCATTCTCGACCCGCCGTCATTCACGAAAACAAAAGGCGGTCTGCATGGGGCAATGCGCGGTTATCGCGAGCTGCACGTCCGCGCGTTCAAGCTGCTGTCAAAAGATGGCGTGCTCGCGACGTTCTCCTGTTCGCATCACGTGACGGAGGAACTGCTCGCGCAGACGATCGCCGATGCACTGGTCGACGCGCGCCGCTCAGCGCGCCGGCTGCGACGATTCGAGCAAGCGCTCGATCATCCGGTGCTGCCGACGATTCCCGAGACGGAATACTTTAGGGGCGTGCTGCTCGAGATGATGCCGGGCCGCTGATCACTTTTCCGCGACTGCGAACAGGTGCAGGTCGACGGGCAGCTCGTCGCGGGTTCGCACCGGGTGTTCGCCGTAGCTGAACACTTCCACGGCTCGGAAATGCGACGCGAGTAAAGCGGCGAGACTCGCACGCGTGAAGAAATTCACGTGCGTTGCTTCGAGCAGGTGCCATGGCACGACGCCGAGCTGCGCGAAATACGGAATGACTTCCATGTTCGGCACGGAGACGAGAAATCGCGAGCGGATGACGCGCGCAATTTCGGCGACCGTCGCGTCGAGCGGCTCGATGTGTTCGAGCACTTCGATCGCGATCGCGGCGTCGAATTCACGGTCGCCGAACGGCAGTCGCTCTTCGGACGATCCGAGCTGGCGAAATGGCAGGCCGCGGCGGCGCAGGATCTCGGCGCATTGGTGCTGCACTTCCACACCGAGCCAGCGGTAGCCATGCGCAATCAGCGGCGGACCGTAGGCGCCCGCGCCGCAACCAAAATCGAGGACAGAGCCGGCGGCCGGAAGAAATTGCCGGACAAGCGCGAGTGCCTCTTCGCTTGGGTGTTCTATCGGCGGACCGGAGCCGTAAATATTTTCGCGGTGCAGCAACTCCATCTGATGCGGCGGAACAACCTGGCCGTAGGCGCGTTTGTCGAGCTCGGCCGGGACGGCGATTACCGGCACGCGCGCTTCAACGTCTGCCGCGCGCACCGTTAGTGTGAGCGGCGTTTCTGTCTGGAGCGGCGGCACGATCCGCGCGAGCAAACGAAAGTAACCGTCGTCGGCAATTAGCCGCGTCTGCGCGAGCAATTGATCGCCAGACCAGACGCCGATCGTTTCCGCTCGGCCGGAAATTCTGCCACTGACAGTGATTGCCTGGTCGTAAACGCGTTGCGACGGCTGGGGCGATCCGATCGTGATTTCGTGCATCGCGCTGCGCGCAGTCTACGCGCGAAATTTCGGCAAAAAATCTGGAATTCTAAAGCGCGGTTACTAATGTCGTCGCAGCAGCCGCGCAGATGCTCGCGACGCGCTGCAACAAATTCTCCATGGCTGAACGAATTCGTCCGATCGAACAGATGCTCGAGCTGAGCGAAGAAGATGCGATGTCGCCGGAGCTGCTCGATTCGCAGGTGCAGAAAGCGCAGGAGCAGTTGCTCGCGCTGAAGCGGCAGCAGGAACAGATCGAGAAACAGAAACGGGAGCTGGAGGAGCTGAGCCGGCGTCAGGAAGAGCTCGAACGCGGACGCGCGGAAATGACGGACAAGCTGTCGCGCTCCCTCGTGATCCTCGAACGCGAGGCCTACGATTCGCAAAAAAAACTCGAGCAGATTCGCGCGACGCACGAGAGCTTCACGCAACACCTGCAGTTGCTCGAAGCGATCGATCCGAAGAGCTGGAACCCGGCGGAGTTGCCGAAGGAATTGAGCCGTGCGCTCAGCACGGTGGACGATGCGCGGGCCGAGTTCAGTCAGCAGCGCAGCCGCTTGGAAGCGGGCGCGACGAGCGAATCGAGCGACATCAACCTGCCGGAAGCTGCGCCGGAAATGACGGGAACACTGAGCGGCAGGACGTTTGCGCAATGGATGCAAATCGGCCTGGCCGTGACGCTGCCGCTGATCATTTTCGGGTTTATCGCGCTGCTGATTTTTTTCTGGATGGCCTCGAAGGGCCAGTGACATCGCATGCGCCGCCGGCCGTCGAAATCAGGCACGCCGCTTAACGCCAAGCAGGACGAGCTCGCCCAGCGCGAATCGCAGTTGCGCGACCAGATGCAAAAGCTCGAGCGCATGATTGCCGATGCGCCGCGCGTTGCGGAAGAGAAGAGCCGCCGCCAGCGCGAAGAACTCCTTGCCCGCGCAACGGAAGGAGGCAGCCGCCTCGATGTTTCGATGGCGCTGCACGACAACGCTGGACAGACGAAAGTGATTTTGCGGCGCCGCGGCGGTCGCTGCGAAAAGAGCGCCGCG
>CADDYX010000207.1 GCA_902810735.1 Verrucomicrobiota bacterium | reverse complement strand
GATGTGATCACCGCGAATCTCTTCAGCGAATTGTTGATTGAGGCGCTGCCGCGATGGCGAGTCGTCATCCGGCGGCGCGGCAAGCTGGTTCTCTCCGGGATCATGCGACACCAGGAGCAAAGCGTGGTCGATGCGCTGGAACGTAATGTGTATCGCGCAATCGTGATCCGTCGCCGCGGAAAATGGATTGCAATTCTCGCCGAGCCTGAATCAAAAACGCGGTTGAAGTCGAAACTCCGACGGCTACGTTCCCGTTCGCTTTTGGCGGCTTAGGTTTCTCCTGCATCGACGCGGTTTAATCACGAGCCGCTGACGAATTTCAATGCAGGCCGAAGAACTTTCCTACGTCATCCTGACGCCGCACTCGATGCGCAAATCGCGCACCGGCGGGATTATCTCGCGGTTTATTTCGCGCAGCGGGCTCGATCTGGTGGCGGGGCGGATGTTCGCGCCGAGCGACGAGCTGGCGCGGCGCTACGCTGAAGGGATTGTCACTGAAACCGACGCGCGACATCGCGCGACGCAGGAGCTGATTCGCGATTACGTGCTGCGCAATTTTACCGGCGCGCGAAACGGAGAACGGCCGCGGGTGCTGATGCTGGTGTTCCGCGGCCCGGACGCAATCGAGAAGACGCATTCTGTCGTCGGCCACATCGTGCACGAACGGACGAGCGGCGAGACGATTCGCGACACCTACGGCGACTACATCACCGACGAATCGGGCCGGGTCAGCTACTTCGAGCCGGGCGTCCTGGCCGCCTTCGACGCCAAATCGGTGGAAGCCGATCTGAAGCTCTGGTCGGAATTTTCAGATCGCGACGGCGGCATTCTCGATCGCGTGATCAAGTTCCCGGACGCGGCGAAAATCGAGAAGACGCTGGTGCTGATCAAGCCGGACAATTTCAAGTTTCCGAATCTGCGGCCCGGAGGTGTGATCGAAGTTTTCTCCCGCACCGGCCTCTATATCGTCGGATTCAAAGTTCACTGCATGAGCGTGGCGCAGGCAGAAGAGTTCTACGGTCCCGTGCTGCCGGTGCTGGAGGAGAAACTCGGCGCCGACAAGGGCCGCAATGCGTGGGAAGACATCGTCGAGTTCATGTCGGGTGGACGCCCGAGCGCGACAAGCGGCGACAAGCGAACGGCGGCCGGCAGCGAGAAAATCGTTGCGCTCGTTTACCAGGGCGAGAACGCGGTGCAGAAGATTCGCGATGTGCTCGGGCCGACCGATCCGAGCAAAGCGCCGCCGGGATCGATCCGGAAGGAGTTCGGCCAGAACATCATGGTCAACGCGGCGCACGCCTCCGATTCAGCCGAAAACGCGCAGCGCGAAATGAAGATCGTCCAGGTCGACGAAAACAATTTCACCCCGCTGATCGAAAATTTTTACCGCAACCGCTAACTTCCTCTTGAACCCTCAACCCACACTCAGCCCCATGGAAATCTCAGCACGCGCCGCCCAAATGTCCCCTTCCCTCACGCTCGCGATCGACGCGAAGGCGAAGGCAATGAAATCCGAAGGCCTCGATGTTTGTGGTTTCGGCGCCGGCGAACCCGATTTCGACACGCCGGATCACATCAAAGCGGCCGCAATTCAGGCGCTGGAGTCCGGTTTTACAAAATACACTCCGAGCGCCGGTCTGCCGGAACTGCGGCAGGCCGTTGCCGACAAACTGCAGGCCGACAACGGGGTGAGCTATCGACCGAGTCAGGTGATCGTGAGCAGCGGAGCGAAACAGGCCTGTTACAACGCGATCCTCGCCACCTGCCAACCGGGCGATGAAGTGGTCATCCCGGCGCCGTATTGGGTCAGTTATCCCGACATGGTGCGCCTTGCCGGCGCGGAGCCGGTGATCGTTTCCACGACCGAGCGCAACTCCTGGAAAATGCGCGCTGAAGATTTCGAGAACGCGATGACGCCGCGGACGAAGATGCTCATCCTCAACACGCCGAACAACCCGAGCGGCGCCGTTTACACGCGCGACGAGCTGGCGGCGATCGTGGAAGTCGCGGCGGAGGAAGACATCTACATTTTAGCCGACGAGATTTACGAGAAGCTCATCTACGACGATGCGCAGCACGTCAGCATCGCGTCGCTCTCGAAGGAGGCATACGACCTGACGATCACGATCAACGGCTTTAGCAAAGCGTACGCGATGACCGGGTGGCGCCTCGGGTACCTCGCCGCTCCGGAAGCGGTCGCGAAAGCGGTCGACTCAATCCAGAGCCACAGCACGTCGCACCCGGCGTCGTTTGTTCAGCGCGGCGGCGTCGCGGCGTTGAAAGGCGACCAGCAGCCGCTGACCGACATGCGCGAGGAATTCGATCTGCGTCGCAACTATATGTACGACCGGATCACGAAAATCCCGAACATCACCGCGGTGAAGCCGCAGGGCGCGTTCTACGTACTGGTGAACATCAGCCAGCTCGGCCTGACCTCGACGAACTTCGCCGATCGGTTGCTGAGCAAAGCGAACGTGGCGGTGATCCCGGGCGCTGCATTCGGCGACGATCGCGTGGTTCGCTTGAGCTACGCGACCAGCATCGACATCATCAAAAAAGGTCTCGATCGGTTCCAGGATTTTTGCCGCACGCTGTAAGGCTGTAGCCGCGGTCGCCGGCCGCGGCCCACGACCGCGGCCACAATGAGCAACCCGGGCTATCTCGCGCTGATTCTTCACGCGCACCTGCCCTTCGTCCGCCATCCCGAGCACGAGCATTTTCTCGAAGAAGACTGGCTCTTCGAGGCGATCACGGAGACGTATCTGCCGCTCATCGCGGTGATGCAGCGACTCGCAGGTGATCGCGTGCCGTTCAAGGTTACGCTGAGCGTCACGGCCACGCTCGCCGCGATGCTGCAGGATGAGCTGCTGCGCGACCGCTACGTCCGCCACCTCGACGCGCTGATCGAGCTCTCGGAACGTGAAATCGAGCGCAACGCCGGCGACGATCAGCTGCGCGGCCTGAGCGAATTTTACCACGCACGATTTCAGGAGTGCCGCCGTCGTTACGTCGACGAATGGCGCTGCGATCTGATCAGCGCTTTTCGCCAGCTGCGGGATATCGGCGTGCTTGAGCTGATCGGATGCGCGGCAACACACGCCGTCTTGCCGCTGCTCGAGCAAACGCCGGAAGCGGTGCGCGCGCAGATCCTGATCGGACGAGACGAATTCGCGCGCGTTTTCGGCGAAGAGCCGACGGGCTTTTGGCTGCCGGAATGCGCCTACTCGCCGCAGATCGATGCTGCGCTGCAGGAGGCGAACGTCCGCTGGTTCGCGGTGGATGCACACGGTTTGTTGTTTGGAAATCCGCAACCGCGCCGGGCGATTTATGCGCCCTGCTACACGCCCGCGGGGCCGGCGGCGTTTGCGCGCGACCGCGAATCGAGCCGCCAGGTCTGGAGCGCGCACGAAGGTTATCCCGGCGATTCCGCCTATCGCGATTTCTACCGCGATGTCGGATTCGACCAGCCGCCGGAATATCTGCGCGTGGCCAATGTGCCGAAGTTCACCGGGATCAAATATCACCGCGTGACCGGCGGCGGCGGACCGAAGCAACTGTACAATCCGGCCTGGGCGCTCCGCACCGCCGAAGCGCACGCCGCGCACTTCCTGCAGACGCGACGCGACCAGATGCGCGAGCTGACCCGGTCAGGTTTCGACCCCATCGTAGTCGCGCCGTTCGATGCGGAACTGTTCGGCCACTGGTGGTTTGAAGGGCCGCGGTTCCTGGAGTTTTTCATTCGGAAAATCGCCAGCGAACCGGAATTCAGATTGACGACGCCGAGCGACTATCTCGCCACGCATCAAACGCAGCAGACGATCACGCCCGCCGCTTCGACGTGGGGAGCGAACGGGTATCTCGAGGTTTGGCTCAACGAGAAGAACTCGTGGATTTACCCGCACGTCCACGCCGCCACGCAGCGCATGATCCACCTCGCGCGGAGTCACCAACATGACGCGTCGCCGGCTGACGAGCGCGCGCTGCGGCAACTCGCGCGCGAGCTCCTGCTGGCGCAGGCGAGCGACTGGCCGTTCCTGATCAATGCTGGAACGGCAAAGCACTACGCCGCGAGACGCGTCACCGATCACCTCTTACGCTTCACCCGGCTGGCCGAGCAATTTACCGCCGGCGCGTTGGACGAACGTTTGCTCACCGACTGCGAGTGGCGCGACAATCTTTTCCCGGACGTGAATTGGCGTTACTACATCTGAACAGATGTTGCGTGTAGCTGTCGCCACCATTGTCGCGGTCGCGTGCTGCTCGAGCGCGCTCGCGCAAACCCCCTCGCCTGCGACGCCTCCCCCGCGAAACGTGCGGATCAGCTTTCTGCCGCCGCCGCTGGAAGGGACAATCAGCCTCGGGATTTACGACGCGACGGGAAAACTGGTGCGGGTGCTGCATCGTGAAGCCGACGTCTCCGAATTCGAGATCGGCGCGGACGCGCTCCACACGACGTGGGACGGCAAAGATGACGCGGACGCGCCGCTGCCTCCCGGCAAGTATCACGCGCGTGGCTACATGGTTGGCGATCTGCAGGCGGATCCCGAACCGATCGCCAGCGCGACCGTGCCGGAGCCGACAAATATCAC
>CADDYX010000206.1 GCA_902810735.1 Verrucomicrobiota bacterium | reverse complement strand
AAGGCTCTATCGTTAAGGGCCGTATTTTGGAAATTCGCCCGCGCGAGGTGCTGGTGGATATCGGCTACAAATCGGAAGGCGTAATCCCTACGCACGAATTTGAGGACATCGACTCGCTGGAAGTCGGCGACGAAGTCGAGGTGCTGCTCGAGCGTCTTGAGAACGACGAAGGGATGGTCATTCTCTCGAAAGAGAAAGCGGCCTACCGGCAGAACTGGAACAAGATCGCGCAGGTTTTCGCCGGCGACGGATTGATCAAAGGCAAGGTGAAGTCCGTCGTGAAAGGCGGACTGATGGTGAACATCGGCGTCGAAGCGTTTTTGCCCGCGTCGCAGATCGACATCATTCCGCCGAAAGACCTGCAGCAGTTTGTCGGCAACACTTACGATTTCAAAATCGTCAAACTGAACGACGACCGGCGCAACGTCGTGCTCAGCCGGCGCGAATTGATCGAGCAGGAGCGGAGCGAGAAGCGCCAGAAATTCCTCGATAGCGTCAAGGTCGGCGACGTTGTGGAAGGCACGGTCAAGAACCTGACCGACTTCGGCGCGTTCATCGATCTTGGCGGAATGGATGGTCTGCTCCACATCACCGACATGACGTGGGGGCGCCTCGGACATCCGAGCGAGCTGCTCAAGGTCGGCCAGCAGCTCCAGGTCATCGTGCTCGACATCAACAAGGAGAAGGAGCGCGTGTCGTTAGGCCTGAAGCAGACGCAGAAGAATCCGTGGGACCAGATCGAGGAGCGGTTCCCGGCCGGTCAGCGCGTAAAAGGCAAGATCACGAACCTCGTGCCTTACGGTGCGTTCGTGGAACTGGAAGAAGGCGTCGAAGGTCTCATCCACGTCTCGGAGTTGTCGTGGACGAAACGAATCATGCGGCCAAGCGACGTGCTCACGCAGGGCCAGGAAGTCGAAGCCGTTGTGCTCGGCGTCAACAAAGAGGAACAGAAAATTTCGCTGGGCCTGCGACAGCTCGAAGCCAATCCGTGGGACGAGATTGAGAAGAAATTCACGATCGGCAGCACGGTCAAAGGCGCGATCCGAAATATGACCGCGTACGGCGCGTTCGTGGAGCTCGAGGACGGAATCGACGGAATGATCCACGTCTCCGACCTGAGCTGGACGCGAAAGATCAATCACCCGAGCGAAGTCTTTAAGAAGGGCGACGAAGTCGAAGCGGAGGTAATCGACATCGATAAAACAAACCAGCGGATCAGCCTCGGCATCAAGCAGCTCAGCGACGATCCGTGGAAGAACATCGATCAGAAATACAAAATCGGTGACCTCGTGACCGGCAAGGTGACGAAGCTCGCCAGCTTCGGCGCGTTCGTGCAGCTCGCGGACGATATCGATGGGCTCGTGCACATCTCACAGCTCAGCGAAGATCACGTCGCAAAGGTCAAAGACGTGCTCAAGGTGGGACAGGAAGTCGAGGCGCGCGTGATCAAGGTCGACAAGCTCGAGCGCCGAATTGGTCTATCGATCAAGGCGGCGAACTACTCTGAGGAAGAGCTCCGTCGCGAATCCGAAGCATTCGACAGTCTCCGTCCGGGCGAAGACATGGTCGGACTCGAGCGCGCCTTCCAGGCGGCCGAGGAAGATTACCGGCCCGGGCAAGGGAAAAAGTGACAACAGCTCTGCTGTTGTCGTCCTGGACCGCGCCGAATTGACGGCTTCGCCCTCGAAACGAGCATGAGGTGGATCGCGCTCTCCGAGCGCGATCAGACCGCGCGCGGAGCGCACGGTCCACCTAAGCAGCGTTTGCGCGCTGGTAGCTGCACCGGCAGAATGGCGCGATGCGACCGCGCATCGGAATCACGCTCGGCGATGCTGCAGGCGTTGGGCCGGAAATTGTAGACGCGGCGCTGAACTCGAATCGGCTCTCGCCTGACGCCGATTACATCATCATTGGCGATTACCCGCGCTGCTCGTTAGGCCAGCCAACGCGGGAGACCGCCGAGGCCGCGGCCGCTGCGCTGGAAGAAGCAGTGGAACGCGCGCTGGCTGGCAAACTCAACGCCGTTGTCACCGGCCCGATTCACAAGGCGCGTATGTACGAGATCGGTTTCGAGTTTCCCGGCCAGACGGAATTCTTCGCGACGCGCTGCGGCGTCAAAAATTTCGCGATGCTGCTGACCGGCGGCAATCTCACAGTTGCGCTGGTGACAACGCATATTCCGCTGGCGAAAGTCGCTGCCGGGCTACGAGCGGACGAAATCGTTCGCGTCGGCGTCTTGCTGCACAATTTCCTCGAGCGCCGTGGCAGGCGATCGCCACGCATCGCCGTTGCCGGTCTGAATCCACATGCAGGTGAATCCGGTGCACTCGGCCGCGAAGAAATCGAAGTGATCGCGCCTGCCGTCGCAGAACTGCAAGCAATGTGCGGCGCGGCCGTCGTCGGTCCATTTTCTGCGGATACGATTTTCCATCGCGCTGCAAATGGCGACTTCGATGCAGTGCTCTGCATGTATCACGACCAAGGGTTGATCCCGCTGAAGCTGCACGCGTTTGATGAAGGCGTGAACGTGACGCTGGGTCTGCCGTTTCCGCGAACGAGTCCGGATCACGGCACCGCGTTCGAGATTGCCGGCAAGGGCATCGCGCGACCCGACAGCATGATCGCTGCGATCAACCTCGCCGTTGAGCTCGCCCAAACGCGGCAATCATAATGGCCCGGCCGTTCTCGCACCGCGCTCTGCTCGTCGGCATTGTCGCGATCGGGCTATGGTCGGCGTGGAGACCATACGACCGGCTGACCTGGTGGCTCGAGGTGACGCCGGCGCTGCTCGCGCTTGTGCTGATTGTCGCGACCTACCGTCGCTTTCCGCTCACCACATTGTGCTACACGCTGATCGCGCTTCACATGTGCGTGCTTTTCGTGGGCGGGCATTACACCTATGCGCGCGTGCCGCTCTTCGATTGGCTGCGACCGGTGTTCGGGTGGGAGCGCAACAATTTCGACCGCCTCGGTCACTTCGCGCAGGGATTCGTGCCGGCGATCGTCGCGCGTGAATTCTTCGTGCGGCTGGACATTTTGAAACGGAAGCGCTGGCAGCCGTTTTTGATCGTCTCCATCTGTCTCGCAATCAGCGCGACTTACGAGCTGATCGAATGGCGCACCGCAGTGGCGAGCGGGGATGCAGCCGTCGATTTTCTCGCGACGCAAGGCGATCCGTGGGACACGCAAGAAGACATGTGCCTGGCGCTTGTCGGTGCGATCTGCGCACTAGTGCTGCTGTCCCGCGCGCACGACGCCGCACTCCGGCGGATTCAGCGCTGAGCGATGCAAAAGTATCTCACGATTTTCAATCTCGGGCTGCAGAGCACGTTCGTTTACCGCTGGAATTATTTCATGCGCGCGGTGTTCGGGCTGATTCCACTGCTCGGCACCGTCTTTCTCTGGCGCGCCGTTTTCCACGAGAAGGGCGGCGGGATGCGCGGCTACGACTACGGCTCGATGATCTATTATTACCTGCTCACGATTCTCGTCTCGAATCTGGTCACGCCGACAGAAGATGACTGGCAAATCGCAGCCGACATTCGCGATGGGCAGATCAATTCTTTCCTGACCAAGCCGCTCAGCTATCTCGGCTATCGCTTCACGATGTTCGCGAGCGCCCGCCTCGTTTACACGGCGGTTACGATTCTTCCGATCGCCCTGATCTTCTTCTGGTTTCGCGCCTACCTAACCTTCCCGTCCGACGCGCTCACCTACGTCTGCGCAATCGCGTCCGTCGCCATGGCGGCGTTAATCCAGTTCTTCATCACCTACGCACTCGCGATGATGGCGTTCTGGATCCTCGAAATCTCGACGATCGTATTCATCGTTTACTCGTTCGAGTACTTCCTCGGCGGCCAAATGTTTCCCGTCGATATCATGCCGCCCGCTGTGCAGGCTGTGATGAAGTGGCTGCCATTTTACTACGAGCTGTTTTGCCCAATCGCGATTTTCCTCGGTCGCCTGCGCGGTGCCGCGATGCTCGAGGCGCTCGTGATCCAGGTCGGATGGGTGCTGGCGACGTGGGCAGCCGCGCGTCTGATGTGGCGGCGCGGTCTCGGTCGGTATCAGGCAGTCGGCGGTTGAGCCTTCACCTGAAGCACAATGACCGCTCCGCAAAAGAACAACACCGCGCTGTAACTGAACGCGACTGCAGTTCCAAAGGACGACCAGAGCGCGCCGACTGCGATGCTCGAAACAAGGTCGCCGAGCCCGTTCACCGTCGCGAGCACGCCAAACGCGGTGCCGTGCTGGGACTCGTCGACGAGTTCGGCACACAGCGAATCCTCCAGCGTTTCTTCGACCGCGATGTAGATGCCGCCGGTCAAAAACACGAGCGCGATCGTCGTGAATGAAGATGGCAGTGCAATGATCATCAGCGTCATCAGTCCGGCGAGAGCGTAGCCGCTCGCGAGCACGCGATTTTTGCGGAACCGATCGCCCAGCCAGCCGGCGACGAGCGAAAACGCGGCGTAAAACACGTTGTGCAATACGTAAAGACCGACGGCAACAGTCGCCGCGCGCGCGGCGCCATAGGCGGGCAGCAGACGCTGCGTGGCGAGCAGAATGAGCATGCTGTGCGCGAAATCACCTGCGCCAAACGCCGCCACGCCGACCAGAAAACGC
>CADDYX010000205.1 GCA_902810735.1 Verrucomicrobiota bacterium | reverse complement strand
ATCCCGGGCATGACCGAGGCGAGCCTGCTGCCCGAGATGGCTGCGGCAGCCGGTATCGATTACCCGCAGCTGTGCATGCGGATCATCCAGTTGTCACAGCAGCGAGTGAAAGGCGGTGCGCGATAAGAGCACGAATGGCTGAACGGCCGCGCGCCCGCAACGAACGCATCTCGAACTCGCGAACCCGGCGCCAGCAGCATCTGCTCGACGTCAAAGTGCGCTCGCAGAAGGCGTCTGCGCACCGCAATCGGCGTATCCTCGTCTCGATCTCGAAGATTGCGCTCGCGATTGTGATTTGCGCCGGCGTCGCGGTCGGCGTTCGGATCGGAGCGAAGCGTCTATTCTTCGAAAATCCAGACTACCAGCTGAGCGAGATCAGCGTCCAAACCGACGGCACTCTGCAGCGCGAACAAGTCGTGAAAACCGCCGACCTGCACGAAGGCGCGAACGTATTCAGCGTGAATCTCGCGCGCGTGCATGACGATTTGCTGCAACTGCCGCAGGTCGACGACGTGCAGGTCGTCCGCAAGATGCCTAACGAGATCGACATCAGCATTGTCGAGCGCAAGCCAGTGGCCTGGATCACGGCCGACAAAGACCTGCCCGATCCTTTTGCGTCCGATGGCGCTTTTTTGGTCGACGCGCGCGGCGTGTTGATGAAACAAAAGAAGCTGTTGCCGGAATACCTCGGGCTGCCGTTGATCACGGGCTGCTCGAGCGAGTCGCTCGAGCCCGGGAAAACTGTCGGCTCATTCGAAGCCAGGGCCGCGCTCGAACTGCTGCGTCTCAGCACGCGCAGTTTCATGCAGACACGCTTCCAAATTCGCGAGATCGATGTGTCGAAGGGTTATTGCCTGATCGTCTCCGACAAAACGCACGCGCGGGTGACGTTCGGATTCGACGACCTCGAAGGACAACTCCAGCGGCTCGAGCAGTTCCTCGTCTGGGCCGACGATTCAAAACGCGACATCGAGACGGTCAACCTGCTGGTGCAGCGGAACGTGCCGGTCACGTTCATGAAACCGGCATCGGAAGTGATCAACGACACGCTCGATCCGAGCGAGACGCCGCGCGTCATGAAGGCGATACCGGTGCATCCCGAAGATTTGCCGAAAGAGAAAAGCGCGCCGCAGCGGTCCAACACGCGGCGTGCGGTGCCGGTTCACAAAACAAGGAAGGGATAATGGATGGCGAGTAGCGATTTGATGGTCGGGCTGGAGATCGGGACGTCGAAAATTTGTGTCGTCGTCGGCGAAGGGCGCCCCGACGGAACGATCAAGGTCCTCGGCGTCGGCCAGGCACCGTCGCGCGGCGTTCGCAAAGGCGAGATCGTCGATTTCGAGACGGCGATGAAATGCGTGCACGAAGCAGTCGTCGACGCCGAGCAGAAAAGCGACGTCATGATCCGCAGCGTCTACGTCGGCGTGACCGGCGCGCACATCCAGAGTTTCAACAACCGCGGCGCAGTCGTGCTGCCGGAAGACCGCGACGAAATCGACGATCAGGACGTGGAGGACGTAAAGATCAACGCGCGCGAGGTCAGCATTCCCGCGCCGAACGCGTTCCTGCACTCGATCATCCAGCATTATCACGTCGACGGCCAGGACGGCGTGCTGAATCCGATCGGCATGCTCGGCGAAAAACTGGAAGCCGATTTCCACATCATCCACGGCGTGCGGACGCGGATTCAAAACACGATCCGCTGCGTGAAAGAGCTGCCGCTCGATGTCGAGGACGTGGTGTTCAATGCGCTCGCCGCCGCCCAGGTGGTGTTGACCCAGCACCAGAAAAACCTTGGCGCGCTCGTGATCGATATCGGCGGCGGCACGACCGATTACATTTTGTATGTCGATGGCGCCGTAAAACAGAGCGGCTGCTTCGCGGTCGGCGGCGATCACATCACGAACGACATCTCGATGGGTCTGCGCATCCCGATGACGCGCGCCGAGAAGCTCAAGATCGAGGAGGGGAGCGTCACGCTCGGAAATTGTCTGCCCGGCGAAACGGTGTTGCTCAAAGACGACTCCGGCTTCGCAGGCAAAGAGGTCGAGCGCGAGACGCTGAACACGATCATTCATCTGCGCCTGCGTGAGATCTTCGAGCTGCTGAAGCGAAAGCTCGAGGAAGAGCCGTTCATCAATTACATCGGCGAGGGCGTGTTCATCACCGGCGGTTGCAGCCATTTATCCGGCATCGCGCATCTTGCCGAAGAGGTCTTCGAAGTGCCGGCGCGGGTCGCGCATGCGCAAACGATGTCCGGCCTAACGAGTGCGTTCGAGAATCCGCAGTTCTCCGCCGCGATCGGCCTGATCAAATACGCGCATGCTGTGCAGGCTGATCGGCCGCGCGCGAATTGGCGTCAACGCATCACCAAGTTCATCCCCGGTTTCCGCTAACCCCGCCGTTTATGATTCAACTCAGCCGCAACTACAGCCTGCCGGAACGCGACGACGACCTCATCACGATCAAAGTGGTGGGCGTTGGCGGCGCCGGTTCCAACGCACTCGACCGGATTGTGCTCGACGGCCTCGAACGCGCCGAGCTCATCGCGATGAACACGGATGTGCAGTCGCTCGCCAGCTCAGTGGTCGGCACAAAAATCCAGCTCGGCCGCACCGTCACGCGCGGCCTCGGAGCTGGCGGCGATCCGGAAGTCGGTTACAACGCTGCCTGCGAATCTGCGGACGAGATCCGGCAGGCGTTAAGCGATACCCGGATGGTGTTCGTCTGCGCAGGCCTCGGCGGCGGGACCGGATCGGGTGCGGCGCCGTGCGTCGCGCAGGTCGCGCGTGAGAACAACTCGCTCGTGATCGTTTTCGCGACGATGCCGTTTGCGTTCGAGGGGAAACGCCGGACGGCGCAGGCGAAAGAAGCGCTCGCCCGGTTGCGAGAGTATGCCGATGCGGTGATCTGCTTCGAAAATGACCGGCTCGGCGACATCGTCGCGCCGCGGGCCGGGATTCACCAGGCGTTCGCTGCGGCGGACACAACGATCAGCCAGAGCGTGCGGTCGATCATCAACGTGATCCAGCGGCCGGGACTCATCCGCATCGGGTTTGACGATCTGCTGTCGGCGTTGCGCGCACCGAACGGCCGCTGCGTTTTCGGATTCGGCGAATCCGATTCGGATAATCGCGCGCACGAGGCGCTCGCCCACGCGCTCAAAAATCCGCTGATGGATCGCGGCCGCATGCTGCACGAAGCCGCGAACGTGCTCGTGCAAGTCGCCGGCGGACCCGGCATGACGCTGACCGAGGTTGAGATTCTGATGCAAGATCTCGGCAAACACGTCGGCGACGAGACGCAGATCATTTTCGGCACCGCAGTCGACAGCCGGATGGGAAACCGGCTGAGCGTCACGATCATCAGTGCGCTTGCAGGTGAAACGGAGCCGCCGGTGGCCGCGCCGGAGTTTGCAATCTCGCAATCGCTCAATCGAGAACCGGACCCGGTGCCTGTCCTCCCGCCGGCGCCGCTGGTCGAACAGCCGCCAGCACCTCCCCCGGAGCGGGTTGAATTACAATCAATCGAGGTGCGATTCGAAGCGGCGGCGCAAGACGAAGTTGTTGCCGATTATCCGCCTTCGCCTGCGGAGGCTGTTATCGAACCGGTCGCGCTCGAGCCGGAATTCGTCGAACCGGAATACGAGCCGGTCGCGGAAACGCAACCAGAACCTGAAGCCGAGCCGGAGCCGATGCCTGAACCACCGCGTTCGGTGCCACCGAAGCGAAAACCAATCGTCCCGGTTACTCCGCCGTTATCAACCGAGCTTCCGCTGGATTTACCGCCAACCGAAACCAAGCGGCAGCGCGAGAAAGTCCAGGCAAAGCAGGAGGTGCTGCAGTTCGAGCCGGTCACCCGCGGCCGGTTTGAGAAGAGCGAGCCGACGATTGTCGAAGGGCAGGACCTCGACGTCCCGACTTATCTACGCAAAAACGTGCGCGTTAAATAGCGCTTCGCCTAAACTTTATTTCTTCAGCAGATCGAGCACGCAGCTCGTCATGCCGACCAGTCCGGTGCGGATCGTCACGTCTGCGACCGGCAGGAACTTGCTCGAATGCAATGACGGCAGCGACGCGCCGCTCTTTTTTGCCTCCGCCATTTTCTCCGGAGCGACCGCGCCGACGTTGAACATGAACGCCGGAATCGAGTGATCCGGCAGGCTGTACTCGCAAAAATCCTCTCCACCCATCGTCGGCGGCTTGTCCACGATGTTGTCGTTGCCGAGGACCGCTTTCATCGCGGCAGTCTCGCGCTTCGTCAGCTCGGGATTGTTATACGTGGCGTTGACATGCTCGTTATCAAGCACGCGTACGTCGGGCATGTGGTCGTTCGGCAAGCCCGCAGCGATCGCGCATCCTTTTGCGATCCGCGCGATGTCGCCGAGAACGAGATCGCGCACCTCAGTCTTATAACTGCGGACCGTCAGCTGCATCTTCACTTCGTCCGGGATGATGTTGTGTTTCGTCCCGCCGTGGATCGAGCCGACCGTCACCACTGCCGGCTCGAGCGGGTTCTTTTCGCGAGAGACGATCGTCTGCCATGCGTTGATGATCTCGGCTGAGAGCACAACCGGGTCCTTCGTCTTGTGCGGATACGCGCCGTGTCCGCCCATTCCCTTCACCGTCACGTCGACCGA
>CADDYX010000204.1 GCA_902810735.1 Verrucomicrobiota bacterium | reverse complement strand
ATCACGCGGCGCGCACCGCGTTGCCAAAAGAGTGACTCGTCCAGGCGGACCAATGCTGGGTGCTTCGGGTTGATGCGGCGCAGCAGCGTTTTGACCGCGCCTTGCCCGGGGGAACGACGCTGGAGCCAGGCGGCGTGGACACCATCTCCCGCGCGATAGACATCGCACCGCCAGACACGCTCCAAGCTCATCAGAACGTCGCACACCGACCGCGGCCGATGCCGTTCGAGCTCGTCGGCAAATTCTCGCGGTGACTCGGCTGCGAGTCGCGTGATTTCGCCAAACGGCCAGTCACCTTCGGGCCAGTCGGCGCTCGTAAAAAGCCGCACTTTGTGCCCGGCCGAGACCACGCCGGCGGCGAGGCGCTTCAGATACGACTCGGCGCCGCCGCTGCGCGAAAAGCCACGGCGTGCAAAGCCGATGGTGAGCGGGTGATCTGCCATGGTGCGCGCGGTTGCCGTAGCGCCGAAACGCCACAATACTTGCGGGCAATGTCGGGTGAAGTTCTAAACGCGCCTCCGCCGCCTGTCGCGACGGAGCCGGTGCACACGTTGCCCCGTCATCTGCTCTTCTCCACCTCGGCGCGCATCGGCGGATCGGGTCTTGATGTGGACGCTTTCGAAGCGTTGCGCGCGTCGTACCGCGGCGGTTTTCTGGGCCGCGCGATCGCCTACGACAACCGGCAGACCGAAATTCCGCCCGAGTTTATCCGCTCGCTGCGCTGGCACCCGGTGCGACTCCTCTCGTCGCTCGATCGGCCGTATTACTATGGCGCGAAAAAGAAGTATCTCGGGTGGGTCGCCGCGCGAGAGCTGAAGACCGGCCGCTACGATTTCTTCCACAGCTGGTCGGGCGATTGCGTCGAGGCGCTGCACGTGTCGAAACGCCGCGGAATTCCGTCGATGATCGAGATCCCGACGTGGCATCGCGATCGAAGGAAAATCGTGCGCACCCAGCCGGAGGCGAGGCGCGCGAATCTCAACTGGTATCAGGAGTGGCGCGAGAGTCTGCTCGTCGATCGCGAGCGTTACATCGAGGAATACGACCTCGCCGATCTGATCATCGTGCTCTCCGAGAAAGCCGCGGAAACCTTCCGCGTGCAAGGTTTTCCAGAGAACAAGCTCTACTACCTGCCGCGCGGAGTCGATGTGGAGCGGTTCCGGCCGGGCGCTCGGCCGCCGATGTTCCGCGCCGTCTTCTCGGGCGCGCTGATCGAGAGGAAAGGAATTCATCATCTGCTCGAAGCGTGGCACCGGCTGAACCTCAAAGACGCCGAGCTGTGGCTGGTCGGCACCGTGCATGCCGAGGCGAAGCGATATCTGCAGCAGTTTTGGCGCGACAATATCAAGATCATCGGATGGGTCCGACAGCCGGCGAATTACCTTAGCCAATGCAGTATCCATGTTTTTCCTTCGCAGCTAGAAGGGAACGCCAAAGTCACCTGCGAAGCGGCTGCGTGTGGTCTGCCGCAGGTCACGACGCTCGAATCGGGCGACATCGTGCGCGACGGAATTGAAGGCATCATAGTCCAGCCGGGCGACGTCGATGCGATCGCGGCAGCGATCCTGCGGTTCTACGAGAATCCCGACCTGGTCGAGGAGATGGGCCGCGCAGCGCGTCGGCGCGTGGTGGAAAACTTTACCTGGGACCACTTTCGCACGCGACTGCTCGGCGCTTACGAAGCAGCGATCCAGGTGTGTAACGGCGCTCGCCTCGCGCGCTGAGCGACGCCTGCAGGCGACAGGCGCCGACACGCATGAACCTGCTGCTGATTCAGCTCAAGCGCATCGGTGATCTGATTCTCACCGTGCCGGCGATCACGGCTGTCCGCCGCCGATTTCCGGACGCTGGCCTGACGGTGGTAACGTCACGCGCCGCATCGGGCCTGCTGCCGGCGATCAGCGGAATCGACCGGGCGTGCGCGATGCGCGGCAATTTGCTGGATGCGCAGCAGTGGTTCTTCGTCGGATGCGGCGGGTTTGAGGCATGCGTCGATTTCACGCACAACGACCGGTCGGCCTACCTCGCGCTGGTGTCGCGCGCGCGGCGTCGGATTACCGCTGAATACGTCGAGCTGCAGTCGAAAGTGCGGCCGTACTATTACAACGAGCTTGTGCCATCGCCGGTGCGCAGCCTGCACACGATCGATTACCACCTGTCGCTCCTGGCGCCGCTTGGGATTCGAAACGCCTCGCGCGAAATCACGCTCGATTTGCCGATGGACGTCGTCTCCCGTGCCGATCGGCTGTTAAACGATGCGGGGCTCGCCGGCGCATTCCTGCTCGTGCACCCGGGGTCTGCGCGCAGCGAAAAATTCTGGGAGCCGGATCGATGGGGCGCGGTGATCGATCGCGCGGCCGCGCTTCACAACCTGCCATGCGTGCTGACTGGCGGCACCAGCGCGATTGAGCGGCAGCATATTTCCGCGATCAAGTCACACGCGCAGGGCGGGACCATCGACCTGTGCGGCAAGACCGATTTGCTCGCGCTGGCGGCCATCGTGCAACGCGCCCGGCTGTTTCTGACCGTCGACTCAGCGCCGATGCATTTCGCATCTGCGTTTCACACGCCGCAGGTCGCGCTGTTCGGTCCCACGAATCCGCTTCATTGGCGACCGCTGTCGCGCAACGCGATCGTGCTCCAGGGCGAAAGCGGCGTGCCGGTGACCGAGTTTGCGCCCAAGCAGGCCCGCGTCGCGATGAACGTCATCTCGACGGCTGCGGTCATCGATGCTATGGAGACGCTGCTGTCGGCTCCGGCAGCGTGCACTTCATGAGTCAGCAAAAACCCGCTAAACCGCCGTTCTGGCAGACGTTACGCGCTGCTGCCGGGCCGTATCGACGGCTATATGGCTACGTCCGTCCGTATCGGTTGCGCTTCGTGATGGGCCTCGCGTTCGGACTCGCCTACGGCGTCATCAATTCCTTTTTCCCGCTCGTTGTCGGGAAGGTCACGAGCTTTGTCTTCCACGGCTCCGCGCCGAACCCGCAGGCGCTCATCCACGAGCAAAGCGTTCTGAACGGCGGGCCGAAGATCAACTCGATCCTGACGATCTGTTTGCTTATTCCGGCCGTGATGGCGGCGCGAAGCTTCTCCTCGTTCCTGAACGCCTACTACATGAGTTGGGTGAGCAATCGCGTCATCACCGACATTCGCGACCGCCTGTTCAGCAAGATGGTCTGGCACTCGATGGATTTCTTTAACCAGATGCGCTCCGGTCATCTGATGTCGCGCATCACCAATGACACGCGCGCGGCGCAGATGGCACTGACCGCGATCAGTAGCGATCTGTTCAAGCAACCGATCGCGATCGTTGGTGGTGTGAGCGTGCTGCTTTACATCGACTGGAAATTCACGGTCGCGACGCTCATCCTGTTCCCGCTCTGCATTGTACCGATCTCGATGTACGGCAAACGGGCGCGGCGGGCGATGCGCTTCCAGCAGGAAGACATGGGACAAATGCTGGTCACGATGCAGGAAACCTTCGCCGGGATCCGCGTCATCAAATCGTTCGCGCGCGAGCAACACCAGGAGACGATATTTCGCAGGAGCAATCGGCTGCTCTTCGAGAACGTGATGCGGATCATCAAGTCGATGGAAGCCGTCGGCCCGCTGGTGGAGACGATCGCAGCCTTCGGGGTCGGCGTCGCGATTCTCTACGTCTACTGGGCGAACCTCAGTGCCTCGCGCTTCTTTGGATTGATCTCCGGAATCTTTTTGCTCTACGAGCCAATCAAAACGCTGAGCCGCATCCACGTCGTGATGCAGCAATCGATCCAGGCGACGAGTGGAATCTTCGGAATCCTCGACTCGGAGCCGGCCGTCAAAGACGCGCCAGACGCGATCGCGCTACGCGATTGCACGGGGCTGATCGAGTTCGAGCACGTCACGTTTCGTTATGCGAACACCGTCACCGACGCGGTAGCGAATCTGAACCTGCGAATCGAGCCGGGTCGCAGCTACGCGCTGGTCGGCGCGAGCGGCGCAGGCAAAAGCACGATCCTGTCGCTCATCCTGCGACTGTACGATCCGACCTCCGGAACGGTTCGCGTCGATGGCCATGATTTGCGCACGCTCACGCAAACGTCGCTGCGCCAGCAGATCGGTCTCGTGACGCAGGAGACCTTCCTGTTCCACGACACGATCTTCAAAAACATCCAGTTCGGCCGCCTCGACGCGACGGAAGAAGAAGTGATCGCCGCGGCAACGACCGCTTACGCGCACGATTTCATCATGGCGCAGCCCGCCGGCTACAACACCATCGTGGGCGACAAAGGCTGTCTGCTGAGCGGTGGGCAGCAGCAGCGGCTCGCGATCGCGCGCGCTCTATTAAAGAACGCGCCGATTCTGCTGCTGGATGAGGCGACGTCGGCGCTCGACTCCGAGTCCGAAAAGCAAATCCAGATGGCGCTTGAGACGCTTGCGGCCGGACGCACCGTGATCGCGATTGCGCACCGACTGTCGACGATTCTCTCCGCCGATCAGATCGTTGTGATGGACCAGGGACACATCAAAGAGATCGGCACGCACGCGGAGTTGCTGGAGCAATCGGGCTACTACCGCCGTTTGTACGACATGCAGTTTAACCGGCAGCAGGAAGAGCCGGAGACGCCGTATCTGGTCGAAGCGGTCAGCTAGGAGTCACCGGCTCGAACCGCACATTCGCGGGCGGCTGCGGCAATTGCA
>CADDYX010000203.1 GCA_902810735.1 Verrucomicrobiota bacterium | reverse complement strand
CGACTGACGCCGAGACGCAGAAGCTCACCGGCGTGCTGGTCGGCTACAACGCGGAGCTCGCGACAGTCGATCACGAGATTGATCGCGCGGCTGCGCAGGTCGTGAACCAGGACGTGGAGAATCGCGCTGACCGCGAGCGTGACGAGCAGGCGCGACGCGAGGAACGCCAAGCGCAAATGGAAGAGAGCTTCCGCCGTTACGGCGACGTGTTCCGTCTCGAAACAACGCCGCCGCAGTTCCCGAGCGGCCACTAACTGCGCGGGCCTAACGAGTAACTGACGAATCGCGATGAACGACTTCAACACGCTATTTCCAAACTTCCTCAATCAGTGCGCGGAGATGAACCGCGTCCTAACGCCGATAGCGTTCGTACTGCTGGCGATCGGAGTTGTCTCTTCGACAGTCACCGGCCGCCGCAGTCCGAGCGCATATCTGCGGACCGTTGGGCGCACCTTCGCGCTCGCGGCGATTCTCTCATACCTGCCGACTTGGTCGAACGAAGCGGCGACCATTGTGGACACCACCGTTAGAGAGACGCTCCACGCCGATCCAGCTCACGTGTATGAGCAGTATCAGCAGGCGCTGGCGGCAGCCAAAGGTCCTAGCAGCACCGGCTCCGGGTCGAAGTCCTGGTGGGACCTGCTCGATGCCCAGGCAATCTTCGAAGGGCTCATCTCGGCGGTGATGATCGTGCTCGGCTTCCTCGCCAGCGTGATCGTCTTCTACGCCTACCTCGTTCAGAAGTTCATCCTCTACGTCGGCTTCGCACTCGCCCCCATCTTCATCGGTTTCCTGGCCGTTCGGACGCTCCACTCCATCGGTGTCGGCTTTCTCCTCGGCTATGTCGGCGTGATTTGCTGGCCGCTCGGTTGGGGCGCGGCGTCGTTGCTTACCACAGGGCTGATCCAGTTCATGACGGACCAGAGCTTCTTCGCGCTCGGTGGAGTAACGGGAGGCGCAGGTTACGGGCTGCAGAATTTGATGGGCCTTGCCGTCCTCGCGCTTTGGCTGATCTCAAGCACGATCGCTGCGCCGATCCTCATGCAAAAAGCGATCGCGACAGGCGCGCAGGTCGGGCAAGGCCTCGCTTCGACGGTGACAACCGCTGGAATCGCAGGTGCGACCTCAGGTGTCGGAGCGGCGGCAGCATTCGGCGCCGGTGGAGGTGCCGCGGCAATGCTCGCCGGCGCAGCCGCTGGCGGTGGTGCTGCGGTTATTGGTGCGGTCGAGTCATCGATGAGCGGCAGCTCCTATTCGCCGTTAGGCAACCTTGTCGGCTCTCTCGGAAATGCCCGCGGCGCTTCGCGTCCGCCGAAGAAGCCGAAAAAGAACGACCCGAGCGGTGATGATTTCGTCCGCCAACTCCTTCTCCGATCGCAAGGCTAATCATGGAAACCACCACGCCGTCACCCAAACTCCGCGCTACCGCGCCAGCAAAGCAGCCGCCGGCGCGGCGCACCGATCCGGTTCGCATCTTCATCGATAAGGATCGTCTCGCGCGATTCTGGTTTCTCGTAGTCGTCGTGGTGCTGATTGGTGCAGCGATCGAGCGCATCTACCTGGCTAGGGCTCTTAAGGAGCGCGAGCGCGTCGTGATCGTTGATCCTGCGGGAACGTTCTTCGTATCGCCGCTGCTCCACTTCGAAGAAGCGCGCGAACTCCATGCGCAACAGAGCACGCTCGCAGCGCTCGCGTTTCTGGAGCGAAACCCAAAGGGCTTCGATCACGCGGAGTTGATGAAGCAGATGTTCCTCAAGCAGGCTTACGAAAAAGCGTCTGGCGAATGGTTGTCAGAAGAGCCGGAGTTCAAAGCCAAGCAGCTGCATCAGAAGGTCGAGATCGCGAAGATCGACTTGCTCGAAACGCGCAGCGACGCGGTGCTCACGCACGTGAGCGGGCAGCTCATCCGCAGCGGAATTTTTCAAGAGCGTGCCTTTACCGAGGCGGTGCCATTCACGCTCAAACTCAAGATGCGGCGGAACCCAAACATGGTCGAGAACGGCCGCTTCCCGACCGCCATCCAGGACTTCAAGTATGAACCGACTCGTTAGGCTAGTTCTATTAACTCTGCCGCTGAGCGCATTCGTTGCGCACGCAAGCGAGCAGCGCGTGCAGGACTTCGCGCTCGACGATCATACCGTCTACACAATCCCGGTATCCGGCGCCCGTGTAACGACGATCAGCTTCCCCTCGCCTATCGCGGCAGTCGATGGCGCGATGACAACGGCGGACGGAAAGACGCCTGGCCTGTTTCAGATCGCGCACACCAAAGGTACTGCCTACGTCTCGCTGCGCGCGCTGGCGAAAGACGCGACCACGAACCTGAACGTGCGTTGGAATAATCGCACTTACGTCTTCGAGCTGCACGAAAGCGCGGAGCCTTGGTATTCGGTTGTGCTCCAGGGCAAAGGCGAGAAAAGCATTCATTCGCCGCGGCCGCTGACGCCGTCGCGCTTACTCGGTCTTCTCGACAAGGTGAAGGCGTTCGCGTTGCTGAAGACGCAGCAACCCGACGCAGTTACTGACATCGAGCACCGCGACCTGCACGAGCAACCCCTCGTCAGTGATTGCGGCGACTACGAAGTGCGCGCGATCGACGCGTTCCGTTTTCCTGATGACGACGCGCTGGTCTTTCAGCTCGTCATCAATAATCGCGCTGAGAACGCAATCGAACACACGCCAGAGAAACTCGAAGTGCGCGTTGGCGACCGCGTCTTCACGCCCTCTCTGACGGATCTGGTGAGCGCGATTGCGCCGCATGAATCCACCATTGGATACGTCGTCGTGAGCGCCGGACCTGCCGCGCGCAATGATCTATCGCTGAAGAACGACTTCACGTTCGTTCTCGCTCGCCGCGCTCCCGGATCCGACTCTGCCGTGCCGGACGCCAAGGACATCGAACCCGCTCCGCTCCCACAATGAACCCACGTCGCTTTCTGAATTTCTTCCGCTCGCCGACGGGCGCGCTCACGCTCTTCCTCGTCGGCCTCGCGATTCTGCTGCTGTTGGTGAACAGCCGCAGACCTACGCGTGATCATGTCTCCATCGTTCCGTCGAAGTCAGCGAAGAGCGGTGAGAAGAGTGCTCAACTGCCGGCAACGGTGCGTCGCGAGATGGTTCCGTTCGATCCGCGAACCGCAGAGCAAAAGCCTGAGCCGACACCACAACCGACTGTGGCGAAGTCAGCAACACCGCCGCCGCTTCCGGTGCTGAGCTTGGTTGCTGAAACGCCAGTCGCTCCCACAAAGGAAGGCAAAACGCTGAGCGAAGACTTCGCGCCGTTCGGACGTTTGATTCCGTGCCAGCTCGTCATCACCGTCGACTCATCTTCGATTCAGACGCCGATCGTCGGTCTCGTTACCGAAGACATCTTCCATCACGGCCAGCTCATCATTCCGGCTGGAACAGAGGTTCACGGAACGGCGCAGGTCGATCGCGCGAGGGAGCGCATCGCGAGCAACGGACGTTGGACGCTCGTCTGGCAAAACGGCCAGGAACTGAACGTCTCCGGAATTGCACTCGACCACGAGCGCGACGCCGACACCGGAACGTGGGGCATCACGGATGGTAGTGCCGGGCTGCGCGGCAGACTTCTGAAGACCGACAACCTCGCGGAGGTGAAGCTCTTCGTTGCCACGCTCCTGAGCGGCGCCGCCGAAGCATTCACCGACAAGCAGATTTCTGCGTTCGGCACCTTCGCTCTGCCGAGCTTGCAGAACGCTCCGCTGCAAGGCGCACAAGCGGTGATGGACCGGTACGCGCAGCAGATCCTCATGGCGATTGAACGGGACGGCTTCTACGTCCGCGTCCCAGCGGGCAAGCAATTCTATCTCTACATCACGCAGACCGTCGATGAACACGACGCAAAGATCGGCGGCACGATGACCGCGGCGTTCAATGCGGCTGATTCGGCTTCTCCGACGCCCTCGTCGTCCATCGACAGACCGCAGCGGTCTTCAATAACACCCGGTGCGACCGCTCCGCTTCGCGACGCATTGCCTCCGACTGCTCAACCCACTCTCAACCAATGAAACAACTACTCCTGCTTCCAGTCCTGCTGTTCGGCGCGTGCACGACAAGCGCACCGAAAAAGACTGTCGCTCTTCCGGCTGCTCCTGTCGGACGACCGGTGAGTTCAAACGGCCTACGCGATAGCGAACAGATACGCGAATATCGGCTCGGCCGTTACGTTGACGCGCGCGATCCGCTCGTCATGCACGAAGGCCATCCGCTCTACCGCGTTGAGAGCACGGCCCGATGGGATCTCCGTCCGAACAATGGCGCGGCGCTGCCGAGGCGTGATGTTGTTCAACGTCCAACCGCCTCGGCAGACGACGCTGTCATCGCGGAAGTGAACAAACAGCGCGTCGCGACGCGTGCGTTCACCGAGCAGACAGCGGCGTTGAATCAGAAACTCGGCGAACTCGGCGAAGCCGTCGGTCAGACGCAGGAGATCGCAAAGCAGAACGTCGAATTGAAACGCGACGTCGCCGCGCTGCGCCAACAGCTGAACGCGCTTGATACGCAGCTTCGCGACCGCAAGCCGACCGCGTCTTCACCCTCACCTTCACCAGAAGACAAATGGTGACGCCGGTCTCTCCGCACACCCCTCCTTATGAAAGCCACCACGCACCCCGACCACGAACCTGTCATCGTCACCGTCCCGCCGACCACGATCACGCGGTACTTGGA
>CADDYX010000202.1 GCA_902810735.1 Verrucomicrobiota bacterium | reverse complement strand
GTGTACCAATTCACGAACACGATCGAGATCGCGATGAGCGCGATCAGGACCGTGACGACGAGATGTTCGATCCGCCGCAACGTGTACTGAGTCGAGGCGTCGCAAACGCGGCCGATTGCATAAACGGAAACCGCCTTCGCCATCGCGAGCACGAGAATGATCATGGCCGCCCCGCGAATCGCGCGTTGCGAGAGATCGAGGTACGTCTGCGGCAGCGGAACGAGCTTCAGCCGCAGGACGTAGGAAAGAACGGCGCATCCGATCAGCAGCAGCGCATGAGTGACAAACCAGAATTTGTCCTTCGCCTCGGCTTTGACCGGCGATTGTTTGCCAGACGTTTGCTGCAGCGCTTCGCGAACGTCTTTCTGCTGCGCGACCTGTTCGACGGTCTCGGCCATCGCTGTTATTTCGGAACAGCAAAGCGCAGCGACCGTAGCGCGCTCGAACGAAGCGCGATTCGTTAGGCAGTCTTCAACCAGCAGCGCAGCACTTCCGCCACGCTCCACGCCTGCGCGATACAACCGCCGGCGTGATGCGGCTCCCGCGCGTCGAAGACTTCGCTGATTGTGCCGAGCCCCGCCGTCTCGAGCTGCGGCGGAAAACCTTCGAGATATTTTCGCGCGCCGTGCGGATCACCCGGATGCGTTTTCATCCACGCATCGATGAACGGGCCGATCAGCCATGCCCAGACTGTTCCTTGATGGTAAGCGCCGTCGCGCGAACGCAGGTCGCCGCTGTAAATCGGCCGGTAGTCGGGATTGTCCGGCGAAAGGGAACGCAGACCGACCGGCGTGACGAGTTCGCGCTCTACGACTGCAAGAACGGAAGGCCAGCGCGACTCGTCGAGCACGGGATTCTGGAGCGAAATCGCGAAGACCTGATTTGGCCGGCAGGAACTATCGAGCTTTCCGCTTTGCCCGTCGCAATCGACAACGTCGTACAAGTAACCGCCTTCGTCGTACCAGAAGCGCGCGTTGAACGACGCACGCGTCTGGCTCGCGCAGGTTTCGAAGCGCTCCGCCTGCTTGTCGTTGCCAGTCTGACGCAGCCAGCTCGCGAGCAACTTCAGCGCATTGTACCAAAGCGCATTGATCTCGACTGCCTTGCCTCGCCGCGGCGTCACGACCCAGTCGCCCATCTTCGCGTCCATCCAGGTGAGCTGCACACCTTCTTCGCCCTGGGCGAGCAGGCCGTCGTTCGGATCCACGTGAATGTTGAACTTTGTGCCACGCAGATGCGCCTCCGCGATTTCCACCAGTTTCGGCAGAAGCAGATTGAGCGTAATCGTGTCGTTCGTCGCATCGAAGTAACGACCGAGCGCGTGGAAAAACCAAAGCGTCGCATCGGCGGTGTTGTAGCGGCCGGCGTTCTCCTGGTCGGGGAACATGTTCGGGATCAGCCCGTCCCGCACATAATGCGCAAAGGTGCGCAGGATGTATCCAGCTTCGAGAGCGCGTCCTGTCGTGAGGCAGAGACCTTCGAGGCTGATCATCGTATCGCGGCCCCAATCGGTGAACCAATGGTAGCCGGCGATGACGGTTCGCACTTCATCACCCGAAGCGTGGGCACGAGCCGAATCGCGCACACGACCAGCCGGTTCGATTACGAACTGATCGGCGGCAAAGACCAGTTCAGCCGGGACACCTTCCCGCGCGCCGGGAGCTGCTTGCGCGATCAGCCGCGCGCGGCGCTCGTGCTCCGCGTGTTCGACCGCGTCAGGCGAGAGCACGTTCGTGATTTCCCAATCTTCGGTCGAACCGATCATCGTTGCGACGCAGTCGTCGGCGAGCCCGATGTCGAACGTACCGGGGCTCCACAGATTTCCCTCGTGCGCGTAACCGCGCTCCAGCTCGGAGCGATAAAGGACCTGATGAATCCAGCTCGGCGCGACGTGAAAGCTCGAATCGCAGCCGCGCAGCTGCATTCGAAAAACGGGCAGATCGCGACTCGCCGCCGCGATTTCGTATCGCCCGTCTGCGACGGTGAGTCGATAAGAGGAGGCCGCCGCTTCGTCGACGCTCGTCTCGTGATGGCGAAACTGAAACGCCGGACGCAATTCGAGCCGCGGCGGTTTCTTCGCGCCGCTCACGTGGTAGCTGACGTGCACCGTGTTTTGGAGATGGGGCAGAAGGATGCGCTTCTCGATCACCAAATCGCGCACATGGTAAATCCAGACCGGCAGGCCGTTCTCGAGCCGGAACTCACGGAGGTAATCCGCGATCCCGAGATTCAGCTGGCCGCCGGCGCGCTCCTCCGCGCCTAACGACACCACATCGCCATCTTCGAAGCGCAGCGATTCCGAAAGATGACTCCACATCACCATGCGACCGAGCGGCGCCGGCATCGCTGCGACCAAAATGCCGTGATACCGCCGCGTCACCGCGCCCGAGATCGTTCCCGACGCGTAACCGCCAAGACCATTCGTGACGATCCACTCGAGATTGAGCAGCTCTTCGCGCGACGCGTGGTTTCGGTCCCAAGGAACGGTGCGCACCACCGGCGCGTTGGAACTGATGCGCGGTTTCATCAGCGGCTGGGGCGCAACACAGCCGCAGCTTCCGCCGGCAGCGTCCATCCTTTCTCCGTCACAATGTCCGCAGCGCCAGGTCCGCCGTAGCGCGGCGATTCGCTCGTCCAGATTGTTTTCCACTGCGAACCGGCCGGCGGCGCGAGCAGCGGCTCCGGCAGTCGTCGCAAACGGATCAGTTTACCGAGATTAATGACGAGCAACCGATCGTCCCCGCCCGCTCCGAAGTAACGCAGCACAAGCGCATCCTCCGTCAGCACAGCGCCGTCGACGCCATGCGGCTTCTGCTCCGCGAAACGTGAATCTTCACGGCGCAATTTCAGCAGGTCGCGATGCAGGTCGTAGATTTCACGGCACTTCTCGCGCTCGGAGAAATCGAGCTTCGACTGTTCGAACGTTTCGCGCGCGCACGGAATCGGCAATTGAGTCTCCGCTTGCGCACCGGCAACGGACGGAAATTGCTTCAGAAATTCGAAGCGGCCTTTCCGGATCGCATCGCGCAGATCGCCGGAGCTGTCGTTGAAGTAAATGAACGGTGTCGTTGCGCCGAACTCTTGGCCCTGGAACAACAGCGGCGTCGCCGGTCCGAGCAGCATCAGCGCAGTCAACGCTCGGTATTTGCCGGCCGACGTCTGCACCCGCACACGCCGACCGAACGCGCAGTTTGATATTTGGTCGTGGTTCTCGATAAAGGCGATGAACGCCTCCGGCGCAATCCCGAATCCTGGCGTGCCGCGCGGCTGGTCCTGCCATTCGTAGCGTTGGCCTTGATACAGGTATCCGTACTTTGCCGCTGAGATGAACTCCTGCGGCGTGCCACCGTAATCCGTGTAATACGCTTCGCTCCGGCCAGTCAGCGCGACGATCGCGCTGTGATGCCAGTCGTCATTCCAGAGGCCGTCGAGTCCGTAGCCGCCTTCCTCCTGCTTGCGCACAATGCGCGTCTGCTGCGGCTCGTTCTCCGCGATCAGAATGATCGAACGCTCGCCCGCTGCTTCGCGTGCCGCCCGTCCGATCGCCGCCACGATGTAATCATCCGACGTGTCGAAAATTTGCTGCGTCGCATCGAAACGAAAGCCATCGAAATGAAACTCGTCGATCCAGTAGCGCGCGTTCGTGATGAAGAACTCGCGAACCGGTCCGCTGTTCGGGCCGTCGAAGTTCAGCGGATCGCCCCACTCGTTCTTGTAACGATCAGTGAAGTAGTCGGCCGAAAATTCGCGCAGGTAATTCCCTTCCGGCCCGAGATGATTGTAAACGACGTCGAGGATCACGCCGATGCCGACGCGATGCGCTTCGTTGATGAACGCGCGTAGATCGTCCGGCGCGCCGTAGAGCCTCGTCGGCGCGAACAAGTCCACGCCGTCGTAGCCCCAGCCGAATTCGCCGGCGAAGTCCGCAACCGGCATCATCTCGATGACGGTAATGCCGATCCGCGCCAGCTCCGGTAGCTCGCGCATCGCCGCGCGCCACGTTCCTTCGCGCGTGAACGTCCCGACATGCATTTCGTAGAGCACCTGCCCGTGCATCGTGACTCCGCGCCAGCCGTCGTCGGTCCACGAAAACTGCGCAGGGTCAACTACCGCCGACGAGCGATGGGGGCCCTCCGGCTGGTACCGGGAAGCTGGATCAGGATAGAACGGCGCGCCGCCGTTCACCCGAAACCGGTAGAGCGTCCCCGGCTGCGCCGCTGCCGTTCCGGAAAAATATCCGTCCAGCTCCGGATCGAGCGGGTGGAACTCGCGACGCGCATTCGCTTCGGCGCTCGACTCGATGACGAGATCAATCCGTTCTGCCTTCGGTGCCCAGACGCGAAAATGTGCGGCGCCGTCTCCGATCAGCTCCGCGCCAATGGGAAAACGACGGCGAACCAGCTTTTCGATCACGCATTCTGTTCGCTCAACGCGACAGCTGCGTCAAAAAACCGAGAGCCGTTTTGCGCTAATTGCGTGTGTTGTCGTCGATCACGCCCGGATCGCGCGGCTGCTGCGACAAGGCGAAAAACGGGAACACATCGCGCAACGCCACGTCATTGGAATCGACGTGGTCGCTCTTGATTGCGCCGTTCGAGACGATTGAAAGTAGCGTGTCGACAACGTCATCGCCGAGCCGTCGGACATTCGGAAAAGCCGCGCCGCCATTCGTTCCACCACCAGCTCCGCTGTTGGCAGTGTTCAGGTTGAGGCGCAGG
>CADDYX010000201.1 GCA_902810735.1 Verrucomicrobiota bacterium | reverse complement strand
GAGCCGCTTCAGTTAGATTGCGGCGGCGACCATTGTGTAGGTTTTGCCGGCGCCGACAACGTGCGCGAGCAGCGTGTTGTGGCTCTGGACGATTCGCCAGACGGCGTTCTTCTGGTGGGCGTGTAGTGTGATTTGCTGGCTGCTCGACGGCAGCGTCAGATGACTGCCGTTGAAAACGCGGAGACGAATGGAATTGAAGTCGTCGTTGTACTTGCGGCAGAGGCGCTCGCGACGCGCATCATCTTCCCAGATCCAACCTTTGAACCGTTCTTTGATCTTCTCCAGCTTGTCCCGCGCGGCTTCGGTTTCCTGCGGGTTGATGACGACGGTGTTGTTCTTGCGTTCGCGATCGTAAACCGTCGGCGTTTTGAGATTCAGCGCGTCCTGAATTAGCTCGAGTGCCGAGTAGCGCATCGTGCCCCACTCGGCTGTGTTCGCGACGGTTCCGCGGGCGTTGAAGTCGCCTCTCACGAACCAAGTCCCGAGCGCAGCAGCATGTGAAACCGTGATGCCTTCAACTCCGAGCACCGACTCCGCGAACGCCTCCACGTCCGCAGCCGGAATCCACACCGCGCCGAGTCGCGCATCTATCTCAGTCGCCGTGAGGTCGTCTGGCTGGACGGCTTCAAGTGCGGCGACGTTCTCGCGGAATATCGGATCACCCGCCGCGGCTGCGCGCGCTTCGAGGAGCTTTTCTCGAACCTCTCCTGAGAGATACTGGTCTTCGGGTTCCCACTGCTCGGTTGCGGGATTGCGGTAGACTGAACCTCTAAGTTCCGGAAGGAACTGATCCGCCGGTTTGCCAAGTAGTGCTTCCATCCGTGCGAGGTCCACACGTCCCGTTTCATTGAGCGAAAAGATCAGCGCATCATGTGGCGACGCCGTCGCGCTCGGCCGCTGCGTTTGCTGAATCGTGCGCTCGCGGAAGATCGCCGTTTTCGCCGCAAGCTTGGTGTCGTCGTTGTAGTCCTCTAGTGAGCAAAGCAATGGCGCGTCTGGATCGCCGCGGAATGCGCGTCGATTAGCGCGTTCGTTGAGTGCACCGAAACGCGCGACGAAGCTGTCGTAGGTCAGATTCAGCTGACGGCGCGCATCTAATACTTCGTCTTCGCTGCGGTTATCGAGCTGAGTGCGAAGCACCTCGCGGACCGCCTCGCGCACTTTGATTAAGCCACGAATCCGGCGCGCGGTTTCGTCCGGTAGATTCGCGACCGTAGTGAGGGTCGCACCTGTGCGGATCGCGATTGCGCCGTCGATAACTGTAAAGGCGTTCTCTTTGAGTTCCGTCGGCGCCGCGATCCTCTCCGTGTCGGCTGTCGCAGTGTTTCGCTCGACCGCGCGATAGATGCCGTGCGGTAATGTGGCCACCGCTTCGGCAAGCGCGGCCGAAAGCTCGCGCTCGTCGGGAACAAGCGTGGGCTCGTTGCTGCGATACATCGTGCCGGCATTGGCCATTCGTCCAAGCATCATGTGCGGATGCGCCGCGAAGTATTCGTTGATCTGAAAGACTTCGCCGTCTGAATTCAAGTGCTCAGCAAGATTGCGCCATGCGGGGCCGGTTGGTTGTTCCCCTTCGTGCAGCTTTCGCAGGAACACGATGTCGGTCGTGACTTCGGTGTTCGCGTTCCGTTTGAACGCGGTGTTCGGCAGACGGATCGCGCCTAACAAGTCAACCTTTTCGGCGAGGTAGTCGCGCAACCCGGAGTTTACCTTGTCGAGCGTTCCCTTCGAGGTGATGAACGCAATCAATCCGCCCGGCCGCACCTTCTGCGTCGCTTTCGCAAAGAAGTAGTCGTGAATCAGGAAGTTCCGGTCATTCAAATCCGGGTCGTGCAGCTTGTAGTCGCCGAACGGCACATTTGAGATTGCGAGATCAAACGAGTCGTCGGGGAGCGAAGCCGCTTCGAATCCTTCAGGCCGAATGTCCGGGTCAGGATAGAGCTGCCCCGCGATCGCGGCAGTCAGCGGGTCGACTTCGACACCTGTTAGGGTCGAGCGACGGCTCATCTCCTCCGGCATTAAGCCGAAGAAGTGACCAATCCCCGCAGCTGGTTCGAGCACGCGTCCACCAGTAAAGCCGATGTGCTGAACGGCATCGTAAACCGAAGAAACGATAGCTGCCGAGGTGTAGTGCGCGTTCAGTGTCGAAGCGCGCGCAGCTGCGTATCCTTCGGGCGTGAGCAGAGCGGCGAGTTCTTCCCCCTCCTTCCGCCAGTCCGCGGGAAGTGGCGATGCAAAGACCTGCGGTATGCCGCCCCAGCCGACGTACTTCACAAGGACGCGCTTCTCGTCTTCGCTCGCGCCACGACCATCCACTTGGAGGCGCCTAGCGATTGCGATTGCCGCGATGTTGTCGCGAAACTTCTGCTTAAGTGAGCCGTCGCCGAGCCGGTCCTCCGCGCGGATTCGGTAGTTGCCCGCGTTTAGCTCGCGTCCGCTTCCGGCGAGAGCAGAATGTATTTCTCGCGGATCATCTCCCACGCCTGGTCGTGCGCCTGCTGAGGCGTTAGCTTTTGCTCTGTTTCGAGTTCCCGTGTGAGAGCTTCCATTTCGTCCAACGTTCTCTCCTGCGCCTCGAAGAGTGCTTCCATTAACGTGCCTTTCGTCTCCAACTTCCGCACCATTTTGGGCAGGAACTCCCGCCAATGGCGTTCGGCCATCACTCCGTATTGCGTCAGATAAATCTTGTGTTTCACGGTTGCGGCTAAAGTCGAACAGGCTGAGTTGATTGTCGCGGTTCGCGACCTTTCCGTTGCGCTTGAGCATACATGAAGCGGAGCATGCTTGCAGGAACACGCACTGAAGCGGCTCCTACTACGGAGCAATCACGTGAAAAGTCCGTGCGTTCCCGCCCCTTTACTCCATCTGCCATGTCATCGAGCAGCGATGAATTGGTGTGAGGCTTCCGCGGAAGAAGGAATTCCGAAACCGTATTCTCAAGTTCTTACCACAGGCTGATTCCAAACGGCTGCTACAGAAGATGCGCGAGGTGAAGCTTTTTCAGCGGGCATCGCTTTACGAGCCGAACAAGCCATTTCGACATGTTTATTTTCCTGAAGAGGGAGTCGGTTCGATCGTGACCGTGCTCGAAAACGGCACCGAGACTGAGGTGGCGACGGTCGGCTATGAAGGAATGATCGGTCTGCCGCTTTTCCTCGGCGCAAAGCAAAGCCGAGAGAAAGCGTTTTGGCAGGTCGATGGCAGCGCATTTGTCCTGGACGCCGAATCGCTTCGCGAAAAAATGCGGCGCGGCAGCGCACTTGTGCAAGCATTGCATCTCTATATTCAGGCGTTTCTTACTCAACTTGCGCAATCGGCGACCTGCAATCGCGTGCATAAGGTGGAGCAACGTTGCGCACGCTGGATGTTAATGACGCACGACCGCGTCGAAGGCGATGAGTTCAATCTGACGCATCAGTTTTTAGCTGACATGCTGCGTATTCGTCGCACTGGAGTCACCGAAGTGGCGAGCCGGCTGCAACGTGCCGGCCTGATTGAGTACGCGCGCGGGCACGTCCGGATCGTTGATCGCAAAGGGTTGGAAGCGGTCGCCTGTGAATGTCACCGCGTAGTGCAGCAGGAGTACAGGCGGTTGCTCGGTTGAATGGCAGTAAGCAGAGCGAGTTAAGAAATCGCTAAATGGATTGTGTCCGGCGGCGGACATGTGTTAGTTATGTCCGTTACCGGACAATGGATTGCATTTCTCACCTCGTCGAACGCTGCGCGGACATCGCATTCCTTGTTTTCGGGCCGACTACATCGCCGAACCGGATGTTCCGCAGCAGCGTTTCAGAAACGTATGGCTGAGAGCATTGAGGAACTGCGGGGCAAAATCGCCGAGGCGTTGAAGAAGAGGAAATCAGTTACAGTGTATGACAATACCCTCTCAGGATTGTGGCCGCCGCCCCGGCATACTCGCGCAAAACAACTGGACGCGATTCGTCAGTTCGCGGCCGACAACGGGTGGGCACTCAAAATTCGCGATCAGGGACTAATCGCCGTTTTCTCGAGGCTCGCCCCGACCGTTAAGCAGTGAACTAGAACGGCAGCTCTTCCGCGGGCCAGTGCTGCGAAATTGAATAAATCTCCACATCCGCCTCAATCGTGCGGAGAAAATCGTCCAGCAACCGCTTGTTCTGCCGAGCCAAGACGGTCCGGAGATCGAGATTGATGATCATAAAGCAGATGCGTTCCGCTTCTGAGGCGCGCGGATGCCCAGCAATTTGCCGGCAAGCATGGCGGTACCGCTGCCGGAGCGCGCGTGTCAATCGCACTGGAAGCCCCGGCTCGGCTAGCTGAACTTTCCCGCGCAATCGCAATTCCTCGTCTGATTCTTGGATAGTCTTCACCTCCAGCACGCACCATTTCCCGGCGGCATTCGATGCTTCTATATCGGGAAACGGCTGCGATTGCTCATCGAGCAGCCGGCAGTTCTCGTAGCCGATTGCGCGGGCGTGCTGGTAGCCCCTCACCTCGTTCATGCTCTCGACAAGCTGAGTCCATCCGCGGTCCGTCACGCGCGCGGCAACTCTGCCAGCGGTCTTTCGCAGGAATACGTCGAATGACGCCGGATCGAGTTCCTGCAGTAAGCGTTCCCACCCGTTGAACTGCCGCTCCGTGCTTTCGAACAATTCTGGCTCGTCATAGATGCCGAAGTAGTTGTCAGCCGATACGGTTCTGCTTCGCTCGTAAAGCAGACCCAGCCGCGGGAATCTCCTGATCAAATT
>CADDYX010000200.1 GCA_902810735.1 Verrucomicrobiota bacterium | reverse complement strand
ACCTCGCGGAGGTGCGAAGCGTCTTCGGTTTCGTGAACAATCACTTCGAAGGTTTCGCTCCGGAGACCTGTCAGCGTTTCGCTCAACGGCTCGGGCTTGAGCTGCCGCTACCGTCCACCGCGGAACTCGCGAATGCCAATCCCGATCAGCTCGATCTGTTCGCGCAGTCGAAAAACGGCTCGGTGTAACTACGCGTCACGGCGAATCTCCGCCGCGCCGAAATACGGCAGCAGAATTTCCGGCAAACGCACCGATCCGTCGCGCTGCTGTCCGCATTCAATGACCGCCGCAAACAAACGCGGCAGCGCAAGACCGGAGCCGTTCAGCGTATGGCAGAAACGGTTCTTCCCATCCGCGTCCTTGAATCGCAATTCCATCCGGCGCGCCTGGAAATCTTCGAAATTCGAACAGCTCGAGACCTCGAGATAGGCGTTCTGCCCGGGCGACCAAACTTCAATGTCGTAAGTCTTGGCGGAGCCAAACCCCAGATCGCCGGTGCAAAGCTCGATCACGCGATAATGCAGGCCGAGCAGTTGCAGCACGCGCTCTGCGTTTGCGGTCAACGACTCGTGCTCCTCGTAAGAATTTTCCGGTCGCGTGATTTTCACCAACTCGACTTTGTCGAATTGATGCACGCGGATAATGCCGCGCGTCTCACGTCCGGCCGAGCCCGCTTCGCGGCGGAAACACGGCGTGTAGGCAACGAATTTCTTCGGCAGGTCCGGCGCGGCGAGAATTTCCTCGCGGTGGAAATTCGTCACCGGCACCTCGGCGGTCGGCGCGAGAAACATCTGGTTTTCCTCGAGGCCGTACATGTCTGGCTCAAACTTCGGCAGCTGCGTGGTGCCGATCATGCAATCGCGCCGGACGAGAAACGGCGGGCTGATCTCGGTGTAACCATGTTCGCGCGTGTGCAGGTCGAGCATGAAATAAATCAGCGCGCGCTCTAATTTCGCACCGGCGCCGGTGAAGCAGATGAATCCGCTGCCGCTCAGTTTGGCGGCCCGCTCGAGGTCGAACAGCTTTAGCTTGCTGCCGAGCGCGGCATGATCGAGCGGCGGAAAATCGAAGTGCGGCTTCTCACCCCAGCTCCGCACGACGGGATTATCGCTGGCGTCTTTACCCATCGGAGCATCAGCATGCGGGAGATTCGGAATGCGAAGCAGCAGGTCGCGCTGACGCGTTTCGCTTGCCGTTGCTTCGTCACCGAGCCGCCCGATCTCGTCACCAATCGCTCGAACCCGCGCTTCGAGTTCATCCGACGACTCTCCACGGCTTCGCCTGCCGCCGATCTCTTTGCTCAGCCGCTTGCGCTCGCCGTTTAATTGCTGCAGCTGCGTCTCTGCTTTGCGGCGTTCCGCGTCGATCGCGAGCAGCTCGTCGATCTTCCGCGCGTCGTCGCCGCCGCGCGTGGCGATTCGCGCTTTGACGAAATCCGGTTGGTCGCGGACGAGCCGAATGTCGAGCATGGCGCGAGTGTAGAGGGCGGCGTTGGTCGCGGCAAACACACGTGACATTCGCCTCGCTGCGCGGATAATTTCACCTGTGGAGCGACTTCACCTCCTCGGCGTTGCGCTCGGTCTGGCTTGCCTCGCCGGCCTCAATCTCTACCTCACCGTTTTCGTTACCGGATTGGCAATCAATCAGCACTGGATCGTGCTTTCGCCGCAGTTCGCATCGCTTCAACCGCTCGGCAACCCGTTCGTCATCACCGTCGCCGGCGTGCTCTACTTCCTGGAGTTTTTCGCGGACAAAATCCCATGGATCGACACCGCGTGGGATGTCGTCCACACCGTCATTCGGCCGATCGGCGGCGCGTTGCTCGCGATCCAGGTCCTCGGCCATTCCTCCGCAACGATGGACGTGCTCGTCGTGCTGCTCGCCGGTTCCACGAGTCTGCTCACGCACACCGCGAAAGCGGCGTCGCGGCTCGCCGCGAATTCCTCGCCCGAGCCGTTCTCGAATATCGGTCTGAGTCTCGGCGAAGACGCGGCCGTGCTCGGTGGCCTCGCGCTGATTCATTTCAATCCGCTGCTCGCGCTCGCTGTATTCGGCGCCGCCCTGGCGGCGTTCCTCTATTTCGTCCCGAAAGTGATGCGACTGATGCGGGCAAAGATTTACCTGACCTTCTCGAAACTGAACTTCCCTGCGCAGCTCGAGCCATCAGACCGCCTGCCGATCGAGCTGCCAACGCGACTCGCTGAGGCTTTCAGCAAGCAGAACGTTCTGGCGGAGACAATCGCGTGGGCGGTGCCGTGCATCAGCGGACGCGGCCGGCGAATCCCGCCAAATCTCTTCGGCGCGCTCGTCGCAACGAATGAGGAGCCGCAGAAGCTTGTCTTCGTCGCGCGGAAACGCGGCCGCGGTTTTTCACAGACGATTGACCTCGAAGGTTCAGTCGTCATTCACGAGCCGAAGTTTCTTTCGGACAACATTGTCATTCTGCCGATGGCCGGCAAAGGGCCGCGTTATCTGTTTCAGTTGCCGCGATCGCGCGCGGCAATCGTGGAGCGACTCGTCGGCTATCTTCGCGAACGGACCAATGCGCCTGTGTCCGCGCTCGCTGAAGAAACGACGGCGGTCACGCGGCTGTAGGCAACACTCACGTGCGACAGTCCGCAGCCGAGCGTTACGCCGACTTGCGCGACGCTGCGCTGGTTCGTGACCGGCCGCTTTTCCCGGCGCAGCGAACGCCGACCGAACTCGAGCTGCAGGCGCGCTGGTTTGCGGGCGATTTCGGCAAACAGTTTCAATCGACTGCCGGCGACGAGATCGAGATTGTGCAGTTTGGAACGTGGAACCGCGAAGCCGGCCCTGATTTCACCGACTCCGCGGTTCGGATAAATGGCGGCGAACCAGTCAGGGGCAGCATCGAGTTCGACCTGAGCGATCGCAGCTGGGAGGCGCACGGACATGCCAGCAATCCGGCATTCGACGACGCGGTGCTCCACGTTTTCGTAAACGCCGGTGCGCAGCAGTTTTTCACGCGGACGAGTGCGCATCGCAACGTGCCACAAGTCCGCGTTGACCCGGCGGCTTTGGCGGACGCATTCGTCGCAGGCGTGCCGCTTGCCCATGCCGGTCGCTGCCAGGCGCCGCTGTCCGGTTTGCCGGAGGAGCGCGTCAACGGGATACTCGATGCGGCAGCGCAGTTTCGGTTGCGGCGCAAAGCGGCGCGTCTGCAGCGGATCGCGACCGATCGCGGCCGCGACGAGGCGCTGTTTCAAGAGCTCGCCGCCGCGCTTGGCTACAAGCAGAACAAGCTGCCGTTCACGCTCCTCGCGCAACGATTGCCGCTTCGGACGCTGCGCGAACGAGCCGACGATGCGGAGGCATTGCTCTTCGGCACGGCCGGCTTTCTCGACGCTGGGGATCTCGCGAAATATGAACAACAGGCGCGAGGTTACGTACGAACGCTGTGGGACCGGTGGTGGCCGCATCGCGACGCGATGCAGCGGCTAATCCTGCCGCATAAGCTCTGGAACTTCGGCGGCGCGCGTCCGCTCAATCACCCGCAGCGGCGACTGGCTGCGCTCGCAGTGATCGCACGCCAGTGGCCGGCATTCAGTCGCAGCCTCGAAGGCAACGATGCGAGCGCCATTCAACATTTCTTCACGGAATTGCACCACCCGTTCTGGGATTTTCACTACACGCTTATCGCGGAGCGGAGCGCAACGGGAATGGCTCTCGTCGGCGAAACGCGCATCACGGAAATCCTCGCGAACGTCGTCTTTCCCTGGTGGTCCGCTGGATCTACCGATCACACCGGCGAGTATGGCAAACTGCGCGCACGCCTAACGAATCGACGTGTCGAGACTGCAGCCACCCGCCTGTTCGGCAACGACGAGCGTCGCTCCACCTTCATGAAAACCGTCGCACATCAGCAGGGGCTGCTGCAGATTTATGAAGACTTCTGCATGCAAGACAGCTCAGATTGCTCGCGCTGCCCGTTTCCCGAGCAGATGCAGAAGTGGCTGTGATGAAGCAAACGTTCAACCTTCAACGTTCAACATTCAACGTTGAAACTAGGCAGGCGTTCACGCTCATCGAACTGCTGGTCGTGATCGCGATCATTGCCGTGCTAGCCGGTCTCGCCTTCCCGGTGTTTCAAGGCGTCATCGATCGCGCCAAGAAAGTGCAGGCGAAGAACGACGTCACCCAAATCGTGACGGCCGTGAATGCGTTTTACACCGAGTACGGCAAGTACCCGCTGACGCCGAATCCGCCGGCAGATACCACTTACGCGTTATCCTCAGCCACGAACGACAAACTATTCAACGAGCTTCGGAATGTCTCTGCATCGGAAAACACGCGCGGCATCGTGTTTCTTAGCCCGCCGCAGGTAAAGGACAGCAACTCTCCGCGCAGCGGAATTAGCGGCGCCAATAACCAATATTACGATCCGTGGGGCACGCCGTACTTCGTTCGGCTCGATACAGACTATGACAACTTCGTCGATAATCCGTACAGCAGCAACGCAGGTGCCGGGAAGAACCCGTCTGGCGTAATCGCGGTACAAGCGGGCGCAATTGCATGGTCGCTCGGCAAAGACAAAAGCGGCGGCACCGGCGACAAGAACGCCGGAAACGCCGCCGACGACGTGATCTCGTGGCAGTGACGGCTTGCAAATCGCAAGTCGCAAATCGACAATCGCAAATTCCTCCGCGGGTGTAGTTCAATGGTAGAACGGCAGCTTCCCAAGCTGCATACGAGGGTTCGATTCCCTTCACCCGCTC
>CADDYX010000199.1 GCA_902810735.1 Verrucomicrobiota bacterium | reverse complement strand
GGCACGAAGAATGAACAGGAGCTGTGCTGGAGTCCCTAACGAACTTGACGCGCGCAGCAACGTTGTCGGAGCGGCTTTCGCGTGTAAAGGCTTTTATCTCATCCGTCCGCGGCGCCGATCAATGCCGTTCCCGCCGCAGCGGCCCGCTTTCGAACAAGGGTCCGCGAAATCGCGCTGCAACGCCGCCGCGCTAGCCTGCTGCTGAATAGTTAAGCTACTGACGCGCCAGGGCGGAACGAACCGTCGGATTTCTCGATCGGCGCGAGGTTGAACGGGTGTCAGCCTGCCGGGCTAGGCGCAGAGAGACGCTCTCGAGCTATGGGTAGGCGACCGGAGACGGCGAAGGAGCGGGTAAACCTTGCAGTTGCTGATCCGCGGACGATTGCGCGCCATCGTTACGCGTAATTGTCACGGTCGCTGTTGACCTGTTACCCAACACGGTGCTCTTCGTCCCCGTCAGTTTGATCTTGAAGAACTCACTCGTCTCGCGCTTCTGATCGTTGATGATCGGCACCTCGATCCTCTTGCTCGTCTCATTGGCAGCAAAGTTCAAAATGCCTGATTGAGCGCGGTAATCCGCGCCGGCGTGCGCCGTGCCATCGATTGTCGCGTAGTGCACGCTCGTCGGCGTTTTCAGGCTCCCAGCGCGGTGGACCGTCAATACGGCACGCTGAGCGCCTTCGCCGACCGAGTAGCTGTTCGCCGAGAACTGGGCGGTCGGTTTCCCGTCGTCATTGCGAATCGTTGCCTGCCCGACAGCATCGGCGATGGTCGCATTTAGCGGGTTAGTCAGCTTGACCGTGAACTTCTCCGCGCGTTCGAAGCTCGTATCTTCCTTGATCACGACGTTGATCGGTTTCGTCGTGTCACCGGCGGCAAAGGCAAGGGTGCCTGAAGTCGCCTGGTAATCGGAGCCGGCCTTGGCTGTGCCATCGACGGTGGTGTAGTCGACCTGCACGACTGCAGTGCTCGCGGCGGAAAGTGAAACGGTGAAGGTAGCCGCCTTTTTCACTCGATTGCCTTCCTTGAAGGTCGCGTCGGTGATCGAGAGTGTCGGCGCCGCCGCACAAATCAGGGACGATCCGACAAACACCTATCACCGGTTCCACAGAGCTGAGGCGGACGAATACCTTGGCTATGCCTTCGGCGCGCTCGCCGCGTCTCCGAAAGCGTCGGCCGCCGGCATCATGCAATACAGGAAGACTGCTCGCGACTGGTTTCAGAAGAGCGCGGATATCCTTGAAGACTTGCGTCATGGCGGCGCTTTAGATCCGAGCGATGGCGACTGGGCGAAGGCAATTGCCGGCGAGATCGCGAAATGCGACGCCGCTTTAGCAAAATAGAGTGCTGCGTGTACTCCGCTGGACCAGACATCGGCTGCCGGCTCGAGCGCGCCGTCGTGCTGGTCGACGCCTAACCTGCTTACGCCAGCGCTGATTCGGCTTCCTTTAGCTCATTCCTTCACATAAAACAGCAGCCACTATGGACCAGACCGTCACTCAGCTCCGCGATACCACGGCGAACCCGGCACCGCTCGGCTTGCTCGGGTTCGGCATGACCACCGTTCTTCTGAACCTGCACAATGCCGGCTTATACGACCTCGGCAGCATGGTGCTGGCGATGGGCATCTGGTACGGCGGCGCCGCGCAGATCATCGCCGGCATCATGGAATGGAAAAAGGGGAACACCTTCGCCGCGACGGCGTTTACGTCCTACGGCTTCTTCTGGCTCTCGCTTGTCACTCTCCTCGTGCTGCCAAAGCTCGGCCTTAGCACGGCGGCTGACAACACGGCCATGGGCGCGTATCTCGCCACCTGGGGATTGTTCACCGCCGTGATGTTTATCGGAACGCTGCGGCTGCACCGCGCCACCCAGATCGTGTTCGGCTCGCTGACCGTTCTGTTCTTCCTCCTCGCCTACGGCGATCTCGCCAACGCGAGCGTCGGGTTCAAGCACGCCACCGGCTATGAAGGTGTCTTTTGTGGCCTGACCGCGATCTATACCGGTCTTGCCCAGGTCCTGAACGACCTATTCGGCAGAACTGTCCTGCCGCTCGGTATCGCAACTGAGTAGCCGCGGGCTTGCAGGCACGCGTACATCGCTCCGCGCCGAAAAAAGAAAAGCCGCCGAAGCATTCCTGCCCCGGCGGCTTCTCGTTATCTTTCGGCTTTCCCTTAGCTCATCCCGAGCGAGGCCAGCGTCGGCTCGTCGATCACTGCCGTCGCCACCAAACCCTGGTCAGCCTGGTATTCAGTCAGCGCCTGCCGGGTTAACGGGCCGAGCAATCCATCCACTTCGCCCTTGTAGTAGCCCATGTTCTGCAGCACCGCCTGCACGTCCGCGATCACGCGGTCCGGCGGCTCCGCCGTGTGGCCGACATAGATCGGCGCGTCATAGGCATAATACTCGGCCGAAGGATTGAAGCCCCACGCCGGATACCAATAGCCGTTGTTGAAGTAGTAATAACCGCCGCCGATCAGCTCGACCCGGCTGTAATGCGAGCGATACCAGCCCGCGTCATGCCGTTCCGGATGATAAGAGCGGAACACCTCGTATTGCGGACCCTGCCAGCGTTCGCTGTTCTGGATCCGGTAGTTCTGGTTGAACGTCACCGCCGGCACCTGCTGCGGCCGCGGCTGCGCGCGGAAGCTCGCGTGCTGCTTCTTGATCTGCTGCACCTGCTGCGGCGCGGGCTTGCTTGCCGCCCGTCCTTTGCCCGCCTGGCGCGGCTGCGTCATCGCCGACGTCGACGAACCGGCCTTCGCCCCTTTCGGCTGCTGCGCGGTGGTGTTGGTCGAGGTCGCGGCGTTCGGCGCTGCGTTCGTGTCTGCGCCCGCGCTCATGCCCCGGCTGCGCTTCTGCGCATGGCCCTTTGCATCGGCCGGAGCCGTGCCGGTCTGCGCCTGCCCCGAAACGTCGGTGGTTGCGCCCGCACCTGCCTGGCCTTTGCGGCCCTGTTGAGGAGCCTGCGCGTTGGCCGCGCCGTGCTGTCTCGCGCCCGCGCCCTGCGGATTCGCAGCGTTTGCGGCGGCGCCGGTTTCAGCCTTGCCCTGGCGGCCTTCAGCCGCTCCGGACTGCGCTTCTGCGGCTTGCGCTTTCTTGCCGTGCTTCTTCTCGCCAGGCGACGCCTGGTCATCCGGCTGCTGCGCAAACGCGGCCCCAGCCAGCGCCAGCGAACAGCCTATCAATAAGGTCGTGAACTTTTTCATATGCGTTAATTTAGGCGTCAGCCGCGCTCGATTTATTCACCCTCGAGACGGTTTCCCGGCGCGGCGTTCGCTCTGATACCACTTCGTGCGCCGCTCGCGCTCCGGTTCCCCCACCCCGGGGCGCCGCCGGTCAGCGAGGCGCGCCATTCACGGCTTCGCCTTGCCGCAGTCTATCGCCATTCGGCAACGGGCAACGCCAGCCCCGCTCGGAACGCGCATTCGCCAGCGGATCAAATCCGCGTGCGGAGAACGCGCACCTCAGCGCGCGCGTGTCTTAATGATGTCCAGCGTACCAGAACTCTGGCTGCTGGAGTCGGTTCCGGTTCGTGATCCGGATCACCTGCTCGTGCGCTGCGGTCGTCGCGATGTGACCCGAGACACGATCGTATGGCACCGGAATGTGCGAACCGGTCGTGAAGATGTAATACACCTTCCGCGTCTGCGTCTGCGGCTGAGCCGGCGAAGCGCCCTGCCCGGCAATGGCCGCGCCCGGCAGTGCACCGACGACCACCATTGCCAACACCACCCCGGACCACGCCCGGAGTAACCGACGAATGTTTGCGTTCATGAACGCATCGTATTCGCCCCGACCCAGACAAGACAAGCCAATTCCACCAGAGCGCCTGGCTGTCTGGAATTGCCTTCTCAAGCCTTGCCGCGCCGCGTCGCAAATTCTTAATTCTTAACTCCTGATTTCCGCTTTGATAGAGGTGCGTCGTGACAAATCGGCTTCGCGGGCTCTTCGCCATCATCATCAGCGCTGCCGCGTTCATCACGCCAGCGCTCGCGCAAAACGCCCGCGTGGTGCAGCAGACGACGCAGGTCGTCGTCACGCACCGCAACTGGCATGGCATCGATGAAGCCAGCGTCTTCCAGCCATTCAACGCCTCCGATTACGACACGATCGCGGTCGAGAACTTCGACATCAACGGCATGCGCCTGCCGCCGGCTAAACCGGAGACTGTCCGCGCCGTGGAAGCGGCGCTGAACGAGATGAAACCGGCGTTCATTGCGGGGTTGACGAAGAAGCTGCGACACCGGAAAAGCGGACAACCAACGGGTAGAACGCTGGTGGTTCGTGCCCGGCTGGCGAAGCTCGATCCTGGCCCGCAGGCGGCGCTTTACTGGTCCGGCTTGTTCTACGGCACAGTGCAAATCCAGATCATCGGCGAACTGGTCGACGGCACGTCCGGTCAACTGCTGGTCCGGTTCGCGCAGGAACGGCAATCCGGCTTCGGCGCATTCGGGAGCGGAACCGGCGCGTTATTTCGCCGCACCGCGCGCCAGCTCGGCGAAGACGTCGCCAAGCTCATCAACGAATTCACTCGGTAGCATTCAGTCTCGCATCCAGCGCGAGCCTGTGAAACGCCGCCCTGTAGCCCCGGCAGTTTCTCACCCTGCAGTTTTGTTGCGCGTCTGTAGCAGACGCCGCTCTGGAGCCACGACGATCCGTAGCGTAAATTGCAACGCTTCAACGCCTTACATGTGATGTCGCGGTGTGCCAAACCGCGCAAACCACCTCAAGACAGGATAGAAAT
>CADDYX010000198.1 GCA_902810735.1 Verrucomicrobiota bacterium | reverse complement strand
TGGTAGAGCAGCTGATTTGTAATCAGCAGGTCGTCGGTTCGAATCCGTCTGCCGGCTCACTCTTCGGATCGTGAAGTACTTCGCCTTTTTCGTCAGCGCGATCGTCCTTGCGGGTGCTGTCGCGTCCGGCTCGAATCCACGCTCGGCTGAGGAGCAGCTCAACGCGATTGAGAAGCGCGCCGGCGGGCGGCTCGGAGTTACGGCGATCGACACCGGAAGTGGCAAACGCATCGAACATCGCGCCAACGAGCGATTTGCGATGTGCAGCACGTTCAAGTTTCTCGCCGCAGCGGCGGTGCTGCATCGTGTTGACCAGAAGGAGGAAACGCTGGAGCACAGGATTCCGTACACCGCAGCCGACCTGCTGGAATACGCGCCAGTCACGAGGCAGCACGTCGCCGAGGGCAGCATGACGCTGCGCGCGTTGTGCGAGGCTGCGATCCAATACAGTGACAACACCGCGGGCAATCTTCTCCTGCGCACCATCGGCGGACCGGGGGGAGTGAACGCGTACGTGCGCGGCCTGGGCGATCACGTGACGCACCTTGACCGGATCGAACCAGAGCTGAACGACGTCGCACCTGGCGACGAACGCGACACGACCACGCCATCCGCGATGATTAACGACATGACCCGACTGCTGCTCGGCGATGGCTTATCGCCCGCTTCGCGAGATCTGCTCGAGTCATGGATGATCGCGAACACCACGGGTGCGCAGATGATCCGCGCCGGCGTTCCAAAGTCGTGGCGGGTGGGCGACAAAACTGGGCGTGGCGCGCGCGGAGCGACAAACGACATCGCGATCCTCCGCCGGCCGAATGCCGTGCCGGTGCTTGCATGTATCTATCTGAACGCGCCGAACATTTCTGGCGACGCACGAATGGCTGCGGTCGCGGAGGTGGCAAAGGTGATCGCCGAATCGTTGACGCAATGATTTCGCAGACGGAAAAAGGCGCCGCGTTTGCTCAAGCGCATCGCGAGGCGGGAATCGTCGTGCTTCCAAATGCGTGGGACGCAGGCAGCGCGATCATGATGGTCGCCGCCGGCTTTCCATTCATCGCGACGACGAGCGCCGGTGTCGCGTTCACGATGGGTTTAGCGGATGGCGAACGGGTCGAACGCGCGCAGATGCTGGAGCACGTCGCGCGCATTGTCGCAGCTGTCGATCTGCCGGTCTCAGCTGATCTGGAAGGCGGCTATGGGCGCACTCGCGACGATGTCGCGGCGACGGTCAAAGGCGCGCTCGCGATTGGTGCTGTCGGTTGCAATATTGAAGATGGCACCGGCGAAAGTGAGCTGCTCGATGTCGATCTTGCCTGCGATCGGATTCGCGCCGGAGCCGAAGCGGCACGCGGATCCGGCATTCCGTTTACGCTGAATGCGCGCACAGATCCGTTCCTCACGCGCAGCGGAGATCCGCGGAATTTCGCGGAAGCGGTCGAGCGGGCGAATCGCTATCGTGCGGTCGGAGCTGATTGCGTGTTCGTGCCGGGCGTGAAGGATCGCGACACCGTCCGCGCGCTCGTCGCCGAGATCGACGCGCCGCTGAACATCCTGGCAGCGAGCGGTGGTTCGGCGAGTCCGCTCAGCGTGCGAGAGCTCGCGGCGCTCGGGGTGAAGCGCGTCAGCATTGGCAGCAGCTTGTCGCTCGCGGCGCTGAGTGTGGTGCAACGCGCGCTCGAAGAGCTGCGTGAGGCTGGGACGTTCAGCTACACGCAGAGTGCGATGTCGCACGCGGCGGCGAATCGTTTGATGGCGGAATTCCATGCCTGAATTCCGTCGATGCCAAAACTGGTGAGGCCGTTCTAAGGTGAGCGCATCCAAGAACCCGTTCATGAAAACAGCGCAATTGCTTCCGCCATTCGACACGATGTATCGAGCTTTGCTCGGTCGAGACAGCAGCTTCGAAGGAATCTTCTATGTCGGCGTGCGCACGACCGGCATTTTCTGCCGCCCAACCTGCAGCGCGAAAAAACCGGCGCGGGAAAACGTCGATTTTTTTGCAACGCCGACCGAGGCATTGCACGACGGCTATCGGCCCTGTCTGCGTTGTCACCCGATGGAGAATGGCACGCCTGCGCCACCGCTCCTGCAACGCTTGCAGGTTGAAGTCGAACGCGCTCCCGGCGGGCGTGTCACGGACAAAGAACTGGCGGCGTTGTCGATCGATCCGTCTACCGCGCGGCGACAGTTCAAGCGTCATTACGGTATGACGTTCCAGGCCTATCACCGCGCGCGGCGAATGGGTCTGGCGTTGGCGAATGTCCGGCGCGGCGCGCGAGTGGAAGAAGCGCGCACTGAAAGCGGCTTCGCGTCCGAGAGCGGCTTTCGCGAAGCGTTCACACGCATTTTCGGTTCGCCGCCAAGCGGCGCGAAAGAGCGTGGCGGATTGTTTGCCGAACGCATCGAGACGCCGCTCGGCACGATGCTCGCCGTTGCCGACGATACCGGCTTGCGGATGCTCGAGTTCGGAGATCGTCGTGCGCTCGAACGCGAGCTGCCGCTGCTGAGGCAACGACTGCGCACGAACGTCGTTCCGGGAGAACACCGGCACCTCGAGCAAACGCGGCGCGAGCTTACGGAGTACTTCGCCGGCAGCCGGCTGAGGTTCACGGTGCCGCTCGCGCCAGTCGGCTCCGAGTTCCAGCTCCGCGCCTGGAAAATCCTGCAATCGATCCCGCCGGCGGAAACGCGCTCCTATTTATGGATGGCGCAGCAGCTCGGGATTCCGGGTGCAATGCGCGCGGTGGGCCGCGCGAATGGAACGAACATGATTGCGGTCATCATTCCTTGCCACCGCGTGATCCGCGCGGACGGATCGCTCTGCGGGTATGGCGGCGGATTGTGGCGAAAGAAATGGCTGCTCGATCACGAGCAACGCCACCGCGGGTCAGCCAACGGCGCGAAAATTACGGCCGGCGGAAAGTGATCGGCACGATGCGCTGCGATGGGCGCCCGCGTTGCGCGCGCCACGATCTCAGCGCATCGACCGCCGCCTGATCGAGAAGGTCGCTGCCGGTCGACTTCACGATCTGCACGCTCGTTGCTGCGCCGTCCGCGCCGAACTTGACCAGATACCGACCGGTGCCGCTCTGCGGGCCAAAGTAGGAAAACCGCGCCGCGGCCGGATAGCGCGGGTAAGGAGTGTAGACAAGCGCAGCGTCGCCGGTTGCAGGGGTGGGTCGCGGCTTCGGAGTGCCACTTGGCGACGGCGAAGGACCCGGCGAGGCAATCCCCGGCCAGCTTGGGGTTGCGCTCGGCTGAACCTGCGTGAGCAACGCCGCCACCGCCGCCGCGGAACGGACAGAATTCAACGTGGAGCCTTTCTCGTCCGCGGTAATGAAGCCAACAATCTCGCTGCGCCTGCTAACGACGGGAGCGCCGGCCGTAGCGTGGAGATCGCCGCCGTTGACCTGGAGCGCATCGCCTGCTGGATCAGAATGAATCGCAGCAACGGTTCCGGGGACGGCCGTGCCACCGTTCGCAGCGTCAGCGGTGTCAACAATCGCGACCTCTTCGCCGACCTGAATCGTCGGTGTTGTGTTGACGGGCAGGAACGGCGCGCCGGTCACATCAGCCTTCACAATCGCGAGGTCGGAACCGGGCGAGGACGCGAGCACGCCGGTCACGTTTTTGATTGCGCCGCTCGACAACTCGATCACGCCCTTCGCGGCGCCTTCCACCGTGCGTGCCGTCGTGACGACGCGGCCATCGGCCGAAATCAAAAGCCCGATGGCGCTCCGCGTCGGCTTGTCTTTGGCATCGAAAAGTGTGAGGCGGACAAGCGCGGGGCGAACGCTCGCCGCGACTTTCTTCACGTCGATCGGCGATGGCGTCGGGCTGGGCGAGGGAGTTGCGGGCGCTGCTGTCGACGTCGGCTTCGGAGTAGGAGTCGGCGTTGGCGTAGGAGTCGGTGTTGGAGTGGACCAACTGCCGCCGACCGGCAGATCGGCAACGCGTACGTAATAAGATTCAATTTCGGCGCGCGTTCGCGTTTCCACCGGATCGCGCGGAGCCGGATTAACGCCGGCCACGATCCGATATCCGTCCTTCTCCACTCCGACGACGGTGACGATCTGCGCCGGGTCGGAACTGCCGAGCGGAATCAGGTGATCGCCGGTTTCGAATCCCGGTTTGCGATAACAGCCGGCGACGGCGAAGAAAGTCAGCATCGCTAGCAGGGCGGGCAAACGATGTCGTCTCATGGGCTAGTCAGGCCGCGGCGCGGAGTTCCGATCAATCCATTCCGCCGGCGGAAAATCAACATCGATCACGCGCCGCCTCCTTTGGCCGCATTGGCGAGCGCCGCACAGCTGCGTCTACCGCCGGTCGGGATGGCGCAAATAAAGCGCCGAGCTGGCGAAGTCGAGCACGGCAAAATTCATCGACAACTCATCGATGCCGAGCAGGTCGGCGGTGACATTCGCGACGTTTACGTCGGCGTTCTCGAGCTGAAAGCTGCCGATACTTAACTGCCGGACGGTGCCGAGATTGAGCGGCTCGAGATGATTCCCGCCGGTGTTGTAGGCAAATCGCACCGGTGCGGAGAAAACACCGTCTGCGCCGGCCGTGTGACGCGCGAGCAGGGTGAAGGAAGAACCGCTGTCGACGACGAGCGTCGTCGCGTGGCCGTTGATATTGGCAGGCACCTCGTACCGGCCGTTCGCGCCGCGCCGCATCGGGATGCGGGCAAAGCCGCGGTTGGCGAGAAAGGCGGCGATCCGTTCACTCGCCAGCTGCGCGCTGCCCGAAGTTC
>CADDYX010000197.1 GCA_902810735.1 Verrucomicrobiota bacterium | reverse complement strand
GAAGAGATGCACTCGACGCGCGGCCGCGCGCACTTGCTTTTCGAGATGCTCACCGGCGACACGATCAAAGATGGCTGGCGCGACGAGACGGTGAAGGAAGCGCTCGATCTCTGCCTCGCCTGCAAAGGTTGCAAAGGTGACTGCCCGGTGAGTGTGGACATGGCGACTTACAAGGCGGAGTTCCTGTCGCACTACTACGCGGGGCGGCTGCGGCCGATGTATGCCTACGCGTTCGGCTTGATCCACATATGGGCACGCCTAACGAATGCAATTCCATTCGGCGCCGCGATCGCAAACTTCATTTCGCACGCGCCGATCTTTCGCGGGTTGTTCAAAGCGGTGATTGGGATTGCGCCGCAGCGGAATGTGCCGGCATTCGCGGAACAGACTTTCAAGCAATGGTTCCACCATCGCGCCGGCGCGAATGGCACCGGCAAACCGCCAGTCGTCCTGTGGCCGGACACATTTAACAACTACTTCCATCCGAACACCGCCAAAGCCGCTGTCGAAGTTCTCGAGTCGGCAGGCTTCCACGTCATAGTCCCGCAAGCAGACATGTGCTGCGGACGTCCGCTCTACGATTACGGAATGCTCGATACAGCGGAGCGTTGGCTGAACAAGATGCTCGTCGGTTTGCAGCCGTTCATTCAAGCCGGCACGCCGGTTGTTGTGCTCGAGCCGAGCTGTTACGCCGTATTCCAAGACGAGCTCGTCAACCTGCTGCCTAACAACCAGGACGCGCAGCGACTTAAGCAACAGACTTATCTACTCGCCGAGTTCCTGGAGAAGAAAGCGCCGCATTACGAGCCGCCGAAATTAAAGCGCAAGGCATTCGCGCACATCCACTGTCATCAGAAGGCGCTGAAGCAAGCAACGGCGGACGAAAAGCTGTTGAAGAGAATGGGACTCGATCTCGAGCTGCCGAACAACGGCTGTTGTGGAATGGCGGGGGCGTTCGGATTTGAGGCAGACCATTACGAAACGTCGATCAAGGTCGGCGAACACGAGCTGCTGCCGCAGGTGCGGAACGCGACCAAAGATACGCTCCTGGTCGCCGACGGTTTTAGTTGTCGTGAGCAGGTGCGGCAAACGACGGATCGTGTGCCGCTGCATCTTTCCGAGGTCTTGCAGATGGCATTGCGCGGCGATGCATCGCGGCAGTTTCCGGAGCGGAATTACGTTACGCCCGAGCCACGCCGGCCGTCATTCGTCAGCGCGGTGGTTGTGCTCGGCGCGATGTTCTTCGCCGCCGCTGCGATGCTCAAAATCGTTCGGCGTAACGACTGACGGTTGGCAACGAATGCTCTGCCGCGGCGCCGCTCAGAGTTTCGGCGCGAGAGACGCAACGACTCTTTCAAAGCGAGGATTGCCGCGCAGCGGATCCCATACCTGATCTACTTTCAGGGAGCCGTACTCGGGCGCGTAAGGCCGGCGGATGTTCTTTTCGATTGCATCTAAAGCGCGATCCGTCTCGCCGGTTTGCGCATAAATCATGATGAGACGCGTTTGCAATTGGTATCCGTTGATCGCGTCTTTTGACGCCGGCAGCATATCGACGGCGCGTTGACCTTCATCCAGCGCCTCAGTTTTGCGCCCCATCGTGGCATCGATTTGACCGAGAACGATCAGCGCCTTCGCGTCACCGCGATGCTGGCGCGCTTCTGCGGCCGCACGGTCACGCGCAACCTGAAACCGGGCCGCCGCTTTCGACGCTTGGCCGAGGCCGCGTGCGACGATTGCTTCTTTCCATTCGCGCGGCGTGAAGAAACCGTTGTCGTCGAACTCCGTGCCGCCGCCGGCAGCGAGCAATTGTTCAGCGCGATCATAATCACGTTCCTTCAACGCGAGATCGATCCGCGCATTGATCACGTCATTCGGATCAGCGCTCCTGGTCGCGTCGCTCGAGACGACTTCTCGCCAGCGTTGCAGATCGCCTTTCCAAATAAAATCAACGTAGGCGCGCAGCAGGCCGACGTTGAAGTCGAGCGGTTTCCAGCTCAGCGCGCGGTCGAGCGTGTTTGCCGCGTCGGAGTAGCGCAGCAGAATTGCGTAGGTTCCGGCCATCTCCGAGATGGTCGTGATGTTGCAGGGATCAAGTGAAAGAGCCTGTTCCAGGCGGTGAGTGGCATCGCGCCAGTTCTCCTGGCGTCGGTAAATCATCGCCTCAAAGAAGAGGACGCGGGTGTCGTTAGGCAGGTCGCGCCTGGCCTGGGCGAGTTCGGCGAGCGCGGCGGCGTATTCGCGCGCGCCCCAATAGTGCCAAATTGCGCGGCTGAGATGGACTTCCGCGCTGTCCGGCTGCAGACGCGCCGCGGTTTCGAGCGCTTGCTTCGCCAAACCGAGATGATCGACGGCCTGGTCCGCGTTGATCCAGTGAAGGTAAAGATGAATTTGCACGAGCGAACAAATTGCCGGCAGAAATGCTGGATCGCGGCTAATCGCCTGATTGAGAAGGTTGATCTGGTGTTTCGCTTCTTCCGCGCCGCCGCTTCCGATAGAGCTGGCGCGGTTCCGCCCAATCTCGATCGCCTTCAAGTAGAGGTCGTAGGCAGCCAAGTCGCGCGTCGGCGTCGTATGAAGGGCCGCTACTTCTTTGGAGGAGAGCTTCGCTTGCAGCTGATCGGCAATGGTGCGGGCGATTTCGCTTTGGATCGCGAAGACGTCCGCCAAATCGCGATCGTAGACCTGCGCCCACAGATGCGCGTCGGTTCGCGCGTCGATGAGCTGCGCGTTGATACGAATGCGGTTGTTCGCGCGTTGAACGCTGCCTTCCAGCACATGCGCAACCCCGAGCTGCCGCCCGATCTCGCGCAGGTTGCGCGCGCGAACGGTTTTGTACTGCATCACGCTCGTGCGGCTGATCACTTTCAGGTCCGCGACTTTCGCGAGATTGGAAAGGATCTCATCCTGCACGCCGTCGGTGAAGAACGCTGTTTCCTGATTGGCGCTCAGGTTTTCGAAGGGCAAAACCGCGATGCTTTTCTCCGGAACGGGAGGGAGAGGTGCGATCGTGCGCGGCGCAGCTTCATTCGAGGACAGGCGCGAAGTTCTAGCTAGCAAAAAACCGACGCACACGATCGCGGCGATTGATGCGGCGATCACCGGCGCTTGCATCCAGGCGCGTGATGTTTGCTCACCGGCGCGCAGCGAATGCCGGTTGTGCGCCAGAGCCTTTAGCTTTGTCGGCACGGCGGGATTTCCCACCTCATTCGTGTAGAGATTTACGAGTGAAATGACTTCGCCGTGCTTCACCTTGCACTTGCCGAGCTCGTGCAGGTGCGGTTGCCAGTGACGATACTGGGCGAGGTCTTCGGCCACGCGTTTGGAAAGCAAGATGTGTCCGGCATCACCGCAATCCATGACGCGCTGGGCGATGTTGATGCCGGCGCCAGCTACGTTCGACCGGTCGTTCACATCGGTTAATCCGCTCACGGGCCCGCTGTGCACGCCCATCCGCACGGAAATTCCGGGATGGCTTTGTAGCGCTTTTGCGATCTGCAAAGCGCAGCGAACCGGCGCGTCGGGTGCGCTGGTGAAAGCGAGCGCCATTCCATCGCCGGTCGGCAGCCGAATCAATTTTCCAGCGCTTTCCGCCACACGAAACGCGTCGGTGTTGCGCACGATCCGACTGAGTTGATGCAGCGATTCGTGCTGCTCGTTGATCAAGAGCTTGGAATAGCCCACGATGTCGATGAAGAGCACGTGGGCGATCTCGAGTTCGAGATCGAGTTCTAGCTCAGTGGGCATGGAAGGGCGGCGACATCCGTTCCGACAAAGGTCGGTGCTTCAACACGAAGCTGTTACCGGGCCAAACCCGTCTATTTTCTGCCCGCGTGGGGAAATGTCCCCGCCTCAGTGCGACGCGGCTTAGCCCTCCAGCGGCAGATCGACCGCGAAGGTCGTCCCGCGCTCGGTGCTTTTGACGGAGATCGAACCTCCATGCGCCTCGACGACAGCTTTGCTGATGGCCAGGCCAAGGCCGGTACCGTTCGACTTCCCGTGCGTCACGAACGGTTCGAAGATTCGCGGCAGAAGCGCGGCGGGAATTCCACAGCCCGTGTCGGAAATTTCAAAGTGGATGGTGCGTTCGATGCGTTTCACGGTGAAACGCAGCATTTTCTGGTCGCTTTTTGCCATCGCCTCCTGCGCGTTCCGGATCAAATTGCCGAACACGCGCAGCAGACGGTGGCGATCCATCTTCACCGGCGCGTCGTATAGAACTTCCACGCGAACATCGATCGCGGGGCGGCATCTCGCGAAATCGGGCTGCAGGTCGTGAATCAGTTCGCCGAGCCCGATCTCCTGCAAATTGAGCTGCGTGTTACCGCGCGAGAAATCGATCAGCTCGCGCGCCATCACATTCATCTTGTCGACCGCGTCCTGAATCAGCGCCGTCATTTGCAGCGGAACTTCCTCGTGCGTGTTGCTGCGGATGACCTCACACCCGCAGATGATGGTCGAGATCGGGTTGTTCATGTCGTGCACGATCGAACTGATCGTTGTGCCGATGAGCGAAAGCCGCTCATTGCGCATCATCTCTTCGATGAAGCGCTGGTTGTTCCCGCGAAGTCTCTTCGTAACCGCCTTCGTGAAGTTACTCAGCACTTGATGCGGGGCGAGGCGCAGCAACTCGTCCCATCCATCGCGATTGATTCGTCCGAGCACGACGTTGCCGACAGCTGCTGCTTGCGCGGAACGCTTGGCGCAATCGACCAGCGCCATTTCACCGAAAAAGTCTTGCTCCATCAGAAAGGCGAGCGTTTCCTGCTGCCCGCCGCGGCCTTTTTTGGAGATTTTCACCGATCCTTCTGCAATCAGGTAGAG
>CADDYX010000196.1 GCA_902810735.1 Verrucomicrobiota bacterium | reverse complement strand
ACCGTCGGCGGATAGCCGCACGCCTCTCTCGGAATTCACGAACGCTTTCGCGAGTTTCTCGAACTGCCCATCGAGATTGGCGCCAGTGAATGGCTGTGAGGCGAGCGGCGGACAACTGCGGCTCGCACAGTTGAGCGCAAAATGCACCCGCGGCTCGCCGAATTTCGAGCGGATCACATCTTTCTCGAGGTGATTGAAACTCATCGATTCGCCCGCCACTTTCGCACGCTGACTGGTGAAGAAGGTGAAGAGCGGGTCCTTCACGCTTTTGGTCGGATACTTCGCGAGCGCCTCGTGCAGGATCCAGGCGTTGTAGGCGTTGACGTAGAACGCGAGCTGCTCCTGCTTCGGCATCGAGGAGACATTCGCCTTCGCGATGGCATCGACGACGGACTGCAGCGCCTGTATGTCTGGCGCGTTTCCCTTCCAGCTGGCGTATTTCACCCCGCCAGGTGTAACGTATTTCGCCAGCAGCCGGCCGTACGTCTCCTGCCAATTGTTACCGCTCTGACCAATCGCAGGGCTGACGACCGTGATTGCGGCGGCGAGGAAGCAACAGAGCAACTTCATCGCCGGTATTTCGTACCGTTGCGCGTTGCGCGACAAGGCGAAAGTGCGGCTTACCTGGCGAGCAGCAGGTCGCGCAACTGCTGCACGTTGCGCTCGATCCCGAACTTCGCTTCCGCGATTTCGCGGCCGCGGCTCCCAAGTCGGCGACACATCTCGCGATCGTGAATAAGTGGCCGGACAGCAGCAGCACACGCGGCTGGATCGTTCGGCGGCACGAGTTCGCCACTCACACCAGTCTCGACCATCTCCGGAATGCCGGCGATTCGCGTCGACACGACCGGCAGCGCGGCAGCCATCGCTTCCATGATCACGGTCGGCAGATTGTCCATTCCGCCGTCGGCTTCCGCTTTGGACGGCAACACGAAAACGCTCGCCGCCGCCAGTCGAGCAACGATTTCATGTTGCGGTAACGCACCGGCCAGCTGCACAACGCTCGCGAGCTGATGCCGATCGATTCGCTGACGCAATTGCGTCTCGAGTGGCCCTTCACCAATGATCTCGCAGCGGAATTGGCCGCCCTGGTTCCGCAGCAATGCGCAGGCATCGATCAGATCATCGAACCCTTTTTTCTCGATCAGCCGCCCAACCGAAATGAGCGACGGCGTCGCACCCGCAAATGTCGCCCGGCGGAACTGCGACACGTCGATGCCGTTGTAGACGCGGTGAATTTTACCGGCGGCACGCGCAAACGATTGTTTTAGCGCCGCGACGGCAAAGTCGCTGACCGAGACGACGGCAGCAGCGGAATCGACGAGTTTATCCAGGCCGATGGCAAATTGTCGTGGCGCGAAAATGTCGTTGGCGTGCGCCGTGAAGCTGTAGGCGGTGCCGAAACATTCGTGTATCCAGTACGACGTTCGCGCAGCCATTCCCGCAAAATGCGCGTGCAGCCGGGAAATGCCGAGGCGGTCCAGCCGCATGCCGATATAGGCGGCCTGATAGAGACGCAGGAAATCCGATCGCCTGTCCCAATCGCGGATTGCGTGCTCGGCGCGTGCGGGCACGGACTGCTGCCGAATCGCCCGATCGATCTCCTGCACAAGCTCCTTCTCAGCAGGCAGATAGTGGACGCGCCGCACGATGTCGGCATCCCAGTCTTGCGGTGGCTCGTCGTCAGGACGGCGGATGGAGAAGACATGGACGTGAACGCCTTGTCGTTCCAGCTCAACCACTTCGCGATAGCAAAAGGTCTGGCCGAACGAGGGGAATCGCTCGAACAGGTATGCCACTTCGGCCATCGCAGGATTTAACGCCAACGCGACGCGATTGGAAATTGCCGAAACAACGCCGAAAAAAGCCGGCCATCTGCATGATTACTGCTTTCAACAAAGGCGTGGCGCACCGGGATTTCTTTGCTTATTGCACAACGCTGAGGCCGCTCGAATTGAAGGCGCTCGGCGAGCTCTCGTACGTCCAGCACCTGGCGCCGCAGCGGATCATCTACGCGCAGGGCGGCGCGAGCACCGCGATCTATATCATCACGCGCGGAACGGTCGAGCTTTCGACGGAGAACGCGGTGGCTGGCGGTGATTCCCTGCTCTTGTCGCGCGGTGACCTGCTCGGCGACATCGATACGCTGACCAAAACGCCGCGCCGGCACACCGCGCGAGCACGTGGTGCCGTCACGGTGCAATGCTTCCAGGTGGAGGATTTTCCAGAGCTGGCGCGCAGGGCGCCGTCGTTTTTCCTGTTCCTGAGCCAAAATCTCGCGAGCAGGCTGCGGGCAGAGCTGGATGCGACCGACGGCGATTCCGAGCCGCTGCAGTTGCACGGTAACCTGGCGAACTTCGACCTCGTGACCGTTTATCAGACAATCGTCAGCTCACGCCAGACCGGCGAGCTCCGGATCTTTAACGAGAAGGCGGAGCTGATTTCCGTCTTCTTCTTCGAACAGGGGCAGCCGCGGCACGGGCAATTTCAACATCTCACCGGTCCGGAGGCGTTCATGCAGTTGTTCGTCAGCGACACACTTAGCGGCACATTTCTATTCTCGTCCGAAGGGCGCGTCAGCTCGTGCGTGGAAGCGGAACTGATCGCCGGAAGCGCGGACGACATGCTGATCCACGCGCTGCAGGCACGCGACGAGCTGCAGCAACTGAAGCTCCGTTTTCCAGATGCCGGTGCAACTCTGCATCGCCGCCGCCTCGCGCTGGCGTCCGACACGCCGGTCGAATTACCGCCGGCTGCCGAACAAGTCTGGGCGGTCGCGTTCAACAATCCGCTGCCGATCGGCGCATTGTCTCGCCGCACCGGCCTCTCTGAGATCCGCGTCTACGAAGCCGTGGACCTGCTCGTGCAATCCGGCCACTTCGAGCTCTGCTCGACCGCCGCTTGCGCTGATGTCGCGTAGCCGTCGCCGGCGTTAATCTTGCCGCTGGACCGCGATCGGCCGCCCGTCCGCGCCGATTGCGACGTAGGTGAAAACCGCGTGCGTCACGCGCACCTGTTCGCCGGTCATGTAACGCTCGACCCACACCTCGACTGGAATTTTCATCGAGGTGCGCCCGATCTTCTCCACCCACGCATAGCACGCGACCCGATCGCCGACACGAACCGGCTGGAGAAATGACATGCCGTCCATTGCGACGGTGACGACGCGCGTCTTCGCCGTTTTCAACGCGAGGATGCCGCTGCCGAGATCCATCTGCGACATGATCCAGCCGCCGAAAATATCGCCGCTCGGATTGGTATCGGCGGGCATCGCGATCGTGCGAATGACGAGCTCGCCTTTCGGTTTTCCCGCTTCCTCCATTCGGCGGACGCTACGGCAGCGACGTCACAAAATCAGCATGCAATCTCCGTAGCTGTAGAAGCGATACTGCTGCCGGACCGCCTCGCGATAAGCGCGCAGCACAAACTCGCGGCCGGCAAACGCGCTCACCAGCATCAGCAGAGTCGAGCGAGGCAGATGGAAATTGGTGAGCAGCGCGTCGACGTGACGGATGGTTTGCGGCGGGTGAATGAAGATGTCGGTTGTGCCCTCCTGCGCGATGATCTGTCCGTTCTCGCGTGTCGCTGATTCAAGCACGCGCACCGTCGTTGTGCCGACGGCAATCACTCGCGCCGCTACGTTGATCCGCTCGGCTGCCGCTGGCGAGATACTGAACCGCTCTGCGTGCATCCGGTGCTGCGTGACGTCCTCTGTCTGCACCGGGCGAAATGTGCCGGTGCCTACATGCAATGTGACAAACGTGTGCGGAAGACACGCCAGCAGATCAGTCGTGAAATGCAGACCGGCTGTGGGCGCGGCGAGCGCACCCGGCACCGTCGCATAAATGGTCTGGTAACGTTCGCGATCGGCAACGTCGCTCGCGCGCCGGATGTACGGCGGCAACGGCAATTCGCCAGCGTCGAGCAGATCAATCTCACGATCCGCGACAACGATGCGATCGCCGTTTTCACACACCTCCTCCACGACGAGGCGAACGCCGTTCACGACGCTCGTCGCACCGCGACGCATCTTCCGTCCCGGCCGAACCAGGCAGCGCCAGCATCGCGGCTCGATCTGCTCGAGAAAGAGAAACTCGACGGCGCGATCGTCAGAAAAGCGCCGCGCGTTTACGACACGCGTGTCGTTCAGCACGATCAGGTCTTCCGGCCGGATGAACGACGGCAGCGCGCTGAACATCCGGTGCTCGATCTTTTGACTCTCGCGATCCAGCACCATCATTCGCGAGGCATCACGCGATTCGAGCGGCCGTTGCGCGATCAGCGCTTCGGGCAGCTCGTAATCATAATCACCCAGCCGCAAACTCACGCGGCACCTTCAAAGGATTTGCCGCGCGCTGCAAAAATTCCGATGCTCGCGCGGTGAGCCAATTCCGCGCCGGCCTGGAGATCGTGCTCGATGCGCTGCAGCAGATCCGAGATGGATCGGACCGGCCGCCGCATGCGTCGATTACGGCGCTCGAGTTTGTCCGGAACCCGCCGCTCACCGCTCCAGCCGGAAGAGCTTCGAAATCCGACAAGCTCGCTGCGCTCGCTCAGCCGGTTTCGGTGTGCGTGAAATGCCCGCATCTTGCTCGCTCGCGAACACAAACGGTTTTCGGTGTTGGCAACCCTGATGCGGAAGTCATGTTCATCGGCGAAGCGCCGGGCGCTGACGAAGATGCGCGCGGCGAGCCGTTCGTCGGGCGCGCCGGTCAGCTGCTGACCAAGATCATCGAGACGATGGGGTTCAGCCGTGCCGACGTTTACATCGCCAACGTGCTGAAATGCCGGCCCGACATGCCGCGGGGCGTGTCCGGCAATCGCCCGCCCACTCCACCGG
>CADDYX010000195.1 GCA_902810735.1 Verrucomicrobiota bacterium | reverse complement strand
GGATTGCCGCCAAGCCGCCCGGTTTTCGCGCTGTGGTGTCGCCAGCGAAATCAGAGTCAGCGGCGCTGCGGTGACGTGCGCTATACAGGGTTCCAACCTGTGACTTTTACCGTGTCAAGATCCTCAGGGCCTTCGTGAACGATCTCTTCCCTCGTGGGCGACTCCATATGGGGCCATGCAAACGCATGAAAAACGGCAAAGTGTTACAGTAAAGTGTTACAATGTCGCCGGCGGAACACTATCGCTTCCGCGGGATTTAGGGTGCTACTTGACGGCGGACGAACCGCGCCGAATTAAGGACGATCACTCGCATGCTCTCGCTGCGGACCGCTAAGGAGAAGTCTGCGATCAGAATCGGCGGGTGCTGAAAGTGAGGATCAGAGGGCTTTACCTCCGCGGCGAAATTTACTGGTTTGCGAAGCAGGCGAACGGGCGACGCAGCATGGTGTCACTGGAAACGCGCGACTACGCGGAAGCTGTGCAGCGTGCTCGCGAGATTCTCGAGAGTCCGGAGCTGCAACCGGCGCAATCGTTCACGGCTGAATTCGAGCGGTTCCTTGCGCACAAGCTCGAGACGAATCGCTACAGCCCGACGGGTGCGGATGGTAAGCGCTCTTGTCTGACGATGTTTGCAGATAGCGTGAAGAACATTCCGCCGACGAATGTCACCGGCTCGCAATGCAAGGCGTTCTATTTCGCTTCGAAACAGCGGATCGCGGTGCGTCTTGCAGCCAGACGTCGTGCAGGGGAAGCACCGCTATCGTTTCGATTTCCGTCGCCGGTTCGATCAATACATGAAATCGCAACGCGTGCCGTGGATCAAGTCGGCACGTGATGCGCCATTCATTTGCATCGATCTGCGCAAGCAAGGGCATCGACATCTACCGAATCGCGAGGTGGCTTGGTGATGACGTGCGCGTCGTGCAGCGACACTGCGCACAACTGCGTCCGGACGACATAAGCCGCCGCGTCTTCCGGCGAGAGACCACGCCGCAACTGCGAGTACTTCATGTGCGCAGCTTGGCGCAGATTCTGCCGCAAACTGCTCGTGCTTTGGAGCGAACCGGACGACCGCACGTCGATGGGCCGTTCGCAAAAGTGAGCGCATCCAGCCAGGGTTTTTAAGAAGGGACGCCCTACCCCTTAACAGAAGTAAGGTATTTCCGACCAGGCACTGGTCGGCCGATCGCGCGATAGACGATGGAAAATAGGCGCCGGTGTGCTCGAAAGATCATCGCGGCGGCGATCTCGATATGATTCGCCGACAATGATGCGCTGTCGCCGGTGTCCACCCCCAGCTCGAACGTTGGTGGATCGCGGTGCCTGCGCTGCGACGGAGCGCGACGGATTCGGGCTACACGCTGGCGCGATTCGCGCCTTTCAAGAGGCGTACAAGCTCTCGCCGACGCCATCCTCAACGAGCGTGCAACACTGGATCACACACGCTGATGATTCGTCGACGATCACAGGTTCTTATGCTCGCAAGTTCCTCCGTGTTTGGTTAAACATTCGCGCCATGCCGCGACGCACAAGGCGAGTGCCATCTAACCGGGGCGATAAGTCCGCACGCATCTCGTCGACCGATCAGCCAGCCGACGATCTGACGGCGCACCTCCAATCGGTCGTCGGTGCACTCGCCGCGACGCGCGCGTCAGCCGATCCGGCACCTCTGTCGACAGCCGAGCCCCAATTAGCTGGAGATGCGCAACCCAGCGCCCCGGCCGCGCCGCCGCTCGGCCGAAGTGCAGCAGATGGACAAGCCGCCGGTGGCGAAAGCGGTGCGACAGCGGAGCCGCTACCCGCGCGCATGCTCAATGAGTTCGTCTACTGCCCTCGTCTGTTCTACTACGAGCACGTCGAAGGCGTGTTTGTGCATAATGCCGATACGCTCCGTGGTGCTGCGGTCCACACGCGCGTCGACTCCGGTTCTGGCGCCATGCCTGCATCAGACGAGCAACCCGAAACAATCCATTCGCGCTCCGTCTCGTTAGGGTCCGAGCGACTCGGCGTCACAGCAAAGATCGACTTGGTTGAGCTTAGTCCAGTTGATCCACAGGCGAGCGATGATGATCTATTCGCGAAACGTGAAGTCTGCCCAGTCGACTACAAAGCTGGCGCCCCACGCGAAGGCGACGATGGCAAAGAGCTTTGGGATGCCGATAAGATGCAGCTCGGCCTGCAGTGTCTTCTTCTGAGCGACAACGGCTACTTCTGTAATCGCGGCATCATTTACTACCGTGCGACCAAGCAGCGTGTGCCGCTCGAGATCACGCCAGAAGTTGAGCAATGGGTCTTGCAAAACATCGCCGCTGCCCGCGCCTGCGCCGGCGGGCCGATTCCCCCGCCGCTCTACGATTCGCCGAAATGCCCGCGCTGCTCGTTAGTCACCGTTTGTCTTCCAGACGAAACGCTGCTGCTGGCGAGAAAATCGAAAATCGAAGCTCGGGAAGCGAAGGTCCCCGCCGAGCCACGCCGTCTGATTGCGCCGCGCGACGACACCCGCGCCCTCTACCTCACCACCCCCGGCCTCTTCGTCGGTCGCAGTGGCGAAGTCCTGCAGGTCAAAGATAAGAAAGAAGTCGTGCAGGAAGTGCGGATCCTGGATCTCTCTCACGTCGCCCTCTTCGGCAACATCGGCATCTCCACCGCCGCCGTGCAGTCCCTCTGCGAAGCCGACATTCCGGTCACCTACTTCTCGATGGGCGGCTGGTTCTACGGGTTTACGCGTGGCCACTCGCTCAAGAATGTCTTCACCCGCGTGGAGCAATTCCGTCTCGCGCGAGACCCCGTGGTCTGTCTCGCGCTCGCCCGCAGTTTGGTCCGCGGAAAAATTCTGAACCAGCGCACCATGCTCATGCGCAATCATCTCGAGCCGCCCGCGCCCATTCTCGCGAAGCTCAAGAACTCCGCCGAAACGGTGCTAAGTGCGACTTTGCTTGACGAGCTGCTCGGGATGGAAGGCGCCGCCGCGTCCTTCTACTTCGGCCAGTTCAGCGGCATGATTAAAGTCGAGGATGAGCTTGCTGATCCGAACGTCTCAACTGCCGCCAGTCGGGCTCGGACGCCGCAATTGCGTTTCAACTTCGATTTCACCAGCCGCAAACGCCGTCCACCCACCGATCCGGTCAACGCCCTTCTCTCGTTAGGTTACAGCCTCCTCGCGAAAGACTGCACGATTGCCGCGCACACCGTCGGCCTCGATCCTTACATCGGCTTCTATCATCAGCCGCGTTTCGGCCGCCCGGCGCTTGCTCTCGACATCATGGAAGAATTCCGCCCGCTCATCGCCGAGAGCGCCGTCCTCACCGCGATCAACAACCGCATGATCACCGAGAAAGATTTCGTCCGCGCCGGCAAAGCGGTGAACCTGACCGCTGCGGGCAGAAAACAATTCTTCGTCGCCTACGAGCAACGGATGAGCCACCTCATCACCCACCCGATCTTTGAATACAAAGTCACCTACCGCCGCGCCCTCGAACTCCAGTTCCGCATCCTCGCCCGGTATCTCACCGGCGAGATCGAGCAATACGTTCCCTTCATGACCCGGTAGTTCCGCATTCCGACTTCAAAATTCCTGCCCCTCGGACCGTCTTTGTCCCACCCCTTCCCGTAGACTGCCGCTCATGAACAAAGACTTGTCCGAAATCGCCTTCATCCTCGACCGCTCCGGCTCCATGCAGCCGCTGGTCGAAGCAGCTATCAGCGGCTTCAACCATTTCCTCACGGAACAACAAAGTGCCCCCGGGCTCGCTCGCCTCACGCTCGTTCTCTTCGACGACGAATATCTAGTCCCAGTCGAATCGATTCCCGTCGCCGAGGTCGTGCCGCTCGACATCACCACCTACGTCCCGCGCGCCAGCACTGCCTTGCTCGACGCCATCGGCCGCACCATCGACGACCTGGGTACCCGCCTCGCGGCGTTACCGGAAGAAAACCGCCCAGGCAAAGTCATCGTCGCCATCCTGACCGACGGCCTCGAGAACGCCTCTCGCCATTTCACCTGGCGTGATATCTCTGCTCGCATCCGCCACCAGACCGACGCCTACAACTGGGAATTCCTCTTCCTCGGCGCGAACCAGGACGCCATCGCCACTGCCGCGCAATTAAACATCGGCGCGCACAACGCCGCCACCTTCGTCGCCGACGCTGCCGGCCACCAGGCCAGCAACGCCGCCTTCTCCCGCCGCGCCGTTGCCCTGCGCCGCCAAATCGCCACGGACAGCAACATCGCCGAACCCGACGCCATCACGCCGCTCCAGGGTCGCCGAAGAAGATAGCAATCGCCGCCGCAGAGAACGATGAACGCAACCCAGTTCGAAGACTTCTTCCGGAGAGCGACGGGTCACGTGCCGTTCGAGTATCAGAGGCAGCTGGCGGGAGAACCTGAATGCAAATCGCGCCTGATCGACATTCCGACGGGCCTCGGGAAGACCGCGGCTGTCGTGCTTGCATGGCTCTCGAATCGCGTCGTCTCTCCGCAATCCGCAATCAACCATCCGCAATCGGAGTGGCCGCGTCGTCTCGTCTATTGCCTGCCCATGCGCACGCTGGTTGAGCAAACGCACGACAATGTGCGCCAGTGGCTAAAGCATCTCGGCCTGACCGAGAACATCGGCGTTCACATTCTGATGGGCGGCGAAGAACAGGAGGATTGGGACCTCTATCCTGAGCGCGACGCCATCCTCATCGGGACGCAAGACATGCTCCTCTCCCGCGCGCTGAACCGAGGTTACGGCATGAGCCGCTACCGCTGGCCGATGCACTTCGGATTGCTGAATAACGACTGCCTCTGGGTGATGGATGAAACGCAGTTGATGGGCAGTGGCCTGTGGACCAGTAGCCAGCTC
>CADDYX010000194.1 GCA_902810735.1 Verrucomicrobiota bacterium | reverse complement strand
CGAAAACGGCCGGCTTGAGGAATACAACGTCGAGCGCAACAGCTCGCGTAACATTGTAGGCAGCGTCTACAAAGGCCGCGTCAAGAACATCGAGATGGGTCTGAAGGCGATGTTCGTCGACATCGGCTTCGAGAAAAACGCGTTCCTTCACTTCTGGGACGCGATTCCCGCCGCGCTCGATAGCGGCATCGAGGAAATCGATCGGCCAAGCAAGAAGGGCCACAAGAAACGGATCACGGCCAAGGACATTCCGAACATCTATCCAGTCGGATCCGAAGTCATCGTGCAAGTCACGAAAGGGCCGATCGGCACCAAAGGCCCGCGCGTTACGACGAACTTGAGCTTTGCCGGCCGTTATCTGGTCTTCATGCCGTTCAGCGACCGCAGCGGTATCTCGCGCAAAATCGAAGACCCGAAGGAGCGCGACCGACTAAGGAAAATTCTGCGCCAGCTCGATATCCCTGACGGTGTCGGCGTTATCATCCGCACCGTCGGCGAAGGTCAGCGCGCGCGGTACTTCGTCCGCGATCTCAGCATGTTGATCGAGCAATGGCAGCGGGTAGAAGAGCTGATCCGCACCGAACCGGCGCCAGCCCGCGTGTTCGAAGAGCCCGACCTGGTCGAGCGCACCGTCCGCGATTTCCTCACCGAAAACATCGACGAGGTAGTCTGCGACGATAAGCCCTCGATCGACCGGATGAACGACCTCGTCGGCCAGATTTCGCGGCGCGCCCGCAATCGCATCAAGCTGTATGACGGCGCCGCGCCGATCTTCGAGACGTTCGGGATTCAGAAGCAAATCGACGATGCATTCCATCGGCAGGTCTGGCTGAGGTGCGGCGGCTATATCGTCATTGACGAGACCGAGGCGCTGGTCGCGATCGACGTGAACACCGGGCGGAACAAAGGCGGGCGCGATGTCGAGAAGACGATCCTGCAGACCAACCTCGAGGCGGCTGATGAGATCGCGCGCCAGCTCCGCCTGCGAAATATCGGCGGGCTGATCATCGGCGATTTCATCGACATGAAAAGCCGCAAGGACCAGCAGGCGGTTTACCAACTGATGAAGGAGCGCCTGAAGCGCGACAAATCCAAGACGCACGTGCTCCCGATTTCGCAGCTCGGGCTAATGGAAATGACACGCCAGCGCGCGCAGGAAAGTCTGAGCGACTCGATCTACGAGAACTGTCCGTATTGCCAGGGCCGCGGCGTCGTTAAAACGTCGATGACCACGAGCGTGGAGATTCATCGCACGCTCAATACGGTGATGCGCAAGTACCAGGACAGCGTGCACGAGATTCGCGTCATCTTGAATCCGGACGTGCTCAAGCGCCTGAAGGAGGAAGACGAAGAGATCCTGATCGAGCTCGAGCGACGCTACGCCGGTCGTCTTTTGTTCCGCGGCGACCCGAGTTACCACCACGAGAAGTTTGTCATCACCGACGCCTCCACCGGAGCCGAACTAAAGGCATAAACACCGGTGGCTGAGCCCCCGCAATTGGCCCTTGAATATTATTTAACGCTATGAGACAATCGGCGGCATCCGGGGGAACGCCCAAACACGTTTCTCAGGACAGCCAGCCTTAAACTGGCAGACTTAACCAACAAAAGGAGAAAACAAATGTTCAAGAAAATCGCTCTTGCGTCATGCGCAGTCGTGGCTCTGGGAAGCGCGGCGTTCGCCGGGACTTCTTCATATTCCGGGAAGGAAATGAAGAACACCGTGCAGCAGCAGCAGACCTGCCCAGAATGGTACGCCACCAACGAGTGGGATGTTAACATCTTCGGCACCTACGCCTTTACCGGCGAGAGCTGGCCGGAAGATCGCTATCTCGGCGTTGACCACGCCTGGGGCGGCGGTCTGGACGCGAAGTACTTCTTCATGAAATACTTCGGCGTCGGCCTCGAAGGCTACCTGCTCGCGCTCGACCAGAACAGCGGCACCCGCTTCTTCTTCGGCGATACGGTCGACCGCGACCGTAGCGGCGTCTCCGGTGCGGCCCTCGGTACCTTCACCTTCCGCTACCCAATTCCGTGCACGCGGTTCGCGCCGTATGCGTGGGCTGGTTTCGGTGGAATCTTCGGCGGCGGCGGCCAGGATCGTGTGTTCTTCGACGACAGCGGTGCCGTCGTTGACGTGCATCGGCATAAAACCGAGTCGAAACTGATCGGCCAATTGGGCGGCGGCTTCGAAGTCCGGTTCACGCCGCACATCGGCTGGACGAACGACTTCAGCTGGAACATCGTCGACGATGCCGACAACAACTTCGGCATGGTCCGTTCCGGCATTAACTTCGCGTTCTAAGACGCAGCGATAACAATTCAAAGCGCCGGGAGCACCGTGGGTGTTCCCGGCGCTTTTGTTTTGTACCGATCGCGCGAGCGGCGCACCTTGCGGATCGGGCGTGCCAGCGGAGATTGCCGGATGAGTTTTGCGCAGTTGCTTGACGATCTGCCGCTCCGCAAAAGCGCAACCGTCAGGCGATTCGAGAGCCTGCTTGCGCCGAAAACAGCCGCCGACTTTGAGTTGCTTGCGCAGCAGGCGCGTGCAGTGACGCGTCGCTACTTCGGCCGCACGATGCGCCTCTTCGCGCCCCTTTATTTGTCCAACGAGTGCATCAACAACTGCCGTTACTGCGGTTTTTCGCGCGACAACCCAATCCTGCGCGTGACGCTGGACGTTGAGCAGGTCGTCCTGGAGGCGAGGCATCTCGCCGGTCAGGGATTCCGGCAGGTGCTGCTCGTCGCCGGCGAACATCCGAAGTTCGTCGGCCGCGGATATCTTGCCGATTGCGTACGCGCGCTCGCGCCTGAGTTCCCGTCGATCTCGATCGAAGTCGCGCCGATGGAGACGGCGGAGTACGCCGAGATCGTGAACGCCGGAGCCGAAGGCCTCGTCGTTTACCAGGAGACCTACAACCGCGCGACGTACGCAGAGATGCACACCTCGGGACCGAAGCGCGACTTTAACTGGCGTCTCGATGCGCCGGAGCGCGGATACGCGGCGGGATTTCGCCGGATCGGTGTCGGCGCGCTGTTTGGTCTCTCGCCGTGGCAGGATGAAGCCGTCGCGCTGGCCGCTCACGTTGAGTATCTGCTCAGACGTTGCTGGCAGGCGCAGATCACGGTGAGTGTGCCGCGACTTCGGCCGGCGGCGGGCGAATTTCAGCCGCAATTTTCAATTAGCGATGCCGAGCTGGCGCAGTTGATTTGCGCGTTGCGCGTGACATTTCCTCAAATCGGAATCGTCCTGAGCACGCGCGAACGCGCCTCACTGCGCGATGTGCTGATTTCGCTCGGCGTCACTTCGATGAGCGCCGGCAGCCACACCGAACCGGGAGGTTACACTCACCAAGGCGCGGATGATTTGCATCTGACTGTTGGCGGCCGCGCGATCGCTGCTGAAACGCGGACCCGCGAAGGCGCAACCGCTACCGCGCAGTTTGAAATCAGCGACGAGCGCACCGTGGCAGAGGTGACGGACTCGCTGCGCAGACGCGGCTTCGAACCGGTCTGGAAAGACTGGGACCAGGCGCTCGCGAAGTCGTGAACGTGTGGATCAATGGCCAGTCTGTCGAGATTGATCAGGTTGCGACAGTCGCTGAGCTCGCCACGCGGCTGGGCCTGGCCACGCATACAGTGTTGATCGAGCACAACGGCACCGCGTTGCATGAGCGCGAATGGCCGATGCGACAGCTCGCTCAAGATGATCGCGTTGAATTCATCCGCGTCGTCGCCGGCGGTTAGGCGCAGGTGACGTCCGGCCGCGCGTCTCGATGCATCCGGAACGAATCGCAGCGGACGATCAGTTCGAGCATGGCTCTGGACGCGCGGCTGAACTGATTGCCCAGCATAGCTCATGGCGTGAACGGCTCACGATTTTGCGCCGTGTGCCGCCGACAGCGTTACCTCGGCTCCTCGGCGCGTCATTCGCCTCTCTGCCGCGCCGCGTCGAGCCAGTTCAGTGCGAGATCGCTACTCTCGACAGGTACCAGGAAGGTTTGACGGAGCTCGCCCGCTATCTTTCGTGTCCGGCACCCGCGCTGCCGGATGCGTGCGCCCACGTGGAACGATTGCTCAGTTCGCGCGGTGATTGCAGCGGAGCAATCGGAGCGAGCGACGTATTGTTTCTTCACGCATTCATCAGCGTCCTCGCACCGGATCGCGTGGTAGAGGTGGGTACGTTGAGCGGCTTCTCTGCCGCCGTTCTTGCTGACGCCGTTGCCCAGCATCAGCTTTCGCAATCGAGTTCAGTCGTCGTGGAGACGATTGATCTGAGCCAACGCTGTTTAACCGACCAAACGAAGCCGGTTGGTTTCGCGATTCCGCAGGTTGTCCCAGGATTGTCGCACCGCACCCGCGTCCACACTGGGAAAGACGCTCGCCACGTCGAGCAAATCGCGCGTGCCGGAGAACTGAAAGCAGTATTCATCGACGCAGATCACCAGCATCCGCGGCCGACGTTGGATTTGATTCGCGTGGCGCGCTTCGTTGAGCCGCGCGGCTGGATCATAGTTCATGACATCAACCTTGGCTCCGCTGGTGAACGAATGGCCGCGGCCGGCACTCCCTTCGAGCACGGCGCACCCTTTGGAGCGCAGTGGCTGTTCGAGGCGTGGCCATTCGAAAAAATCAGCGGCGGCAACATTGGCGCGCTGCGCCTTCCACCGAAGTTGCGGCATCTCGTTTCATTCGCACTGGCGATGCTGCGGATTCCGGCGGAGTTAGAGCCGCTACCAGCGCGGCGCACGGTTGAAGCGTTTATCACGGCGCTGGTCGAAATGACGACGTGATTACATCGCGGTGTGATCGTCGGCGCGTACCGATCGCCACGTTGCGCGATGCCGGTAAATC
>CADDYX010000193.1 GCA_902810735.1 Verrucomicrobiota bacterium | reverse complement strand
TCCGAATTCCGGTCACCGCGCCTGCGCGCACCAGATCGAGAAGCAAGCGGTGCGTGTCGTCGAACACCTGCGGCAACTCCATGCGGATCGCGGCGAGATCGTTTACGTCAAAGAAGCGCCGGTAGTTGATTTCCTCCGCCGCGACGCGCCAGAAGGAGAGACGGTAAGCCTGCGCGTTCAGGAGTTCATCCAGCGTGTCGAAGCTCCGTGGATCGCCAGCCGTGCCGTTAATTTTCTTCAGCGCCTCCTCAATTGCATGCAGCACCGCGGGCGCTTCGCTGCACCGGCGATCGAGCCGGCGCTTGATGATTTCTTTCTCTCGCGCCCGCTCGGCGATCTTCTCCGGATTGGTCTCGGTTCGTTTCGGCAAATACTCGAGCGCGGTGCGAATACTCTGCAGTTCCGCATAGAAGTCCTCCGCCTTCTGCGGCTCGAGGATCTCGAGCGCGACATCCAGGATGAAACGATAGGTTCCGGGCGAGATCGGCAGCTCGTGTTCCCAGTAGCAAAGGTAAAATGTGCCCGCCTCGTAATGCACTTTGAGCTCGCCGCGCTCGAGGACGCGGCCGTATTGATCGCCGAGAATTGGCAGCAGGACCTTGTCGTGCAGGTCCGATTTCAACGGGCGCCAATCGATGTCGAAATAAGGCGCGTAGGTTGAGCTCGGGCCGTTCTCAAGCACGTCCTGCCACCATTGGTTTGCCGGTTCACCGATGCCCATGTGGTTCGGCACGAAGTCGACGATCTGGCCCATGCCGCGCGCGTGGAGCGCGGCGATCCACGCGTCATAATCTTCGCGGGTGCCGATGGCGGCGTTCAGCTTGTTGTGATCGGTGATGTCGTAGCCGTGCAGGCTTTCGGCGCGCGCCTGGAAATACGGCGACGCGTAGGCATCGGTGATTCCCAGCGCGTGAAGATAATCCGTAATTTCGCGCGCCTCACGAAAGGTGAACTCGCGGTTGAACTGCAGCCGATAAGTGGAGGTCGGTATGCGCGGGTGCTGACGCATCGGGCCAGCAATCTAACCGGCCTCCGGCGTTCACCAACAAATTCGCCGCCGACTCGGGCGCTACGACGGTGGATGGAATCCGAAGTCCGCCTGCAGCATTTTCCACAGCCAGTCTGCGTTACCGGAATGCGGAAGAGCGGTCGCGTGCTCGCGTGCAAACTGCTCCGCGCGCTTCACGTCGCCTGACACGCAGTAAACGTATGTCAGCAGGAGCAGGTCGTCTGGATCTGCAGCCCCGCGCGCGATCAGCATCTGCAGCAACTGAGCCGCGCGCGAAGCGTCACGATCCGCCAATGCACCCGCGATCAGATCGTGCAACGCGTCGGTCGGTGCATCGCTTTCCCGTTGCGCGAATCGCTCCGCTAGTTGCAGCCGAAAATTATCGCTGCCGAGAATCTCCAGCACGGGCGTGCGCAGCTTGGAGTGGCGGAAATAAAGATCGAGCTCTGCGAACGGGTTCGTCGCCGTCACTCGCGCGAGATAGCGCGTCTCACGTGCGACAAAATAAGGATCCAACGCCTGCATCAGCGCCTCTGGCCAGATTCGCCGCACCAGTGCCGACGACTGAAATCGCGGTAGCGCTTTCGACGCATCGACGTACGGCCATGCGAACTCATGTATCGCCTGCGTGTCGGATGGGGCATCACTCAATCGCTTCGGGTAGAAGTCGGTCAGCGGCGCGACGCCTTGCGTGATCCGATCGATCTCGTCGCCGTCCATGACAAACAACGCGGCGGTCTGCTCCGGCAGTTCGAGTCCAATCCGGCGCAAATCGTCTCCTGTCGACGGTTCGTGCCACAGGCGGCGAAACTCCTGTTGATTGAGTGGCCGCGCAGGTCCGTTGATGCCCAGCATAATCCACTCTTCATCCGAGCTCGCCCAGACAGATGCATTCGGAAAGGCGCTGTGAAAGGCGACGAGAATCGCTTTTGCTTCGCTGACCCTGAGCTGGTAAATGGGCAGCCAGAATGTAGCGATCCCACCGGGGTTCAGCCCCTGGGCGAGGAGCGAAAAGAACTCCTGCGTATATAGGCTAACCGTGCCCGCCACTTTCGGCGGCGGCGGCTCGCCCGTGATGATGTCATACTTCCGAGGACTCGCTTGCAGAAAGAAACGACCATCCTGCACAACGGGGCTGACCTTTGCTTGCGTCAGCGGATCGGGATTCAAGCTGTCGGAGTGAAGCGGCGACAGCTCAAACACTTCCTTTGAGATATCGACCACGTCGATGTGCGATAACTGTTCACCACGAACGAGCGCGTCTGCCGTAACTCCGACGCCGTAGGCAATGAGAAGGGCGGTGCGCGCTTCTGGGTCGAACAGCCGCGGCAGATAAGCCGATAGCCGCATGTAGCGCTGGTTCGCTGGGTTCGTCGCCGACATTGAGTAGGCATTAGTCAAAAGGCGATAGTAATAAGTGCCGCCGAATAACTGTCTCCGCATCAGCTGGAACGTGTCGGACGTCCCTTCGCTGATCTTTACCAGCTGCAATCCATTTACTTCGTACAACCGTCTGGCATTTGCGAAATGCACGGCGTCGCGGTGATACGGGAAGAACACAAAGGTGCCGACGCACAAAACACCGAGCGCGGCTACAGTCCACACACCGACGCGACGCCACGGCCATTGCGCCGGGTCGATGGATAGCAACGCCAGCACGGCATAAACAGCAGCGCAGATCAGCAGGGTCGACTGAAAACCGAGACCCGGAAGAAATACAAACGTCGCAACAAGCGGGCCGATGGTCGCGCCAACTGTGTTGAACAACGTGACGATCCCGGCGCTGTTCATCCGGCTAATTAAACGCTCCTGCACTCCGGCCGTCACCGCCGTGAATAGCATGCCGGAAAGCCAGGAAACCGGCGCCATGAGGGGAATAGCCAGCAACGCGATCTGCCGCCATCGTTCCACATAGTAGAACTCTTCCCCGCGCTCGAGTCGCGGCACAGGGAAAAAGGCATATGACAAGATTGTCAATGTGCTCGCCGCCAGGAGGAGCACGGGTAAGGTATAACGACAGCCGATGAGGCGCTTTGTTACGCTGGCTGTAAATCCGCCGAGAGCTATCGCTGTAAGAACAACGGCCAGCATCGTCGCAAATGCAGTTGCCGACGACGCCACGTAAAGCCTTAGGAATCGTAGCCACACGAGCTCAAGGCAAAGTAGAATGGCGCCACATCCAAAGCTGACGACACATAGTCGCCAGGGCAGCGCGCGGGACCGGATGGGAGGTGGCGGCAGTGTATCCACCGCGCGTTGGCTGTTGTTTGGGCGTGCGAGCAAAACGGCGACCGCTGCCGCTCCGCAGTTCAACGCAGCGGCCGCGATGCTCGTCCCAAATAATCCGAAGGCCGCGATGAGGTAAGCCTCTCCGGCTACAGCACCGGCGACAGCTCCAACGGTATTCGCGCCATACAAAAGACCGACGGCGCTCCCGAAATGGGTTTGTCGAAGATCATCGTCCTCGAGCACAATCGGCAGCGTCAAGCCCATCGCAGTCGTCGGAATGAGAAGGACCGCGAAACAGAAGGCAAACCGCAGAAAGGACAGAAGTCCTTGTTGCGACCAGAGGGCCGAGTAAATCGGGCGAAGCCATTGTGCGGCGTGCGGGAGAACGAAGACGATCGCAATGCCGCAAAGAGCGATCGTCAGCTCCAGAACGGCGTAGACCCGGAGCGGCCGAAAATGGCGGACCTGCCGGCGGGCGGCGATTGCGCTCCCGATTGCCAGACCCCCCATGAAGCTCGAGAGAATGAGGGCGGCCGACCACACGGAATTGCCGAAGGTTAAGCCGCTGAGACGCAGCCATAACGTTTGAAAGACCAGCGCGCTCGCTCCGGAAAGAAACAGCATTCCGGAGAAGATCGCGACGCGCACGGCGGCAACCTATCGATCAGCGAGCGCAACTCGCAACGCAATAGTCGCGAGCGCGGAGAAGCGGTCCTAGGGCGGAACTGGATCGCGCGTGCCAGCTCGAACCCACGGGCCGCAGCGCACGAGGCGCACAACGGTCAGCACTACGCCGCGTGGAAAGCCGTGCAGGGCCATCGCCTGCTCGGAATACTCGGAACACGTTGGGCGGAAGCGGCAGCGCACCAGATGCTTCGTGATCGGGCGCACAGCCGCACGGTAAAAGCCGATCACGGCAAAGTCATAGGCGCGGACCGACCACTGCTGGCCAGGCGGCCGCACCCAGTCACACATCGCCGCGACCGCCACAATTGCGACCAGCACCGATCTCGGCCGCAGCTTCTTCCAGCGCGCGGATGCCGAAGGAGCGGGAGATTGCGCGCCGGTCAAAGATTTTAGACTGCAGGCGGTGGCGGCGGTGTGCCGGTGCCAGCTCCGTCCTTCGGGCGTGTGACGAGGTGAACGATAATGCCGATCAGCCATGTCGGCGGAATCCAGGTCAGCACGGTCACGAGCGTCGCATTCGGTGAATTCCGGCGCTTCGCGTCGCGCGTCACCCAGATGGCGCCGGCGAGGTAGATCACAAGAATCGTCCCGCAGTAGAGCAGCCCGCATGTGCCGCCGATCAGCGCGCCGGCCGCAGCGCCTGCTGCATCGCCCGCGCTCGCCGCCGGAGTGGGAGTGTCGTCCTGCGCGAGCAGCGGCACGACAGAACAGAGCAGTAACAGCAACGAGACGAGGCGTTTCATGAAGTCGGTTACTACGGATTTTCGCGCAGAGGTGTCAACGCTGAACTGGTGACGACGTTGCTCGCGACGCGAGCCGAAATGACGCGCGCGCCTACTCGAAATTCGCGATGTCGTCAGCCTCCGCTTCAGCATTGGCGGTGTTCGCTGCCGACGGCGGAAACGTCAGGTTGCGCCACGGAAGCGGCATCGAGCGGTACGCGTCCTCACATTTCTGCGTCGGATACGCATACTCGAAGGCCTTATCGCCGGCGGGGGTGAGGCCGAGA
>CADDYX010000192.1 GCA_902810735.1 Verrucomicrobiota bacterium | reverse complement strand
CCGGTGATTGAAGGCGGCGACGCTGCCCTCGCGTTTCGCAATTCGCTCGATCTCGCGCAGCACGCGGAGCGCTGGGGTTATCACCGCTTCTGGCTCGCTGAGCATCACAACATGCCGGGCATCGCGAGCGCGGCGACATCGGTCGTGATCGGTTATGTGGCGGGCGGCACCAAGACGATCCGCGTGGGCGCGGGCGGCGTGATGCTGCCCAATCATGCGCCGCTCGTGATCGCGGAACAATTCGGCACGCTCGCTTCGCTGTACCCGCGACGCATCGACCTTGCGCTCGGCCGCGCGCCCGGAACAGATCACGCAACCGCGCGCGCATTGCGGCGTTACCTCGGCAGCAGCGGCGACACGTTCGCGCAGGATCTGCTGGAATTGCAGAGTTACTTCCGGCGGCCAACGGCGGACCAACGGGTGCGGGCGGTGCCGGGTGGTGGCCTCGATGTGCCTCTTTACTTGTTAGGCTCGAGCGATTTCAGCGCGCAATTGGCCGCCGAGCTCGGGCTCCCCTTTGCGTTTGCCTCCCATTTTGCGCCCGATTACCTGCACGTTGCGCTCGCCGTCTACCGTCGGAATTTCAAGCCGTCCGAAACGCTCGACCGGCCGTATGCGATCGTAGGCGCAAGTGTTTTCGCGGCTGATTCCGACGCGGAAGCGCAAAGGCTCTCCACTTCTTCGCAGCTCCAGGTCGTTGGATTGATTCGCGGAAATCCGCGCGAATTGCCTCCGCCGGTCGACCGCATGGACGATCATTGGTCGCCAGCCGAGCGCGCCGCGATTGAGCAGCGGATGCAGTACGCGGCAATCGGCTCACGCGAAACCGTTCGCGAACGCTTCGCGCAAATCGTCGACGAAACCGCTCCGGACGAGATCATCGTCACGTCGCAGATTTACGATCACGCCGCGCGGCTGCGGTCGTTCGAGATCGCCGCCGAAGCGCTCGCGAAATTAAGCGCGGCGCGTGCTACGGCTTCAACACGACCTTGATGCACTCGTCTTCTTTCTCGCAGAAGATGCGGTAGCCTTCCGGCGCCTGATCGAGCGGCATGTGATGCGTGATGATGTAGCTCGGGTCGATATCGCCGCGCTGGATGCGCTCGAGCAGCGGCCGCATGTAACGTTGCACGTGCGTTTGTCCGCTCTTGATCGTGAGCGCTTTGTTCACCACGGCGCCGAACGGAATCTTGTCGAGAATACCGCCGTAGACGCCCGGCACCGAAACCGTGCCGCCTTTGCGGCACGCGATAATCGCTTCGCGCAACGCGATCGGCCGACCGGTCTCGGACATCATCGCCTGTTTTACGCGGTCATAGACGTGGACCGCGCCGTGGGCGTGACCTTCCATTCCAACCGCATCGATGCACGCATCGGGCCCGCGGCCCCCGGTCATCTCTTTCAACGTGTCGAACACGTCCTTCTCTTCGTAGTTGATTGTCTCGGCTTTCGCTTTGTCGCTCGCCATTCGGAGACGTTCCGGAAATCGGTCGATCGCGATCACGCGCTCGGCGCCGAGGAGGTAAGCGCTGTTAATCGCGAACAAGCCGACGGGGCCGCAGCCCCACACAGCGATCGTGTCGCCGGGCTGGATGCCGCAGTTTTCCGCCGCCATGTAGCCGGTCGGGAAAATGTCGGAGAGGAACAGCACCTGGTCGTCGGTCAGGTTGCTCTCGATCTTAATCGGCCCGACATCAGCGAAGGGTACACGCGCGTATTCCGCCTGGCCGCCGGCGAACCCCCCGAGCATGTGCGAGTAACCGAAAATCCCGCAGGGCGCGTGGCCGTACATCTGTTCGGCCATCGCGGCGTTCGGGTTCGAGTTCTCGCAGCACGAAAAGAGACCGCGCTGGCAAAAAAAACAGTTGCCGCACGAAATCGGGAACGGCACCACGACGCGATCGCCGACGCTGAGGTTCTTTACGTTCGCGCCGACCTCGACCACCTCACCCATGAATTCGTGGCCGACAATGTCGCCCTTCTCCATCGTCGGGATGAAGCCGTTGTAGATGTGAAGGTCGGAGCCGCAGATCGCGGTCGAGGTGATTTTGATGATCGCGTCGCGCGGATCGAGAACCTTCGGGTCGGGCACTTCTTCGACCCGCATGTCATGTTTGTCGTACCAGCAGTTTGCTTTCATCAGTTTGTTCTTTCGAAATGTGAAGACACGGGTGGCGTCGAGAAATGGAGGGAACTGCGCGAATTAACCGCGCGTGGTGCCGCCATCGTACATCGGTGACGTGCTGGTCGGCCGACCGGCCGGTTGACCTTCCGTGGTCGTCACCTGGCCCGTCTCCATGATCTGTTTGAACCGGTAGAGATCGATCTGGATTTCCTGTTCAGGGGCGCGTCCGAAGAGCTTTGCCACCATCGCGCCGAGTCCACCGGCCGGCGGACGGTATTCCATTTCGACGCGCACGATTGTTCCGCGACCACCCGGCGCGCGCTGAAAATGCACCTGGCCGGAATTCTCGACATCGGCGCCGGGCAGCGAACGCCACGCGATCAATTCGTTAGGCAGATCATCCGTGATCTCCGCGTCCCATTCCACATCTGCGCCGGCCGGTCCGCGTGCGATCCAGTGTGAGCGGTTGTCGCCGATCGGGCGAACGGATTCGAGATACCGCATGATGCGCGGCAGATTGTCGAGCCGCCGCCAGAAACCGTAGAGCTCCTCCGGCGTCCGGCCGACTGTGATTGTCTGGCTGATTTGTTTGCCGCGGTTTCCCTCCGCGCGGCTCAACATCACCGCACAAACCAAATCGGCCGCGGTCACACCAGCTACGGCCGCCGCCGCCGCTTCGATCCGGTCTTCGTCTTCGCACGCGTCCGACATGTAAGCGGTCGCAAGCAGGCCGAGGTCAATCGCATCGCCCGCGACGCGCGACCAGAGCCAGCCCGCCGGTCCGCCTTGAGTCAGAATACCAACGCCGCTCGTGATCTCCCGCAACCCGAGCGCGGGCAGCAGGATCGGCTGCTCTTTGACTCCGATAAACTTAGCCAGCGCGCGTGGGGCGAACACTTCCGCCAATCCCAGCGCGATGCTGAACCAGCCGAGACTATTCGCAAATTGCTCCAGCGCCTGCGATGAACCCGTTTCCTTTTCCGACAAATTTCTCATGATCCCTCTCCTGTTTCCGTTTCGCAGCGAAACGGGAGGGCGACGCAGCCCCGACAGTTAATCGGCTGCCAGCGCGCGAGTGAGCGTCGGAAAGTACGCGCGAGCTGCGCGCTGGCGCTAGTCGCGACCCCAGATCATTGCGACCGATGTGGTGAGACTTCCACCCATGTTGAAGGTCAGGAATTTCTTCGCGCCTTTGATCTGTCGAGCGCCAGCCTGTTCGGTGAGGTGTTGGTAAGCTTCGTAGACCTGGCGGACACCGGTCGCGCCGACCGGATGACCGTCGCCGATCAGACCGCCGCCGGTGTTGACCGGAATTTCGAAGTCGAACTTGCCGCTCACTTTTTCGTTACGCACCTGCGGCAGCGCCGTCGCGCCGCTCATCGCCAGCTCGAAGCCTTTGCCCTTTTCCGCGAGGCCGAGGATTTCGTACGCGACGACCTCCGTGATTGAGAAACAGTCGTGCACTTCCACGCCGTGCATATCGCGCGGCGTGAGGCCATTCGTCATCCCGAACGCTTTCTCCGCCGCTTTCCGCGCGGTGGAGAACGTCGGCGCGTCTTTTTTCTCGAGCGCGAGATAATCGGTCGTGCTGCCGAAGCCGAGCATCCGCGGATACTTCGACTTATCCAATCCGTGCCGATCCATGTACTTCTCGGAAACGAGGACCACGGCCGCGCCGCCATCGGTTATTTGCGAGCAATCGGACACCTTTAACGGCGGTGCGACACTCGGATTTGTATCGGAAACTTGCGACGCGCAGTCATAGGTCAGGTCGGCGTCACGCATTTGCGCCAGCGGATTCAGCCGCGCGTGCGCGTAATTTTTGTAAGCGACCCACGCGAGTTCCTTCTCACTCGCGCCATACTTCTCGATATAAATCTGCGCGATGCGCCCGAACAATTTAGGGAACATGAAGTCGCCGTACTCCGGTTTCTCGATGTGGTAATCGGCCGCCGCGCCGAGCACGTCGGATCCGTCGAGGGACGACATCGTTTTCTGCTGTTCCGCGCCGACTACGAGGACCGCATCGTAAAAACCACCCGCGATCCACTGCGATCCGAGCAGGACAGAAAGTGACCCGGAGGCGCATGCCGCTTCCGTGTGCATCGTCGGAATGCCATGCAGCGCCGGATCGATCTCAGGAACAAAGGCGCCGAGGTGGAGCTGCTTCGTGAACTGCCCCGCGTTGAAATTACCGACCGCCGCTGCCTCAATCTCTTTTGGGTCGATCTTTGCATCGTCGAGCGCTTTCTTACCGGCCTCGGTGATCAGATGCCGGATCGTCTTCCCTTCTTTCTTCAGGTTGCGCTTAAAATCCGTGCGCCCGCCGCCGATGATGTATACGGGTTCCATAGGAGTGGATTATCTACTCCAGGGGAGGGCTGTTGTCATCCGGCCGCAGGCGCGCAGCTTTAGCCGCCGAACGCCTCGAGGCCGGTGATGTCGTGGCCGACGACGAGCGTGTGAATGTCGTGCGTGCCTTCGTAGGTGTAGACGCTTTCGAGGTTCATTAAATGCCGAATGACGGAGTAACGATCCGTGATGCCGACAGCGCCGAGGATGTCGCGCGCCTTGCGTGCGCACTCGAGCGCCATCCAGACGTTGTTGCGTTTCGCGAGCGAGATCTGCGCCGGCCGCACTTCGCGCGCTTCGAGCATTCGCGTGAGGCGTAGCGCGAGTAGCTGCGCTTTCGTGATTTCCTGGACCATCCAGACCAGCTTTTCCTGCACCAGCTGGAAACCTGCGAGCGGACGGCCGAATTGCTCGCGCGACTTCGCATAGGCAAGCGCTTTCTCGTAGCAATCGATCGCCGCGCCGATCACGCCCCACGCGACGCCGACT
>CADDYX010000191.1 GCA_902810735.1 Verrucomicrobiota bacterium | reverse complement strand
CGGTGACGCCGCCCGCGCATGCGGGCGAAGGGACACTCAAGGCGGTCGTGTCGACCGGCGGCCGCGAGTTTTCGTTCGCGCGCGAGCAGATCGCATATCCGCACATCGGCACCCACGTGCTGATGCCTTCCGCCGAGGCGAAAGTCGTGCGCGCCGACATCGAGAAACGCGGCGAGTTGATCGGCTACATTCCGGGCGCGGGCGATGAGATTCCGCAATCGCTCGAGCAGATCGGCTATCGCGTGAAGATGCTCGATCCGTCCCAAGTCACCGCCGCGAATCTCGCCGGCTGCGACGCCGTGGTGCTCGGAATTCGCGCGTACAACACGCAGCCGCGGATCGTGGATATTCAACGCGAACTTCTCAATTATGTGCAAGGCGGCGGCGTCGTGGTCGCGCAGTACAATACGACGGCCGGATTGAAGACGAACGACATCGGCCCGTACCCGCTCGATATCTCGCGCGACCGCGTAACCGATGAAAACGCGGAGGTGCGCATCCTCGCGCCGGACCACCCGGTGCTGAATACGCCTAACAAGATTACGGCCGATGACTTCAAAGGCTGGGTGCAGGAGCGCGGCCTCTATTTCGCGGACAAATGGGACCCGCATTGGACGCCGATCATTTCGTCGAACGATCCGGGCGAACCGCCGCGCGACGGCGGACTGCTGATCGCAAAATCCGGCAAAGGCTGTTTCGTTTACACCGGCTACTCGTGGTTCCGTGAGTTGCCCGCCGGTGTCCCCGGCGCGTACCGGCTCTTCGCAAATCTCGTCTCGTTGCGCGACGCGAAATGACCGATCGGCCGCCGCTCTTCCGCACCTGGCGCGCGGCGTATTGCACCGCGCTCGCCGTGTTCGCGATTGAGGTCGCGCTGCTCTACGCGTTCACGATTCGCTTTTCGTGAACGGCCTCGATTACGTCGTTCTCATCGCGACGATTCTCGCGATCCCGCTTTACGGCCTCTGGCGGACGCGCGGACGCGAAACGCTCGGGCATTATCTCAAAGGCGATCACAGCATCCGCTGGGGAACGATCGGCCTCTCGGTGCTCGCGACGCAGGCCGGCCCGATCACGTTCCTCTCGATGCCGGGGCAGGCCTACGAGAGCGGCATCGGGTTCATCCAGAATTATTTCGGCCAGCCGTTCGCCCTGATTACCGTCTGCGCGATTTTCGTGCCCATTTTTCAGCGGCTGAAGGTCTACACCGCTTATGAATATCTGGGCCAGCGGTTCGACCAGAAGACGCGGCTGCTCGGCGCGTTTCTCTTTCTGATCCAACGCGGACTCGCGGCCGGCATCACCGTTTACGCGCCCGCCATCATTCTCTCCGCGCTGCTGGGCTGGCGCTTGAACCTGACGATCTGGCTGGCCGGCGGTCTCGTGATTGCCTACACGGCGTTCGGCGGAACGAAGATCGTCAGCATCACGCAGCGTTATCAAATCCTGATCATCTTCGTTGGGATGGCGCTCGCGTTCGCGATCGCGGTGCATCGGTTGCCTGACGAGTTGTCGTTCAGCAACGCACTCTCGATTGCCGGCAAAATGGGAAAGCTGCAGGCCGTCGATTTCTCTTTCGACGCCGACAAGCGCTACACGTTCTGGTCCGGCATTTTCGGCGGGTTCTTTCTCGCGCTCTCCTACTTCGGCGCCGACCAATCGCAGGTGCAGCGCTATCTCGCCGGCGGATCCCTGACCGCGAGCCGGTTCGGCCTGCTGTTCAACTCCGTCGTCAAAGTGCCGATGCAGTTCGGGATCCTGCTGCTTGGCGCGATGGTGTTCCTCTTTTACCAATTCGAAGAGCCGCCGATATATTTTAACCAGCCGGCGTATCAGCGCGCCGTCGCGCTTGGTCACGGCGCCGAGCTGTCGCAATTGCAGACGCAGTTCGATGACGTCTTCGCTCGCAAACGCGCGGCGCTGACTTCCGCCTCGCGCGATGATCTGCTCAAGCTCGACACGGAAGCGCGCGCGATTCGCGACAAGGCGAAGACGGTTCTCGAGCGCGCCGGTGCGAGCCCGAAGAGCAAAGATTCCGATTACGTCTTCATCACCTTCGTCCTTCAACATCTGCCGCACGGCGTGGTCGGTTTGCTCATTGCGGTGATCCTTTGCGCGACCATGTCGGCTACCGCTGCCACACTCAATGCGCTCGGCTCCACCAGCGCAGTCGATTTCTACCGGCCGCTCGTCAGGCCAACGGCGCCGGACCATCATTATGTCGTCGCCACGCAGGTGCTGACGATCGCGTGGGGCCTGTTCGCGATCGGTGTCGCCTCGTTCGCGAACCTGGTCGAGAACCTGATCGAGGCCGGCAACATTCTTGGCTCCATCTTCTACGGCAGCATTCTCGGCCTGTTTCTCGTTGCGTTTTTTCTCCGCAGCGTCCGCGGCTCGGCGGTCTTTTTCGCCGCGCTCCTCGCGCAAACGCTTGTGCTGATCATGTTTTCGACGCTCAGCATCAGCTATCTGTGGTACAACCTGATTGGCTGCGCCGCCGTGATCGTCTTCAGCTTGGTTTTGCAGCGAACGGTGTTCGCGCGCGCGTGATGGCCGAGCCAATCATCTGTTTCGGGCAGCAGCCGTGCGGATTCTTCCCGAAGCGGTTTCTTTACTCGAAAATCACCACCGCCCGTCGGCTCCAGGCGGAGATCGGCGGCCGCATCGTTTTCTTTTTCCACGACAGCGACCACGATCCGCGCGAGACGATCACGGTGATGAAAGAGCGGCAGTCGGGTGACGAGCATGCGCTCAACTTCGCGTTTGCGAACAAGGTCCAGAAACAATTCTCGCCTCTGTACGCGAAGCGGTTCACGCCCGAGTGGCACCGCAAGATGACGCGGCAGCTGCCGAACTACGTCGATCGCGACCTCGTCGAGATCTTTGCGGCGATCGAGGCGCCGAGCGTGGCCGAGTTTTGCCTGCGGATGTATGAGCGGATGCGGCTGCTCGATGGAATCGAAGTGGTGCGCTCGAGTGATGCCGAAATCCGGAAACGAGCGGTGCCGATCGACGACTTCTTCGTCGACGTGAAGTGGCGGGACGAGCTGGTGCGGGCGCGCCACCGCGACGGCAAACTCCTGTTGCACAAAGGTGCGGACAAATTCATCGAGCTGCCGGCGCAGAATTTCGCAGCGCACCAGATCAGCCCGGCCCGCGACACGCGGCTGCGCTGGATGCAATCGGTCGTCCATTGCACGCATTACGTGTGCGGCGCCGGCGAACGGCAGTATTTGAACGAAGCTGACGCGCCGGAGATCACCTTCGTGCCGCGCGATGAGATCGCCGAGGCGGACAAAGCCTGGATCGGCGAATGAAGATCGGCATCACCTGTTTTCCGCTGGTTGGCGGGAGCGGTATCCTGGCAACGGCGCTCGGCATGGAGCTCGCCGCGCGGGGGCATGACGTCCACTTCTTCAGTTACGCCAAGCCGGTCCGGCTCGATCTCTCCGCGCCGCGCATTCATTTCCACGAAGTCGCGATCGGCGAGCACAGCGTCTTCCCATGCCCCGATTACACGCTGCCGCTCGCGGTGAAAATGGCTGAGGTCGGCCGCGCGGAACGCCTCGACGTTTTCCACGTCCATTACGCAGTGCCGCATGCCACGGCCGCATTCCTCGCCAGGGAGATGATAGAAGATTCGCCTCCCAAAATCGTGACCACGCTGCACGGCACCGACACGACGCTGCTCGGCCCGAACCCGCAATACCGCGCCGCCATCGCGCACGCGCTCACCCATTCCGACGCCGTCACGACCGTGTCGGAGAGCCTGCGCCAGCAAACGCTCGCCACGTTCCAGCTCACTCGCCCGATCGACGTGATCCCAAATTTTTTCACGCCGGGCAAACCGACGCGCAGCCGCGAAGAAGTCCGGCGCGAGCTTGGAGTGGGGGACGGAGAATTTCTTGTCCTGCACATGTCGAACCTGCGGCCGACGAAGCGGATCGATCTCCTGCTGCGGATCATTGCCGCGGCCAAAGAACGGGAACGCATCCGTCTGCTCGTGCTGGCAGGCAGCAGCTTCACGCCCTACGAGCCGATGCTCGATCAGCTCGGTCTGCGCCGGAACGTAATCGTCCGCGCCGCAGCCGACCGGGTTGAAGATTACCTGCAGGCGGCCGACGCCGGGCTCTACACCTCCGAGGTTGAGAGCTTCGGGCTGAGCATTCTGGAGACGATGTTCTTCGCAAAACCCGTGCTGGCTTTCCGGGTTGGCGGCATTCCCGAAGTGCTGGGCGACGCCGGCTCATTGCTTCCATTCGGCGACATCGCCTGGGCAGCCGCCACCCTCGACGACTTTGTCGCGTCACCGGCAAAAGCCCGCGACATGGGCGCAAAGGCGCAGATTCGCGCCCGCTCCAGCTTTACCGCCGACATCGCGGTGCCGCAGTACGAAACCGTTTACCGCCGAGTTGCTCGGACGCAGAGCTGCGTTGCCCTGGCCGGCGCGAGTTAGTCGCCGAAAGGGATTTCATTTGAGCGTTGTCTCAGCGGAGCAAACGGATGAAGCGTCCGCTGTCTCGCCGGGCGAATATCGGCTGAGGAAGGGCGCAGATTACGTTCGCGCGACCTGCGCGCGTGGCAGCTTCGGCCGCGGTTGCGCTGCGTTGCGGCCGGGCGGGTGGCGAGGACTACCGCGAGGTTGTGATGCACGTGCGGCCTTAGCTCGTTGACTTCCGAGCGCGCGGCGCCGTTGCGCCGCTTCGCTTTGGAGAGGTCGCAGACTCGCCCTTGTCCAAATTCGACGCTAACATCCCGGACACCGCGCGTGAACACGGTTGGCACAAAACCGCGTCTGTTAATCATCATTACCGTGATCGCCCTGTTGCCGTTTATGAACAAGGCGTTCACGATCGACGATCCGCTGTTCGTCTGGATGGCGCAGCAAATCGTCAGCCACCCGCTTGATCCCTACGGGTTCACGCTGAACTGGGCTAGATTTTCGCAGCCGGCCTTTGAGCAGATCCAAAACCCGCCGCTCTGCTCTTATTACATCGCTGCGGTAGGC
>CADDYX010000190.1 GCA_902810735.1 Verrucomicrobiota bacterium | reverse complement strand
GCGGCTTCGCGCGCGGCGACGGGGCATCGACGCTCGCCTCGGGCGGCGCACTGGTCGTTTTTTATCATCCGCAGCTGGAGGAGGTTCACGGGCGTGTCGTCGAGCTCGGCGGCAAAATCACTGCGGAGATCTTTTCCTTTCCCGGCGGGCGCCGTTTCCATTTTATCGAGCCGAGCGGCAACGAGTGCGGGATTTGGTCGGAAGATCCGAACGCGAGAAGCTGATGAGATTCCAAAATCAGACGGCAATTGTCACTGGCGCGGGACGCGGCATCGGACACGCGATCGCGTTGCGCCTTGCCGGTGAGGGGGCGCGCGTTGCATGCGTGAGCCGCACGGAAGCGAACGCGCAGAAGACCGCCGACGAGATCAACGGCGCGCGTCCCGACGCAGCGCGCGCGTACGCCGTCGATGTTGCGGATCACGCGGCCGTCCAGCAGACAGCGGAGCAGATTCTCGGCGAGTTCGATCGGGTGGACATTCTGGTGAACAACGCCGGCGTCACGCGCGACGGGTTGCTCATGCGGATGTCGGCGGACGACTGGGACACGGTGCTGAATACCAACCTCAAAGGCGCGTTCAATTTCACACAAGCGGTGCTGCGCCCGATGATTCGTCAGCGCGGCGGCCGCATCATCAACATCACCTCCGTGATCGGCCTGATCGGGAACGCCGGTCAGGCGAACTACGCCGCGAGCAAGGCGGGGCTGATCGGCTTCACGAAATCGATCGCACGCGAAGTGGCGAGCCGCGGCATTTGTGTGAATGCGATCGCGCCGGGTTTGATCGAGACAGACATGACCTCCGTGCTGTCGGAGGAAATCCGGAAAACGATTCTCGGCAAAATCCCGCTCGGCAGCCTTGGGAAGCCAGACGACATCGCGAGCGCCGTCGCGTTCCTCGCTTCAGCGGAGGCGCGTTACATCACTGGCCAGGTGCTCTGCGTCGACGGCGGGATGGTGATGTAGCTGCTGTTGCGGCGCGCACCGGCCGGTTTGAAGGTGCACGCATGGCTACTGATAAAGCAACGTTTGGCGCCGGCTGTTTCTGGGGCGTGGAAGCAACATTTCGCGCGATCAAAGGAGTGACCTCCGCGATTGTCGGCTACGCTGGTGGCACGACAGAGAATCCGACCTACGAAGAAGTGTGCACGGATCGAACCGGCCACGCCGAGGTGGTGCAGGTGGAATTTGATCCAGAGCAGGTCAGTTATCGCGAGCTGCTGAATGTCTTCTGGGCGAACCACGATCCCACGACGCTCAACCGCCAGGGACCGGACGTCGGCACCCAGTATCGCTCAGTCGTCTTCTATCATTCGCCTGAGCAGAAATCTGCTGCGGAAGAATCTAAAGCCGAGATGGAAAAGAACGGCCGATTCCGGCGCCCGATTGTGACACAGATTGAACCGGCGCCGAGGTTTTATCCGGCGGAAGATTATCACCAGCGATATCTCGAAAAACGCGGCATGACCCACTGCGCGATCTGACGCATGCCCGACGTGCAGCCCGAAATTATCCGCACGAGCCGGTTCGTGGCTGACGCGGCCGGCTTGATCATTTCGCATGCTGAACTGGCGCTGCGCGATCGCGGTGAGTTCAGGCTCGCCCTCTCCGGCGGGAACACGCCGCGTCCGGTCTACGCAGAACTCGCGCGTCGCGCCGTTCCATGGGACCGGGTGCGCATCACGTTCGGCGACGAACGGTGCGTGCCGCCGGACGACGCGCAGAGCAACTACCGAATGGCACGCGAGTCGCTGCTAGATCCGGCGGCGATCCCGGACACATCCGTCGCGCGCATGCGCGGCGAGATCGACCCGAAGCTTGCCGCGGACGAATACGAACAGCACCTCGACGAAATGGCAACGCACGCCGGCGAACGGGTTTACCAGCACGACATGATCCTCCTCGGCATGGGTGACGACGGGCACACCGCTTCGCTTTTTCCCGGGACGGCGGCATTGGAGGAGAAGGAACGGGGCGTCGTTGCGAATTTTGTGCCGAAGTTCGACGCGTGGCGGCTTACCTTTACTTATCGGCTGATCAACGCAGCGCGGCATGTCTGTTTTCTGGTCAATGCGTCGAAGAACGTCGAGCTGATCGAGCAGGTGCTCGGTGGCGATGAACAATATCCTGCCGCGCGGGTGCGGCCGGCGAGCGGCGGCCTCACGTGGATTCTCGGGCAACCGAGCTGAGCATGCGCACGATCATTGTTACAGGATCGGCGGGGCTGATCGGGTCCGAGACTGTCAAACGTTTCGCGCGCGACGCGGCGCGGGTCGTCGGCATCGACAACGACATGCGTGCGCGCTTCTTCGGCGCCGAAGCATCGACGCGGCGGACGCGTGACGAGCTCGTCTCGACGGTGCGCAATTACGACCACCGCGATGTGGATATTCGCGACGCAGACGCCGTGATGCAGTTGTTCAAAGAGCAGGGAAACAACATCACGGCGGTGGTTCACACCGCGGCGCAGCCATCTCACGATTGGGCTGCGCGCGATCCGCAGGTGGACTTCGGCGTGAACGCGAACGGCACGTTGAACCTGCTTGAAGCGGCGCGTGCCTGCTGCCCGGAAGCGCCATTCGTTTTTACCTCGACGAACAAAGTCTACGGCGACACGCCGAACCGGCTGCGGTTGCGGGAGCTGCCGAAACGGTGGGAGATCGAGCCGGGCCACGAGTACGAGCCTGGAATCTCCGAGACGATGAGCATCGATTACACGAAGCACTCGCTTTTTGGCGCATCGAAAGCGGCGGCGGACATTCTTGTGCAGGAGTACGGGCGGTATTTTGGAATGCCGACCGCGTGTTTCCGCGGCGGATGTCTCACCGGTCCGGCGCACGCGGGCACCGAGCTGCACGGCTTTTTATCTTACCTGATGATCTGCACGGTCACCGGCCGGCCGTATCGCGTCTTTGGCTACGGCGGCAAACAGGTGCGCGACAACATCCACAGCTACGATCTGGTCGAGGCGTTTGCCGAATTTATCGCCGCACCGCGCGCGGGCGAGGTTTACAACATCGGCGGGAGCCGCCACAGCAATTGTTCCATGCTGGAGGCGATCGAGCTGTGCGAACAGATCAGCGGCCGCAAGCTGACCTGGAGCTATGAGGAGAACAACCGCATCGGCGATCACATCTGGTGGATCAGCGACGTGCGGAAGTTCCAGTCACATTATCCGAGTTGGAAATTTCAGTACGGACTGCGTGAAATTCTCGATGAGATTCACCGCGCGGTCGTCCAGACGCGCGAAGCGGCCTAGTACTGTTCGCGGGCGTCGTACTTATCTGCCGGCACGCGATCGTCGATGCTGTAGGCGTGAAACATGACCGCGAACCAGTAGATCGGCAGAAGAAAAATTGCGAAACCGGCGGTGCCGGTCGCAGCGAGGAGCGCGAGACCGACCGCGACCGGCGTTCCAAAAAACAGCAGCAGCAGACCGACGAGCTTGTGTCCTTTATAGATGTGGCCGAGCCCCGGCGCGATGCTTAGCAGCACCGCTACCGCATCGCTCGCTTTGCCTTCGGCGCTGACAGCTTCATTGGTCCGGACCCAGTCGCAACGATCGCACCGTTGCGCGTTTTTCGGCAACGTGTGGCCGCAGAGCGGGCACTGCATCGTGGCTTCGGTGAGCGGTGGCTCTGGCGCGTCAGTGTATTCCATTTCCTGAGTGGCAATCGAAACTCACAAGGCGCTCGGATTTCGTCAAGCCAACTCGGCGCGCGTTTGTGCGTGAACGGCGGCGGGCCGCCTGTTACAAGCAGGTCCATGGAGCAGAAGACTGCGCGCCTCGTTGCGATTATCCTGGGCGTGCTTGCCGTCGCACTCGGGGTCGTCGCGACGGTCGTGCGCTACGCAAAAGGCAAGCCGACGGATTTCGGGGCCCTCGTTGGCGCCGCCGCGTGCCTCTTCTTCATCATCGTGGTGATCGGAAAACGTGGCGACAAGCGATAGCTCGACGGCAGCGATTTTGGTCGCGCACACGGACGAGCTGCTGCGCGTCGATGCAGTCGCCGATTACGATCAAGCGCTCAACGGGCTGCAGATCGAGAACGATGGCGCGGTCAGCAAAATTGGCGCGGCGGTGGATGCATCGGTCGAGACGCTCCAGCATGCTGCAGCCGAGCGGATCGATTTTCTCGTTGTGCATCACGGGATGTTCTGGCCGGGCTTGCGGCCGGTGACAGGCGCGACTCGCGAGTTATTGCGGATTGCGTTCACAAGCAACATCGCGCTCTACAGCGCACACATTCCGCTCGATGTGCATCCGGAGCTCGGGAACAACGCGCTGCTGATGCGCGCGCTGCGGATCGAAAACGCGACGCCGTTCTTCGCGTGGAAAAACTCGCTGCTCGGGCAGCGCGCCGAGGTGTCGCTCACGCGCGACGAGCTGCTCGCGCGGGTCCACGAAGCGCTCGGTGATGGCGCAAAAATCATCGCTGCCGGACCTGATCACATCCGTTCGTTAGGCGTGATCAGCGGCGGCGCCGGCGGTGAAATTCTGGAGGTCGCGAAGCTTGGCATCGACACCTTCCTGACCGGCGAGGCGCCGCATTGGGCGGCGGTTGCGGCGCGCGATTTGAAGATCAACCTGATCGTCGGCGGCCACTACGCGACGGAAACATTCGGCGTCCGCGCGCTCGCGGAACACCTCGGTTCGCGGTTCAATTTGCCGCACAAATTCATCGACGCGCCGACCGGATTCTGACGCTGCCAATGGAAGCAATTGGCTGCATTGTTCCTTTGCTTCTGCTGTTCATTGCGGCTCCGCTGACCGTCGCGCTAGTCGCACTCACCCGCGTGGGCAAACTCGAGCGGCGAGTCGCGCAAATGAGCGCGAACTTGGGCGTGGCGCCAGCACCGCAAGCTGTCGCACCGAGCACTCCGCCAGCATCACCGACGCGCGCCTTACTACCGCCAGCACAACAACCGACAACGGCTCCGCGCGCTGCGCGATCGATCGACTGGGAGTCGCTGCTTGGCGTGAAGCTCTTCGCCTGGATCGGCGGGTTCGCGTTCTTCCTCGG
>CADDYX010000189.1 GCA_902810735.1 Verrucomicrobiota bacterium | reverse complement strand
CTATAACCAGGTGCTCGAGAAGACCGCCGCGCTGCCGCAGGTGGAGCGCGTCGCGATGGTCGACAACCTGCCGCTCGGCTTGAACTACAACTCGAACGCCGTCTACATCGAGGGCGCGGAGTTCACCAGCATGAGTAACCTACCGCTGGTCGTGCCTTACGCGACCGGGCCCGGCTACTTCGACGTGATGGGCATTCCGCTGCGCGGCCGCGATTTTCGCATGGACGAAAACAAGGTCGAATCGCGGGTGGCGATCGTGAACGAGACCTTTGCCAGGCGATTCTACGCGGGGCAGGACCCGATCGGAAAGCGGTTCAACTTCCGCGGTCCGAATAATCCGTGGTATGAAATCGTGGGCGTGGTGCCAGACGGGAAATACAATTCGTTAGGCGAAAACCCGAAGGCGGCGGTGTTCACGCCGCTCTTTCGCGACTACGAAAGCAACGTGACGCTGGTCGCGCGGACGCGGGGCGATCCTCACGCGATGCTGAAAGCGATCGAGGCGGAGATCAAGAAGCTCGATCCGCAGATGCCGATCTACAGCGCGAAGACTCTTACCGAGCATATGGGCACGTCGCTGTTTCCCGCGCGGATGGCGGCGATGGCGCTGGCCAGCTTTGGCCTGCTGGCGCTCGTGCTCGCGGCGGTCGGGATTTACGGCGTCATGTCGCACGTCGTCGCCGGGCGGACGCGCGAGATTGGCTTGCGCATGGCGCTGGGCGCGCAGCTCTCCGATGTGCAGAAGCTGATTCTGCGACAAGGTATGTGGCTGGCCGCGATCGGCGCGGTTATCGGACTGGCGGTGGCGCTCGGCGGCGCGCAGTTGCTCAAGAGCTTTCTCTACGGCGTGAGCGCGTCGGATCCGGTGACGTTCACCGCCATCGCGCTGCTCCTGTTAGGCATCGCACTTCTCGCCTGCTGGATTCCCGCACGGCGCGCCAGTCGAGTCGAGCCGATGATCGCGCTGCGCGCGGAGTGATTGGCAGAAGGAAGAATTACGCGAGAAGAGTTCTTGCCGTGTCTTCGCGGTAAAGCTACTCCCGCGGAGATGAACAAGATATCTCTCGCGGTGATTGCGGCGATCGTGTGCGCCGCTGCCGCATTCGCCCAGACGTCACCCGCCCCTGCCAGCTCCGGTTCGCTAACGAAAGAAGAACGGCAGCGCGCGGTCGATTACCTGAAGCAAACCGAAAACGATTTCCTCGCCGCGATTGATGGCGTGAGCGACGCGCAGTGGAAGTTCAAGGCTGCGCCGGATCGCTGGTCAATCGCCGAGACGGCCGAGCACATCGCGACAGCGGAGGACTTCATCTGGGCTCGCGTGAACGAAATGATGAAGGCGCCGGCTAACCCGGAGCGCCGCGCCGAGACGCAGGGCAAAGACCAGATGGTGCTGGAGAAGATCCCGGACCGCTCACGCAAGGCGAAGGCGCCGGAGGCGTTGAAACCGACGGGGAAATTCGCCACGCGCGAGGAGCTGGTGAAGCACTTCAAGGAAACGCGCGCGAAGGAGATCACGTTCATCGAACAGACAAAGGAAGACCTGCGCAGCCACATCGCGGACAATCCCGCTCTGGACGCGATGGATGCGTACCAGTGGGTCATCTTCAACGGCGCGCACTCGAAACGGCACACGGCGCAGATCGCGGACGTGAAGACGGACGCGAATTATCCAAAGAGCTAACGCTCCGGCGGGAGTCGAATCAGCGCGCATTTCGTCGCGCGCAGTCGAAGGCTGGATGCTTTCCGCCTTTGCACGCCGCTGCAGGGAACCGCGATGCGGAGCGACTGAATATAGGTTTAGGTGCGTTGAGATGAGTGTGATCCGAACTCTGCGTGCACGCCTGTCGCGCACGCTTGCGCTCGCGCTGCTCGCGTTGGTTGCAACGGCGTGCGGCCCGAAGAAATCGCCGCCGCCACCGCCGCCGGAAGTTCTGGTGACCGAGGTGAAGCAGCAGGACGTGCCGATCTACAACGAGTACGTCGGGCAGCTCGATGCGTCCGTGAACGCGACGATCGAAGCGCGGGTGCAGGGTTATCTCGTTTCGCAGGACTACAAGGAAGGTCAACCAGTCAAGAAGGGCGACGTGCTCTTCGAAATCGACAAGCGGCCGTTCGCAGCGTCGCTGGCGCAAGCGAAAGCGGCGTTCCTGCAGGCGGACGCATCTGCGAAACAAGCCGAGCTGAATGCGCAGCGCGCGGCCGATTTGTTTCAGCGCAAAGTTTCGAGCCAACAGGAGCGTGACAATGCAGTGCAAACAGCGGCGGCCGCTCGCGCGCAAGCGGAAGCGCAACGCGCTGCAGTCGAGCAGGCGCAGCTGAATCTCGATTACACGACCATCACGGCGCCGGTGGATGGCATCGCCGGACTGGTGCGCGTGCAGATCGGCGATCTGATCAACGTCGGCACCGTGCTGACGACGGTCACGAAGGTCGATCCGATCAAAGCGTACTTCACCGTGAGCGAGCAGCGGTTTTCCGAATATTCGAACCGTTATGCCGATCCGCAGGAACGCGAGCAGCACGAAAAGGAGCTGCGGTTCGATCTGATTTTTCCTGACGGTTCGATGTATCCGCACCAGGGGGAGTTGTTCGCCAAGGACAACCAGGTGGACCCGCGCACCGGATCGATTCGCATCGCGGCGCTGTTTCCGAATCCGCGAAACATTTTGCGACCGGGCCAGTTCGCGCGAATCCGCGTGCAATCGGAGATCAGGAAAGGCGCAGTGCTCGTGCCGCAGCGCGCTGTCAGCGAATTGCAGGGGCTGACCCAGGTCGCGGTGGTTGGTCCGGACAACAAGGCGCACATCCAGCCGGTGAAAATGGGGCGGCGGATCGACCATGATTGGATCGTGGAAGACGGCGTGAAAGCAGGCGACCGCATCATCGTCGAGGGCGTGCAGAAGGCGCGCGAAGGTGCGCCGGTGAATCCAAAGCCGTGGAGCTCGCCGACTCCGTCGCCATCGGCTTCGCCGTCCGCATCGGCGGCGACTCGCTGAAATGGATACCGTTATCGCGAGCGGCGCTGGAGCCGCGGTCGTCGTCCGCGGCAGCTTCCGACGTGACGATTCGGCCCGCGGCCAGCGACCGCGGCTACAGAGCTGATGTCGAAGTTCTTCATTCGGCGGCCGATCGTCGCGATTGTCATCGCGATCCTGATGACGCTGGTCGGCGCCGTTTCGATGATTCAACTGCCGATCGCGCAGTATCCGAACATCGTGCCGCCGGAGATCCAGGTGCGCGCCAATTACACCGGGGCGGACGCGCAGACGATCGAGCAGTCGGTCGCAGCGCCGATCGAGCAGCAGATGAGCGGCGTCGACAAGAGCAACTACATCCAGTCGGTCAACGCCAACGGCTCGATCCGGATGACGGTTAATTTCGACGTCGCGACCGATCCGAACGTCGACCACATCCTGACGCAGATGCGGGTCAACCAGGCGAGCTCGCAGCTGCCGCAGGATGTCGTGAACGCGGGCGTGACCGTGCAGAAATCGACGACGGCGCCGTTGCTCCTGATCGCGCTCAATTCACCCAAGGGCACCTACAACAACATCTTTTTGGCGAACTACGCGAACATCAACCTGATCGACCAGATCACGCGTGTGCCGGGGATCTCGAACGTACAGGTGTTCGGCGCCGGTCAGTATGCGATGCGCTTGTGGGTGAAGCCGGACCAGCTCGCGAAGCTCGGCGTGACGGTGACTGACATTATCAACGCGTTGCGTGCGCAGAACACCGTCAATCCGGCGGGACAAATCGGCGGCGAGCCGGCGCCGCCGGGACAGGAGTTCACTTACACTGTTCGGTCGCCCGGCCGCCTAACGAGTCCGGAAGAATTCGGCGAGATCGTCTTGCGCGCGAATCCGGACGGCTCACTGCTGCGGTTGAAAGAAGTCGCGCGGATCGAGCTCGGTGCGCAGGTCTACACGCTGAGCGGCCGCCTTGATGGAAAACCGGCCGCGGTGCTCGCGTGTTACCAGTTGCCCGGCACGAACGCGCTCGACGCCGCGAATGGCGTGAAGGCGTTGATGGCGCGCGCCTCGCAACAATTCCCCGCGGACATGAGCTACGCCGTCGGCCTGGATACGACTCGCGCGGTCACGGCCGGCATGCACGAGATCGTGTTCACGCTGCTCGAGGCGCTCGCGCTCGTGATTCTCGTTGTGTTCGTGTTCCTGCAGGGGTGGCGCGCCACGTTGATCCCGCTCTGCGCCGTGCCGGTGTCCCTCATCGGCACGTTCATGCTCTTTCCGCTGTTCGGATTTACGATCAACACGCTCGCGCTTTTTGGCCTCGTGCTCGCGATCGGCCTGGTAGTCGACGACGCGATCGTGGTTGTCGAAGCGGTGGAGCATCACATCGAAGAAGGGATGTCGCCGCGTGATGCGACGGTGCGCGCGATGGAGGAAGTGTCTGGCCCGGTGATCGGGATCGCGCTCGTGCTCTCCGCGGTGTTCGTGCCGACGGCATTCATTCCCGGAATCACCGGCCGCTTGTATCAGCAGTTCGCGCTCACGATCGCGATCTCGGTTATCTTCTCGGCTTTCAATGCGCTGACGCTGAGTCCGGCGCTCGCGGCGATGTTGTTGCGCCCGCGCAAACCGGCGCGCGGGCCGCTCGGCTGGTTTTTCGATCGCTTCAATCGGCTCTTTCGGCAGACAACCGATCGTTACGTGAGCACGTCGCGCCTCGCAATCCAGAAGAGCGCGCGCAGCATGTCGTTGCTCGTCCTCTTCGCGATGGTCGCATGGCTTTTCGGCTCGCGTCTGTCTTCCGGATTTTTACCGGAAGAAGACCAGGGCTATCTCTACGGCTCACTTGCGTTGCCCTACGCCGCCTCGATGGAACGCACCGGCAACGCAGCGCGCAAAGTGGAAGACGCGCTGCTGAAAACGCCCGGCATCGCGCACGTGACGAGCGTGCTTGGATTCAACCTGCTCAGCACGGTGCAGACAACCTTCAACGCGTTCTTCTTCATCACCTTCAAGCCGTGGGACGAGCGCCGCTCGCCGGCCGAGCAATACGCGGCGCTCAAGCAAAACATCAACCAGAAG
>CADDYX010000188.1 GCA_902810735.1 Verrucomicrobiota bacterium | reverse complement strand
TAAATTGCTCCGGCCCACGCACGGCGGATTCGCGGCACGCGTGGACCAGACCTTTGACCGCATTCGAGCGGCCTACGGGCGTGCGCTCGATCGGACGCTGCAGGTTCGGCCAGCTGTTTACGCAGCGTGGATCGGTATCTCGCTGCTCGCTGTCGTGATGCTCTCTTTTGTGATGAAAAGCAAAGAGCTGGCGCCGACCGAAGACCAGGGCGTCATCTTCGGAATCGTCGATGCGCCGGCGAACGCGACGATCGAGCAGACGACCGCCTACACCGACGCAGCCGGCAAGATCTTCCACAGCTTTCCTGAGACGGATCACAGTTTCCAGATCACGCAGCCGACCGGTGGTTTCGGCGGCATGGTGTTGAAGCCGTGGGACCAACGAAAAACTACTGCGTTCCAATTGCTGCCGCAGGTTCAGGCGCGCCTCGGCACGGTGCCGGGCATTCAGATGTTCCCGATCATGCCGCCTGCACTACCGGGCGGCGGCCAGTTCCCAGTCGAGCTTGTCCTTCTCTCGACGGAAGAACCGGAGCGCATGCTGGAATTTGCGAAACAACTGCAGGCAAAAGCAATGGCGAGCGGCAGCTTCTTTTTTCCGCCGCAGATCGACACCAAGATCGACCTGCCGCAGGCGGAAGTCGTGATCGATCACGACAAAGTCGCGGCGCTCGGACTGAACCTGCAGCAAATCGGCGCGGATTTATCAGCGGCAGTTGGCGGCAATTACGTGAACCGGTTCAACATCTCCGGCCGGAGCTACAAGGTCATCCCGCAGATCAAGCGCGTCGACCGGCTCAATCCGGAGCAGCTGAAAAGCATTTACGTCACCGGACCCGACGACAAGCTCATCCCGCTCAGCACCGTCGCGACGATTCGCGACAAAGTCGTGCCACGATCGCTCAACCGCATGCAGCAGCTCAACGCCGTCACGATCAGCGGCATGTCAGGATTGCCGACCGACCAGGCGCTCAAGCTCCTCGAGGACGAAGCCGCGCGTATTTTGCCGAAAGGCTACTCGATCGATTACACGGGCGAGTCGCGCCAGTTGCGCGTCGAAGGCGACAAATTCCTGCCCGCGTTCTCGCTTGCCGTCATCCTGATCTTCCTCGTGCTCGCGGCGCAGTTTAACAGCTTCCGCGATCCGCTCATCATCCTGCTCGGTTCGGTGCCGCTCGCGCTATTCGGCGCGCTCATCTTCATCTTCCTCAAGATGCCGAATCCGAACATCCCGTTCTTCACCAACGGCTGGACGACGACAATGAACATCTACTCGCAGGTAGGTCTCGTCACGCTCGTCGGACTGGTCTCGAAAAATGGCATCCTGATTGTCGAGTTCGCCAATCACCTCCAGCAACAGGGGCGCGAGAAGATCGCTGCCGTCGCGGAAGCGGCGCGCATCCGTCTTCGTCCGGTGTTGATGACAACCATCGCGACCGTCGCTGGTCACTTCCCGCTCGTGCTCGTCACCGGCGCCGGTGCGAAAGCGCGAAACTCGATCGGTCTCGTGCTCGTCGGCGGGATGACGATCGGCACGATTTTTACGCTTTTCATTCTTCCTTCGCTCTACGTGCTGCTTGCGAAAGAACACCACGAGAAGCCGGTCGATGCCGACAGCATGGAAGAAGAGTCGCCGCTCGATCCCGAGCTCGAGCCGGCCTACGCGCTGGCAAACGGCAACGGCAACGGCTGGAAGAACGCCTAGTTTACTTCGGGCGTTCTCCCGGTCGCGAGACTTCCTTCTCGTGCTGCTCGATGCAAACGGCGTAGTCGTCCGGCTCGATGCGCGCGCCGCTCTGGTTGGCGTAAACCTGCGTGAACTCCGCGCCGAAAAGGAGGATTTGCGACGAGTAATAAATCCAGAGCAACAGCGTAATCAGCGAGCTTGCCGCGCCGTAGGCTGAGGCAGCCGTTCCGCTTCCGAGATACAGCCCGAGTGCCCACTTGCCGATCAGGAAGAAAATTGCCGTCATGACCGCGCCGATCCAGACGTCGCGCCAGCGCACTTTCACATCCGGCAGGACCTTAAAGATCATTGCAAACAGCACGACCACGACCGTGAAATCGAAAATGAAATAGACGCTCATCGCGATCGCGAGACCGCCCGGCACCCGCGCCTGGATATAATGGCTGAACGCTTTCAGCACGCCCTCGATCACCAGCGACACCAATAGCAAAAAACAAACGCCCGCGATCATCGCGAAGGAGATGAAGCGCGACCGCAAAAATCCCCAGATCCCCGCGCCCGGTTTTGCTTTCACGCCCCAGATCGTATTGAGCGCGTCCTGTAATTGACCGAACACGCCGCTCGCCCCGAAGAGCGCCAGCGCGATGCCGATGATCGTGGCGAGCGTTCCCTTGCCCGGCTGCGATGCCTTTTGCGCAATTCCCTGCACCACCTCGATGGCGCTCTTGTCGAGAAAGTAACTCATCTGCTCGGTGATTCTGCTCCACGCGCCGTTTGGATCTTCGCGAAACAGTAACCCGATGATCGCGAGCAAAATCAGGATGAGCGGCGCGAGCGAAAAGACGGTGTAGTAGGCGAGCGCGGCGCCAAGCTGGGGCGCCTTGTCGTCGATCCATTCCGTCGCCGTCTGCTTCAAGAGCCCGAACGCGGTGACGAAGAACGACTGGTTCCGTTTAGTTGCCATGCCGGTATTTAATCGTCGCAGCGGCGACCAAAGGACGGCAGACAAACTCACGCGTCCAGCCACCGGCGAGATCGCGTTTCACAGACGTGGATTGGATGCAGCACCTCCAATGGCCGGCGATGGCCGCGACTCTGCTCTCGGCGTGGCTCGTTGCCGCGCAATCAAAGCTGCACCGGCAGGTCGGCTTCTGGATTTTCCTCCTCAGCAACGCGCTTTGGATCGGCTGGGGCTGGCATGATCATGCGTGGGCGCTCATCGTGTTGCAGGTCGGCCTCGCGTTCCTCAACATCCGCGGCGTCGCCAAAAACGAGCGCAGCTGATCAAGGTGGACCGCGACCTCCGGGCGCGGCTTGACCGCGCGGCGGAGCGCTCGGTCCACCTACTTCGCGTCCCAGGATTTCGAGAGACGCGCGCGCGGCACTTGAGGGATCGCCAGACCGCCGGTGTCGTAATGCGACGTGTCGTTGAACAGCGTGAGCCGCGCGTTCACCGTATCCTTGAAATCGACGATGTTTAGCGCGGCCGGGTTCTGGTCGAGATTATCTCGGTAACGGCGCGGATCGAATCCGAGCACCGAGCTGAGCAGCAGACGAATCGTCGCTTTGTGCGAAACGATGAGAACCGTCTCGCCGGGATGCGCCCGCACGATTTCCATCAACACCGGCAGAGCGCGCGCTGTGACGGCCAGCCCGCTCTCTCCGCCGACCGGCGCGAAAGTGTAAGGGTCCTTCTCCCACGCCGCCGCTTCCTCCGGAAAGTCACGCTCCACTTCTTTGCGCGTCATCTGTTCCCAGCGGCCATGGGAAATCTCCCGCAGTCCATCGCGCTGCTGCACCTCCAGCCCGTGTGGTTCGGCCAGAATCCGCGCCGTCTCCATCGTGCGGCCGAGTGGCGATGCGTAAACCGCGGCCAGCTTCCCGCTGCGCAGGCGCTGCGCAAGCCGCCGCGCCTGTTGGCGACCGTCGTCCGAGAGCTCAACATCCGTCGCACCCGCGAAGCGGTCCTCGACCGTCAACACCGTGGCGCCGTGCCGAACCAAAAAAATCCGCGTCGTCATAGCCGCTCAACCAGCCGCAGCATCGTGCCGGTTGGTCCGCGGGACGTCACGCCGATTCGTGCTCTACTACCAGCTCAAGTCCTCGCCAGCACGGCCGGGTTGCGGACCGTTATGGCGTTCCCCCGGCGTTTGCGCCTGGTCTTCCTCGTCGTACGGCTTGTCCGTCGTCGTGACCGTCTCGCTGGCGGTTGATGCGCAGCCTGCAAATCCGCATAACCCCAGCGCCGCCACACAGCCACAGAGCCACCATCGTTTCATGCGTGAAGCAAAGCCTGTCGCATGCGACCGCGCAAGCGCCGGCACACCCGCCGTCGATTGATTGTTGTTAGTCGAAAAACGCTTCCTCGCGCCCTCCGGGAAATCACGGCCAGAACGTGCGCATGATTCGATGTGTGGGGGAACACACCGAACATGGCACTGACCACACAACCTTTCGCCCACGCACCGGAACTTCGTCAGCCTCTCGATCAAGTCCGCTCTTCGCTCGCACAGAACGTCGAAAGACCCGAACGCATCGGCTCGATCGCAGCCGGGGCCGGCCTGGTGCTCTACGGCCTGTCGCGCCGCTCGTGGGGCGGTCTTGCGCTCGCGCTGCTCGGCGGCGCGCTCGTCCACCGCGGCAGCACCGGCTATTGCGCGGTCTATCGCCGGCTCGGCATCAACTCACGGCAGATGAACACCGAGGCCGGAGTGCCCGGCAACAAAGGAGTGAAAGTCGAGCGCGCTATCACGATCGCGCGGCCGCCACAGGAAGTTTACCGCTTCTGGCGGAATGTCGAAAACCTTCCGCAGTTCTTCGAGCACGTGGAGTCGGTCAGCGAGATCGACGAGCGCCGTTCGCATTGGGTGGTGAAGGGCCCCGCCGGGACACAGCTCGAATGGACCGCTGAAATCCTCACCGACCGTCCCGGCGAATTGATCTCATGGGAATCACTCCCCGGCGCCGAAGTGCAGAACGCCGGATCGGTCCGTTTCGAGCCCGCAACAGGCGGCGCGACCGAAGTGAAAGTCACGCTCCAGTATCAACCACCCGCGGGCGTCGTTGGCGCAGCCGTCGCCAAACTTTTCGGCGAAGCCCCCGACCAGCAGCTCGACGACGACCTCGGCCGGCTCAAACAACTGCTCGAAAAACAGCCCGCCACGGCCGCTTAAACACCGGCATCGCCGGCTTCGCTACACTGTCATTCCGAGCGGAAGTGAGGAATCCCCGGCCGCAGTGCGACGGAATGTGCGTAGCGTCCGCACGAACGCAGCACGGTCTGCCTCGCTGTGCACGATTGCGGCGGGCATCACCTATACGCTCCAGCTGTGTGCGATCGGCGGCAGCACGGGCAGCGGCGATTGGAGCGATCCAACGTCGCACATGGCGATGTAAGGTGTAGCGGCAGCGCCGCTACAGCGAAACTGCGTGCCGGCTCATGAACGGCATGCTGTTTTTG
>CADDYX010000187.1 GCA_902810735.1 Verrucomicrobiota bacterium | reverse complement strand
TCCGAGTATCGTCAGTGCCCCGCACGAGAGCTTGGCGTGTGCTGTCAGCCGCTCGTCTGCACTAATGGCCAGGCCACTTCTGCGACGCATCTGCTTCTCTCGCAGCTTCGCGAAGCCGGTGCGGAGCTACGTTGCCATGCGGATTTTGATTGGGCTGGCCTGCGAATCGTTGATCAGCTCGCGCGCGAACACGCAGCCATCCCTTGGAGGATGACGGCAGATACATACCTCGCTGTCGAAGGAACCGTCGCTGCCGAGCCGCAATCCTTTGTCACTTCATGGGCGCCGGAACTAGGCGAGGCCTTGCGTAATCGGGCCACAGCCGTCTTCGAGGAACAGGTTTTTAGTTCGCTTCTCGACGATCTCGCCGCTGGAGCACGGTGAGGGAGGTAATCGAAAAAAGGCTGAACACCACTCGGTGCGGCTTATCGACACGTGTGGCCGCAATCACCGCGGAGAAACTCGTCGCGCTTAATGCGAGCGTGTTGATGCGACGCCGCTCGAGTCAGTCCCATCCATTTTGTTAAATCGCGCTGCTGATTTCCCCCGGCAGCGGTTCGTCCGCTGGCCAATAAATGTAGGATTTGTGCTTCATTCGCGGCGCGCTGACCAGCCCGAGAACCTTGCCCTCTCTTCTGCAAAGGCGTTTTAGGATGGCTGGTTCGACGTTAATGGCGTCAACTCTGTCTTGATGGCGCGCGATCATTCCCGCGATGTCGTCTCCGATCCCAAAATGTATCTGCTCTCCCGAAAGCAAACGTCCTTCAAGCCGTTGAGCGTGGAGTGGACTCGGCGCCAGCAAATGAAACGTCCATAGCAATTTCTCTGGATTCTTCTCGTACTGACTCGCCATTGACGCTCGGATGGAAACCTCCGAACCACTGCGGATCAGACTGTGGATGCGCTCTCGCTCGAGATGATAAAGGGCCGCATACCCGACTTGATCGGCGGCTCCAAAGATCAGGACCAGCTTCGGTCGTTTGCTCCAAGCGTCACCCGGTGGCGAGTTCGGTCGCGCGAAGTCGGGTTCGGCGTCGATAAACTTCTCATCCCAGACGGTTAGGTCTCGCGGTTGCGATTTCTTGGGCAGTTTTCCTATTGTCGAGTGGAACCACGGGAGCACGTCTTCCGGATGTAACGTCCAAGGAAGCGTCTTCTGGTACCATCGATAGGTATGGCCGGGACAGTGATGCCAGAGGCTCGAGTGAATGCGCAGAACGTAAATCTCACCACCGTACGAGTTCGTGTCCTCGGCTACATAAATAGCCATCGTTTCGGGATCCTGCGCCAAAACGATATCTAGGGTCGCTGCCTCAAAATCCGATCTTGGAACGAATCCGAATGGGGGCTTGAACAAGCTGGATGTATCTTCGAGCGCTCGATGGAAATCGTCGTTTCGGTGACACAGGAAATCCAACCACATTCTGCTCCCCGAGTTTCTGATGTGATCGTAGAGCCGCCAAAACTGCTCGCTGAGTTGTTCGTATGCTGATTTCCGCGCGAAGGCGTCGACTTTGAAGTCAAATGTTAGTGGCAGCCAGAATTGCGATTTCGCTGGCTCGTTGACGGCGCGGAAACCATTACAGACGCGTATCCAACACGGTTGCTCCCAAACCGCGCGCGGAGCGGTGAATTCGAAATCCTCAGGCTGGTACTTGGTGAAAACGTCGGAGTTGTAATCCTCTTCCATCGTTACCAGCAGATTAACGCCGTCTGCAGATGCGGGAAGCCGCTGATGGCGAGATGCGTGTCGTGTTCATCCTGTGAAAAATGCTGCTATTCCACGCCCCGGTTACGATCTCTTTCAATTTGACGTCTGATTTGTTTCTCCGATTGCTTCCGCCGCTGATAAGCGACGCAATGAAGCATGTAGCTCATTTGCCATGCGCGCGTTGTGATTTCGATCAATCGCGGCGTGAACACGCTCCACTTTCCATTCCAAGCAAAGCGGAATGTGAGGGTGCCAATTGTTGGATCGCGATCCGAAACACGGGTGACCAAGATGAAGTCAGTTATCATGGAAAAGACTGTGCTTTTCCTCGCCCGACTGATCTTGCGCTCGCCGGGTCCGCAAGCGAACTCGCTCGGCCATTGCGTAAGTTCGTACTTTGCATCGAAGTCGATGGCTAACTCAATCAGCAGCCGCCAGAAGCGATCGTCCATCGAAGGCAGGACGTGGTCGTTGCGAAACCGGCATTCGAAAAAAATGCCACTAAGGTCAAGCGTTAGACTCACCGCGAGCGCGGTCTTTTTGCTGTTGCGGAATGCATGTGGCCACGGACCTGGCTTCTCAAAGACGGTGACGGTTTCCCATTCATCACGAACTTTGGTCTGGTCGGTTACCTCATAGAGTGCGCTGACAAGGACATCGGTGATAAGCCGGTAGTCCTCGGCGGTGACTTCATGTGAACTGTGCCGCGGAGCCGCTGCCAAAGCGGCCATATAATTGTCGGTTAAGATTGTTCTCTCGAAATCATTCATCGCTTCTTCGCGGCAGATTTAGGAGAAGAATACAGTTGCAGACTTGCCGCATATCGAACATCCGCCATCCTTCGCCGTCCCAAATGTGCATCATCGCTGTGAGGCGAGAAACTCCGAGATTAGTTTCTCTGCGCGAGTGCGCAGCGGGGATTAATGTCTTAAGGAAGCAGCGAAATCTTGCTTGTTGAGGCTGTTGGCGAGCGTTGAAGTGTTTGCTCCTCAATGCGGTCTTCGCCCGATGACTCGCTGACCGCAGCCGATGCTTGGTTCTTGGTGATATCGAGCGTCGCGATGATCTCCTGCTGACGTTTCGCAGCGGTTGCGAGCTTCTCCTCGTGCTCAAAAGGCTGTTCCAGTTGCTTCGCCAGATCAGCCGCCTGACCGTGTGATTGCGCGAGATCGGTTTCGCGTTCGCGCAGGCGATCTTCCATGCTGTCGAGCGCGTGTTCGAGCGACGCGATTGTGCCGCTGGCGCTGTCGCTGACATTTGCGGGGTAGCTGTGTTTCCCTTGGATCAGGAGCGTTGCGCGTTCGTCGAAACGCTCGACTGAGATCGGGAACCCGCCAATGCTGCCGACGCTCCTGTTGGATTCAAATGGCTTCAGCGACGCGGCGAGAAAAACGAGTGCGCGGCCGGCTTTCACCCGGTCAGTGAGCGTTTCATTCTTCACCTTGATGATGAAGTTGTCGCCGCGCGTGCTGGTGCGTGTGCGCAGGTCCTCGCGGATGTTCGCGATCTCGCGTTCGAGAATCTCAGCGGTGTCGTTAAGGCGCCGAATCCGGTAACGCATTTGATACAAGCTCTCGGCGTGCTGTTTTTTCAAGCGCGTCAGCCGCATGACTTCGGCGTCGATCGAGGCTTTCTCGATCACGAGCGGATTGCCTGATGCGATGGCTTTCACCTCGGCATAAGTGAGCGCCGCGGAATCTACGTCTTCGGCGCGGCGAACGGTGGCGTCGCCAGTCATCACCTGCGCGATGAAGCGGCATTTCGTTTCGAGCGTTTGCCACATGTAGGCGTCGAAGCTGCCCTCGGTGACATAGCGGAAGATCTTCACGTATTCGTTTCGATTGCCCTGGCGCAAAATGCGGCCTTCGCGCTGCTCGATGTCAGCGGGTCGCCACGGCGCGTCGAGGTGATGGAGCGCGACGAGACGTGTCTGGACGTTAGTGCCTTCGCCCATTTTCAGCGTGCTGCCGAGTAGGACCCGGACCTTCCCGTCGCGCACTGATTTGAAGAGCGCTGCCTTCGACGCGTCATCGTCGAAGCTCTGAGCGAATGCTATCTCCCGCGCCGGGATGCCGCGGTCGATCAGCTTTGCCCATACGTCTTCATAGACGGAGAACCATCCTGCTACCGGCGTCGGCGTGGAGAGATCGCAAAAGACGAGCTGAGCGCCGCACTGTGGTGTCGAGTCGCCCCAGATTTCGTGGATCTTCTCGACTGCGCAGTTTGTCTTTGATTCGGGATTGTCGCGCACGTGCGGGAGCACGAGACGAAGATCGAGCGCAGCTTTGCGGCCATCGGTTGTGACCTTCAGCATGTTGTCGTCGCGTGGGTCGATTCGGCCGCTCTTGATTTTCTCCACACGCTTTACGAGCTGATCGACGAAACGTTTCAGCTCCGGGCTACACGGCGCGCTCACCGTAATCGGTCGGCCTTGTTCAAGCTTCGGCACGGGCAGCTTCAGCATCTCCGCGGTCTGCACGTCGGCGACTTGCCGGAACTGCTGCATTAGTTCGGGCACATTTACGAAGCGTGCGAACCTGCTCTGTAATCGGTAGCCGCTGCCGTCCGGGCTCAGCTCCATTGCGGAAACAGTCTCGCCGAATGTCCCTGCCCAGGAATCGAAATGCTGGAGCGAATTGCGACGCAGCGCGTGCATCTGCAGGTAGCGCTGCATCGTGAACATCTCCGCCATCGTGTTCGAGATCGGCGTCCCGGTGGCGAAGACCACGCCACCTCCTTTGTTCCGCGATTGGATGTGCTGGACCTTGAGGAATAGATCAAACGCTCGCTCGGATGCGGTCTGCGGCAGACCGGCGACGCGCGTCATCTTCGTCACGTAAAAGAGGTTCTTAAACTTGTGCGCCTCGTCGATGAAGAGCCGATCGATTCCGAGCTCTTCGAATGTGAGCGTGTTGTCTTTCTTCTGATCGGCTGAGAGCGATTCGAGCTTCGCGCTGAGCCGCTTTTTCACCCGCTCCAACTCTTTCACGAGGCGAGTGCCGCGATCCGCGCGCTCTTCCCGAATCGCGCTCTCGATCTCAGCGATTTGCTCAGAGATGAAGTTGCGCCGTGTTGCGAGTGAGACAGGGATCTTCTCGAAGCTGGCGTGCGTGACGATCACCGCATCCCAGTTGCTCGTCGCGATGCGGCTGAACAAGCGCGCGCGCCGAGACGCTTCGAAGTCTTCCTTGCCCGCGACGAGTATGTTCGATGTCGGGTAGAGCGTGAGCAGCTCGGAGGAGAACTGGCCGAGCATATGATTCGGGACGACGAACATGGGCTTTGTCGCGAGTCCGAGCCGCTTCAGTTCGATTGCGGCGGCGACCATCGTGTAGGTTTTGCCGGCGCCGACAACGTGCGCGAGCAGCGTGTTGTGGCTCTGGACGATTCGCCAGACGGCGTTCTTCTGGTGGGCGTGTAGTGTGATTTGCTGGCTGCTCGACGGCAGCGTCAGA
>CADDYX010000186.1 GCA_902810735.1 Verrucomicrobiota bacterium | reverse complement strand
CGTGTCGATGCTCATTGGAGAAGGGCTTGGCGTCGGCAAGGTGCTGGAGCTCATCCGCAGTGCCGTGCCTTGGGGGAAGCGATTCCACTTTCCACGCGCCTTCCAGACGGTGTCAGTTTTCTTCTGGCTCACGACTAAGTATCCGCGGAGAGCGATGTCCGTTGGCCACGGAGTCGGCGTCGGGGAAGGGCTGGCTCCGGGCGGTGGCGGCGCCGCCGCTGCTGCGAAATTCGCGTTGCTGGATGGAAGCAAAATCCGTGTGCGCGTGCGCTCGGCCAGAGCTGTGAGGCGGGCGCCGTCCAGATCCGCGGTCAACTGACGCGCCGCCGCCTCCGCCGATCTTGCGCTTGTCGGAGCGAGCGCGGGGATGAGGAACGCGAGGACGATCGCGATGATCGCGATCACGACCATCAGCTCGATCAGAGTGAAAGCGGCAGAGGAATTAGGAAGGAGGAAGTCGGAGTTAAGAACTCGGGAGCGGCGCGGAGCGGAAGAGGAACGGGAATTCAAAAAGCTGAAAGGCTGGGTTCGCGAAGTTGAAATTAGAAAGTCGGAAGTAGAAGAGAACGGTGATTCAAAAACTGAATTGCTGAACGGCTGAACGGTGCGGGAGCTGAGGGGGAAATTAGGAAATGCGTAAAAGAGTGGAAAGAGCAAAAGCGGACATGGGTCGGACGCGGGAGCCGGTGCCGGAAACGGGAGATGTCTCGACTGACGCTCGACAGGACAGGAGGCGGAAGGGACCGCGGAAATTGCGATATGGGGTGGAATTGAGACAGAACCGGGATCGGGAGAAGAGCGCCGAAACGCGAAAAGCTGAAACGGAAAATCCTGAAACGCAGGATTTCCGCGAGTCGCGAGGATTCCTCAACTTCGCTCGGAATGACAGCGAGCGCGGTGGGGCGGCGGGAAAATTGCAGCACGTTGCGTGATTGAAACGTTCGATTGGCGCGGACCGCCAATCGCCCGCAGTTGCTGCGCGGCAGTGTTGCGGGCCGGCCGAGCGTTGCCGACCGCGGATTTGGCGGGGTTTGGCACGGGCGGATGGAGTGGTGAAGGAACGGCCGGTCGGTGGCTTGTTTTTGGCTGAAAACGAGCGGTTTGCGGGTCGAGATGAGCCGTTCGTTCATAGGGGAATCGAGCGGAATTGAGAAATTCGCATTAATGAGACGATTTTCGAGATCGCGGTGGCACAGAGGCATGCTTCTAGCTTTTACAGGCTGTCGCCGTGCTGGAACACACGTCATCGCAGGAAGAGCGTGAGCAAATCGCGCAGACGATCGAGATGTTTGAGGCGATCACTCAAACACAACCCGACGACTATCAGTCGCTCGAGATCCTGAAGGACGCCTACGCGAAAATCGGTCGCGCGGATGATGGGCTGAAGGCTTCGCGCCGGCTGGCGGAAGCGTATTTCAACGCCGGCTCCTACACGCTGGCGATGCAGGAGTGTGAGGAGATTCTGCAAAAGGACCCGAACGCGCCGGAAATCCTGGCGATGCTGGGCGATATCGAGACGCGGTTGCACGCGACGGGGCAAACGACCACGTCGGATGGCTCGTTGATCCGGGTGCACAATGGCGCGGACGCGGACGACGGCGCGCTGATCGACATCCATGCGCGGGGCGCGGGGTTGAACCCGGCCGATCGCGGCGACGATCAGCTGGCAAAATTTTTGGTGATGCAGCAGCTCTTCTCGGAAGAGGAGGTGACGGCTGCGGTGGAGACGGTGCGGGTGCTCAATAACAATCTCGGCGGGCAGGCGCTGGCGGCATCGCTGATCGACAAGCTCTGCCAGCAGGACACGGCGAAGACGGACGCGGTGCTCTCGGCGCTGATCGACCGGACGAAGTTCGCGTTTGTGCCGATGGAGTATTACGACGTGGACCGCCAGATCGCGCGGATGCTGCCGGAACACCTGACGCTGGGCCGGCTGTTTGTGCCTTTCGATTTAATCAGCCGCACGATCATGGTGGCGTGCAGTAATCCGTTCGACGCCGCGGGGCGCGAGGCGGTGCAGCAGTCGCTCGATTATACGGTGGCGTGGTATCTCGCGCGGCCGTCAGCGATCGTGAAAGCGCTGCAGGATATTTACCGTCTGGAAAGCCGGACAGAGGCGTAACTGGCGATGCGCACGAAATCTTTTGCGGAGCGCATCGCCGATGTGCTGATCGACGACGGTCTGCTCCTGCCGACGCAGCTGGATGAAGCGGTCGGTATTCAACAGAAGGAGGGCGGCCGGCTCCTGAAGATCCTGACGGACCGTCAGTTCGTGACCGAACACGACATGACGTTCAGCATGGGTCGCTGCCTGAACGTGCCGCCGATCAACCTGGCGAAGCTGCGCGTGCCCGAAGAGATCATGGGAATGATCCCGCGGGAGCTGGCGAAGGCGAACAAGCTGGTGCCGGTGGCGCGCCTCGACGGAAAGCTCTTCGTGGCGATGTCGGATCCGACAAACGTGCTCGCGGTCGACGACGTAAAGCGCCGGGTGCAGCTCGAAGTGGTGCCGATGATCGCGACCGAGAAAGCGGTCACGGACGCGCTGGCGGGCGTGCACAGCAGCGCGAAGACGATGCGGGAGGCGCTAAAAAAGGCGGCCGAGGAAGCAGCCAAAGAGAGCGGCGATGTAGAGGTCGAGCAGGACAAGAACGAGGAGATCAATCTCGATCGCCTGGCGCACGACAGCGAGGAAGCGCCGGTCATCAAGATCGTGAACCTGGTGCTCGTGCAGGCGGTCAAGGAAAAGGCTTCCGACATCCATATCGAGCCGTTCCAGCGCTCGCTGAAACTGCGTTACCGCATCGATGGCGAGCTGGTCGCGGCGGAGTCGCCGCCGAAGGCGCTGCAGCTCGCGATCACATCGCGCATCAAGATTCTGGCAGGCCTGAACATCGCGGAGCGACGCGTGCCGCAGGACGGACGTTTCCGGATCAAGCTGATGGGCAAGGAGATCGATCTGCGTGTTTCGATTCTGCCGACGGCCTACGGCGAAAAGATCGTGATCCGTCTGCTGGACAAGACGGCGCTGAGCGGATCGATCGACCAGATGGGAATGGACCAGGGGACGCTCGACAAATTCAAGAAAGCGATCGACGCGCCGCACGGGATGATCCTGGTGACGGGGCCGACCGGTTCGGGCAAAACGACGACGCTCTACTCGGTGCTGCAGGAGTTGAACAATCCGCAGTACAACATCGTGACGGTCGAAGACCCGATCGAATACGAGCTGGCCGGGATCAACCAGGTGGCGGTGCGTTCCGACATCGGACTCGATTTTTCGACGGCGCTGCGATCAATCCTGCGCCAGGACCCGGACATCGTGATGGTGGGTGAAATTCGTGACAACGAAACGGCCGACATCGCGGTGAAAGCGGCGCTGACCGGTCACCAGGTGCTCTCGACTTTGCACACGAACGACGCGGCGGGCGCGATCACGCGACTCGACGACATGGGGATCGAGCCGTTCCTGATTTCCAGCTCGGTCATCATGGCGTGCGCACAGCGACTGATCCGGCGCATCTGCACCAATTGTAAAGAGGAGTTCGTGCCGGAACCGGAGATGCTCGAGCGACTCGGGATGCAGGAGACGGACGGCGCGGTGTTCTATCAGGGGCACGGCTGTGATCGTTGCAAAGGCCGCGGATATCTCGGGCGGACAGCAATCGTGGAAGCGCTGCCGGTAAGTGAAGCGGTGCGGCGGTTAATCATCAAACGCGCCTCAGCCGCGGTGATCAAGAACCAGGCGGTGAGCGAGGGGATGAAGACGCTGCGGATGGTCGGCATCGACAAGGCACTCGAGGGAATCACGACGCTGGAAGAAGTCTGGCGCGTCACGGCAGAGGACCACTAAGCGATGGCGATTCCGTTTTTGCGCTTCTTCACCAAAGGGAAGAGCGAGAGCCCGAAGGCTGTCGCCGCCCCGCCGCCGCCGCCGATCGAAAAACCGAGCGGCGAGCGTTTGCGGAAGACGGTGATGCCGAGCTCCGCGCGCGCGGCAAAGCCGCAGGAAGAAGCGGCGGCTCCGACGTCAGCGCCTGCGCCAAAGGTCGCCGTTGCGCCCGCGACGGGACGCGTCGCACCGCGGAAAGTTGCCTTCAATGCAGCGCCGCCGGCGACAGCCGACAAACCGGCCGCAACCGGCACACCCGGTCAGCCGGCGCGGCAGCGAATGATCTCGCTCGCAGTGGCCGACGTTCTCCCGCACATGCCGGCTGGTTACGCGAAAGCGGCGGAGTCAATCGACCCGAAGGAACGCGTGCTGCTGAACGCCGCGGAACTGGAAAAGGGGATGGCGAATGGCCGGCCGACCGTGCCGCTGGCGACTATTTACGAGCAAGCGCCGCAGATTTTCGAGAAGCCGCTTCCGGATGGAGCTGCCACGGAGGTGCCGTTGCCGTTCGCGACTGTTCTCGAAGAAGTCACGAAACTGCATGTGCGCGCCGACCAACAGCGCCAGACCGCCGTGCCGCAGGTCGAGACTCCGATTTTGCAGGTGACGCTGCAGGACAGCGAACGATTTGGAACCAAGATCGAGCACATCGAAACCGAGGAGCTGCCTCCGGTAAAGGTGGAGCCGCCGACGGCGGAAGCATTCGCGGCTGCCGAGCCGGAACCGGTCGCGGACAAGCCGCAGGCTGCCGCGACGCCGACAAAAATTCCCTTCAAGCTCGCTCCGGCCGCAGCGGCGGACACCAGTGCCGCCGCCGCGCCGGAAGCGGTGCCCGGGCCGAAGCGCATCGCTTTTAAACTTTCACCGAACGGGACGGATGAGCCTGCCACCGAGAGTGTTCCAGCCTCCGGCGGGCCGTCCGTCCCAAATCTTTCACCCGACGCGCCGAAGCGGATTCCGTTCAAGGTCACGGCACCGTGTGACGATCTGCGAGAGAAACCGGCGGCGTGGCTGACAGCCGAAAGTTTAGGCCTGCCGCCGCGCAGCAAAACGGAGCACGTCGCAGCAGCATCGGACGCTCAAAAAGCGGCCGAAGCCGAGCAGCCGACAACAGCCGCCGGCGCCACAATCAAGCTCTCGCTCAAAGCGGTGTTCGAGGCGCTGCCGGCATTTCAATTGAGCGACGACGCGGCGGCGACGATTCCAGCGGACGCGCGGCTCGAGTTGCCATTTGCGATCGTGCAACCACAGCTGGCGAGCGGGCGGGTGATGATTGCGCCGGAAGTTTTCGCAGCGGGTATACCGGAGAAATTC
>CADDYX010000185.1 GCA_902810735.1 Verrucomicrobiota bacterium | reverse complement strand
TCCGGATGCGTATGCAGGTCTTTGTAAATCGTGAGCAACGACGGCAGCTCGCTGTCCGCTAACTGCTGCGGCGTTTGTTGCGCGAATGCCGAAAGCGCGGAAGCGACGAGCAGCGCGAAGGAGAGGCGAGCGTTCATGCTTGTTGTATAGCAGACGCATCACACGCGAACAACGCCAGTGGCGCGATTCCAATGCGATGCACGTGAAAGCGACCACGGCTCTGCCTGCCGGTGTGGAGATTCGCGGCGAAATCGCGCGAGGATTCGATGAAATCCTGACGGCGGATGCGCTCGCGTTTGTCGCAAAGCTGCATCGCGAGTTCGACCGCCGGCGCAAAGAATGTTTGCAGCGGCGCCAGGAACGTCAGGCGCGCCTCGATGCCGGCGAGTCGCTCGATTTTCTGAGCGAAACGAAACACATCCGCGACGGCGATTGGACCTGCGCCCCGATTCCTGCGGACCTGCGCGACCGGCGCGTTGAGATCACCGGACCGACCGATCGCAAGATGGTGATCAACGCGCTGAACTCCGGCGCGAAGATGTTCATGGCCGATTTCGAGGACGCCAACTCGCCAACGTGGCGCAACATGATCGAAGGCCAGATCAATCTGCGCGACGCGATCCGCCGCGCGATTAGTTTTCGCAGTCCGGAAGGGAAGGAATACAAGCTGAAGGAACAGCTCGCGACGTTGCTCGTTAGGCCGCGCGGCTGGCATCTCGTCGAAAAACACGTGCTCGTTGATAATGAGCCGGTGGCCGGCGGATTGTTCGACTTCGGCGTCTACTTCTTTCACAATGCGCGCGAGCTGCTCGATCGCGGCACCGGGCCGTACTTTTACCTTCCGAAGATGGAGAGCCATCTCGAGGCGCGGATCTGGAACGACGCGTTCAATCTCGCGCAGGACGAGCTCGGGATTCCGCGCGGCACCATTCGCGCGACGGTGCTGATCGAGACGATCCCCGCCGCGTTCGAGATGGACGAAATCCTCTACGAGCTGCGCGACCATTCCGCCGGTTTGAACTGCGGTCGCTGGGATTACATTTTTTCCTGCATCAAAAAATTCCGGAACAAACCGGACTTCGTGCTCGCTGATCGCGCGCTCATCACGATGACGACGCACTTCATGCATTCCTATTCGCTGCTCTGCATCAAGACGTGCCATCGGCGAAACACGTTCGCGATGGGCGGAATGGCGGCGCAAATCCCGGTGAAGAATGATCCCGCCGCGAATGAAGAAGCGTTCGCAAAAGTCCGCGCGGACAAGGAACGCGAAGCGCGCGACGGCCACGACGGCACCTGGGTCGCGCATCCCGGAATGGTGCAGCTCGCGCTGGACGCATTCGATGCGGTCATGCCGCAGCCGAACCAGATCGATCGCAAACGCGACGACGTGAAGGTGACCGCGCGCGATCTGCTCGATTTCGGTCCGAGCGAGCCGATCACGGAGGCGGGACTGCGCCAGAACATCAGCGTCGGTGTGCAGTATCTGGAGGCATGGCTGCGCGGACATGGCGCGGTGCCGCTGTTCAATTTGATGGAAGACGCCGCAACCGCGGAAATTTCACGTGCGCAGGTCTGGCAGTGGATCCGCAATTCACGCGGCGTGCTGAACGACGGCCGCAACGTGACCGAGCAACTTTTCCGCAGCGTGCTCGACGAAGAGCTGGCGAAAGTGAAACGATTCGCGGGCGACAAGTTCGATACCGCGCGCGAGCTGTTCGACACGATTACGACGAACGACACGTTCGCGGAATTCCTGACGTTGCCCGGCTACGAGAAACTGAATTGAGCCATGAAGAAGCAGAGCAAAAACGGAGCATCATCGAAACAGTCGAACCGCACCCGGCCTAACGAGTGGGCGAATGACGCTCGCTGGGCTGGCGTGGAGCGCACCTACACGGTTGATGACGTGCGGCGATTGCAGGGCAGTCTCGTCATTGAGCACACGCTCGCGCGTCGCGGCGCGGAGAAGCTTTGGGAATTAGTGAATGCGGAGCCGTACGTGCATGCACTCGGCGCGCTAACGGGCAACCAGGCGATGCAACAAGTGCGCGCCGGCTTGAAAGCGATTTACCTGAGCGGCTGGCAAGTCGCGGCCGATGCGAATCTCGCCGGCCAGATGTATCCCGATCAAAGTCTTTACCCGGCGAACAGCGTGCCGATGGTCGTGAAGCGGATCAATCAGGCGCTGCAACGCGCCGATCAGATCGACCGCTCGGAAGGGAAGCGCGACGTCGACTGGTTCGTTCCCATCGTCGCCGACGCCGAAGCCGGTTTCGGTGGGCCGCTGAACGTGTTCGAGCTGGTCAAAGCGATGATCGAAGCGGGCGCGGCGGGTGTTCACCTCGAGGATCAGCTCTCGAGTGAGAAAAAATGCGGGCACATGGGCGGTAAAGTTTTGCTGCCGACCGCGACTGCGATTCGCAATCTAATCGCCGGTCGGCTCGCCGCTGATGTTTGCAATGTGCCGACGATCATCATCGGTCGGACGGATGCGGCAGGCGCGAATTTGATGACAAGTGACATCGACGACCGCGACCGCGAGTTTCTCACTGGCGAGCGAACGGACGAAGGATTCTTCCGCGTCCGCGCTGGCATCGATCAGGCGATCGCGCGCGCCATCAGCTATGCGCCGTATGCGGACATGCTTTGGTTCGAGACGTCCAAGCCGGATGTCGCCGAGGCCAAAAAGTTCGCAGAGAGTGTGCGCGCGAAATTTCCCGGCAAGCTGCTGGCGTATAACTGCTCGCCGTCGTTCAACTGGAAGGCGAAGCTCGACAGCGCGACGATCGCGAAGTTCCAGCGCGAGCTCGGCGCGATGGGTTACAAATTCCAGTTCGTCACGCTCGCCGGATTCCACGCGCTGAACTACAGCATGTTCAAGCTCGCGCATGGCTATCGCGATCGCGGCATGGCCGCTTATTCCGAGCTGCAGGAGGCGGAGTTCGCGGCGGAGAAAGATGGCTACACCGCGACGAAGCACCAACACGAAGTCGGCACCGGCTATTTCGACGAAGTCGCGAAGGTGATTGCCGGTGGCGACTGCTCGACCGCGGCGCTCGTCGGCTCCACCGAAGCCGAGCAGTTTCATTGAGCGAAATAGCGGCACCCCCGCTCACCGACAGCCGGCTCGCGGCTCTGTGCGCCGACGCAGCGCGAGACGCATTCGCCGAGTACGAACGGCACTTCGACGAGATCACGCGCCGCGCGCGCGATCGTTTCCTGAATCGCGAATGGCAGGGCAGCTTCGACGATGCGCGCGAGCGACTCCGGCTCTATTCGTTGATCCTCGGCAGTCTGACGAACCGCGTGCGCGAGCTGATGGCGGACCGGATTGAGGATCGCGCGATTTGGAGCGCAACGAAGGCAGTTTACTCGGCGCACATTTCGCGATCGCAACGTTGGGACGTCGCCGAGAGTTTTTTCAATTCGCTCACACGCCGGGTCTTTGCCACGGAAGGTGTGAATTCAGCGATCGAGTTTCTCGACACCGATTTTGATCAGCCGCCGGCTCAGCCCGGGGAAATCACCCGGTGCTACTCCGGCGCACCAATATCGAGGTTAGTCCAGCAACTCCTCACCGAACATTTCGCTGAGGAGCTGTGGCAGAATTTGCCGGCGGCGGCGGCGATCGCGGCGGAGCGACTGGGCGATGCAGAGCAGCTTGAGATCGTCGGCTGTGTCTTCTACCGCGGCCGCGGAGCCTACGTCGTCGGCCGTGCGATGGACGCCAGCGGAGCGGTGCCGATTGCGTTTTGCCTGCTTCATCCCGACGAGGGCGGTATTACGCTCGACGCGCTACTGATCGGCGAAGCAGATCTTGCGATCCTCTTTTCCTACACGCGCGCTTACTTCCGCGTCGACACGCAATGTCCACATGCGCTCGTGCGGTGGCTTCGCGATGTGATGCAGCGCAAACGACTCGCCGAGCTTTACAACGCGATCGGCTACAACCGGCATGCGAAGACCGAGTTCTACCGCAATTTCGTCGAGCACCTGCAGAGCTCCGACGATTGCTTCATCGAAGCCGAGGGAACGCGTGGAATGGTCATGATCGTTTTCACCCTGCCGAGCTACGACGTCGTGTTCAAACTGATCCGCGATAGGTTCGATCAACCCAAAGAGAGCGATCGGCGTGAGGTGATGCGCCGTTACAAGCTCGTCTTCGAGCACGACCGCGCGGGACGTTTGATCGAAGCGCACGAATTCGAGCACCTCCGGATTGCGCGAAGCCGGTTCGAGAAGTCGCTGCTCGACGAACTGCTGCGCGATGCCGGCGAGACTGTCCGTTTGGAAGGTGACAACGTGATCATCAGCCACGCCTATGTGGAACGCCGGGTGCGGCCGCTGAACTTGTTCTTCACGGATGGCGACGAAAACGCGGCGATCGAAGCGGCCTGCGACTACGGCCAGGCGATCAAGGACCTCGCCGCGTCGAATATTTTCCCGGGCGATTTGTTGACGAAAAACTTCGGGCTCACCCGACGCGGCCGCGTCGTCTTTTATGATTATGACGAGCTTTGCTTCCTGACCGACTGCAATTTTCGCGAGCTGCCGCAGTCGCGGAGCTACGAAGAAGAAATGTCAGCCGAGCCGTGGTTCTCCGTGCGCGAGAACGACATTTTTCCGGAAGAGTTCCCGCGCTTCCTCAGCTTTCCGGAAAGCGCCCGGACCGAACTGGTGAAGCGGCACGGCGATCTATTTCACCCGCAGTTCTGGCGCGAAATGCAGCAAAGGTTGCGCGCCGGCGAGCTGCCACAAGTGTTTCCTTACGCACCGGAGCGCCGGCTGGCCGTGGCATAAATCATCGTCGTCATCCCGAAGCCGCGCAGACGGCGAGGGACTTCGCAAGTGGTGATGGCGCGTCGAGGCGCAATTCGCGTGATCAGCATTCCAGACGTGAGGTCCTTCGCTCTGCTCAGCATGACCGTTGGTTGATTCCGCCGTTCATCTCCGCGTAGTTGCTGTTCATGCGCTTCGAGGAAAACACGCTGCTTTTCGGCGCTGATCCGACGCCGCGGATCGTCGCGATTGAGATGGGCGACACCGGCACGGTCCGCGTTTACCGGCGCGAGAAGGACGGCAGCACGGCCGTCGATGTCGAGCCGTTTCACCCGTTCGTCTGGGCGGATGGCGACGTGGCCGATCTCGGGATGGAGAACGCCGAGAAGCTCGCCGGCGATCTGAAGTACAACTGGCTGATTACCGTCGACAGCTGGAAAGAGTTGATCGCGCTGCGCAATGGTTTGAAGAACGCCGGCCGCACCTACTTCGCGTTTAGCGATCCAGTGCAGCATTACCTCACCGCGACCGGGCGGACG
>CADDYX010000184.1 GCA_902810735.1 Verrucomicrobiota bacterium | reverse complement strand
CGACCGTGGCATCCTTGCCCTTGAAGGCGAAGGAGGAGGTGTGCGCAACGACGCGCAATTCCTTAACCTTGGCCAGCGCATCTAGAATTTCCTCACTGATGCCATCACAGAAATACTCCTGGTCCTTAGCCTGGCTCAGATCGACGAAAGGCAGAATCGCGATACTCTTCTGCGACATGGTTTCGGCAGCTTCGCCGCGAAAAGGGAACCGCTGGTAAACCAGGAGCGCAATCACCAGCAGAAGCGCGCCGATGATGAAGAAATCGAAAACGCGACCGGTGAGACGCCGCGCCGATCGGGCTTTGGCCGGCGTGAGATCTTCCGACCGAACAATTCCTTCCGGCGTGAATTCGTAAGCCCAGGCGAGAGACATCGCGATAGGAAAACCAAGCGCGAGCGCAATCACGACCAGGCGAATCGCCGAGTTCGGGATGTTGAAAAACGGAAAGACCTGCGTGGTAAGTTGGGTGAGAAACCACGCGACAACGCCGTACGCTACCGCGGCTCGATAGACGTTGCGCCGCTTCAGCTCGGCGAAAACGTTCTTCGGGTTCACTGTTGCCTCCGGTTTATTGGCATCGAGTTCGTAACATCTACTTCGACGAGAGCTACCGCCGCAGTCAGGGTGTCTGGACAACGTGTTTCGCCGGGTCGAGGCCGACTCGTTTTACGAGTTGGTTGAATCGCGGCTCGGCGCGAAGTGGCAGAGAGCCAGGGTCGATATGCATACTCAGGAGCGCCGCGTCGTGCTCGGAATAAGCGCGCTCCAGCGATGCGAACGCTTCCTCTTTTGTACCGAGCGCGGCGTACACGTAAGCGATCGTGGTGGCGGGGACGTATTGTGTCTTCCTGCGCGTCAGCAGTTCTGCCAGCTTTTGCTCGGCCTCGGCGGTTCGCGCGGATCGCGCATAAGTGATTGCCAATCCTCCGCTCGCCGAGCGCTTGGATTGCTCACCGCGCATATAGAGCTCAATCGCTTCGCGGGTTAACCCTTTCTCGCGATACGCGGTAGCGAGGTTCGAATCTAGATAGGTGTAGTTTGGGTCAAGTTGTAGAGTCGTTTTACCCTGTTTGATCGCATCGTCTAAATTTCCCGTCATTAGGTATGCGCCACAGAGTGCATCGCTCGCGATCGGCGACAACGGGTCCAATTCGACTGCCTTCCGATACTCGGCGAGAGCAGCTTGCTCGGCGCGGCGATAGCGTAAGAGAACGTCTCCGAGCCAAACATGGCCGATCGATGAATTGGGATCGATTTCCAGCGCGCGCAAAGTACACTTCAGCATCTGCTCGCCGTCCCATTGCAGCACCTCGGTTGCGTGGCCGAGAAAGCAATGGGCTTGTGCGTCGCGGTCGTCTAATTGCAATGCGTTCCGCGCGGCAGCCTGCGCGATAGGGTACGCTTCGAGCGGCTGAACGTATGCGTCGGCGAGGTACAGCCACGCCTTGGCGATGCCTGTCCACGCGCGCGCGAAACTGGAATCTTTGTCCAGCGCACGCTGAAACAGAACCAGGCTTCTGCGCAGGTCTTCCTCGCCGCTCTTGTTCGAGAAGTAGAGACCTTGCAGGTATAGGTCATACGCTTCTGTGTTCTGCCGTGGAGGTGCCGGCGGAGCGAGGGCGAGCTCGATCCGTAGAGCGTCAACAACTGAGCGGGTGATCTCATCCTGAACGGCAAACATGCCCTGAAGCTCTCGTTCGTAGGTTCGCGACCAAAGCTGGAAGCCGTCGCGTGCGTCGATTAGCTGCGCGCTGATCCGCATCCGGTTCCCGTCGCGCCGCAGGCTGCCTTCCAGAACGTTGCGAACATGGAGCTTCTGCGCGATTTCGCTCACTTCCGCGTTCCTGCCTTTGAACGAAAAAGACGACGTTCGCGCGACAACGCGCAACCCGGGCACCTTCGACAGTGCGCCGAGTAGCTCTTCGCTGATCCCATCACAAAAATATTCTTGGTCCTTCGCGGCGCTCATATCGGCAAACGGCAAAACGGCGATACTTTTCTGCGGAACGACTTCGCCAGTTTCGCTGCGAAATGGAAATCGCTGGTAAACGAGCAGCGCGATAACCAGCAGGAGCGCGCCGATGATGAAGAAATCGAGAACGCGACCGGTGAGACGCCGCGCCGATAGCGCTTTCGCCGGCGTGAGATCTTCCGCGCGAACAATTCCTTCCGGTGTGAATTCGTAGATCCAGGAGAGCGACATCGCGATCGGGAAACCAACGGCGAGCGCAATGACGACGAACCGGATCGCCGAGTTAGGGATTTCGAAAAATGGAAAGACCTGCGTGGTAAGTTGGGTGAGAAACCACGCAACGACGCCATACGCTACCGCGGCGCGGTAAACGTTGCGCCGCTTCAGCTCGGCGAAGAACTGCGTCATCTCGCATTGCGGTTTATCAGACAGAACGCGGGAAAGCGATACGGTTGCGGCTGACTAATGGAATGCGCCCGCGGCTGCACCGCTCCAGGCTGCACCGCCGCAATGACATTGGCGCGCCGGGCGAGCTTTCATGACCGCGCGCCAAGAAAGCGCCGAATGCGGCGATCACATCGCGATCAGGTGTTAGCAGCCGATCATTCGTGCGCGCATTTCCACCGCGCATTCCAATCTGAAGAACTGCGCCGGCCGCTCGCCGCGACGCCGGTTTGCGTTAGCGTTGCTGCTCACCATGCGCAGGACAGCTCTCTTTCTCTTACTCCTCAGTCAATTCAACGCCTTCTCGCAAATCGACGAGGACCTCAGCGGCGCGTTGCGCTGGCGAAACATCGGCCCGTATCGCGGCGGACGGACGCGCGCGGTCTGCGGTGTGCCGTCGCAGCCGAACGTTTTCTACATGGCGCAGGTGAACGGCGGGGTGTTTAAGACCGACGATTATGGACGGACGTGGACGCCGATTTTTGACGATCAACCGACGGGATCGATCGGCGCGATTGCCGTTGCGGTTTCAGACCCGAACGTGATTTACGTCGGGAGCGGCGAAGGTTTGCATCGGCCGGACTTGTCGATCGGTGACGGTATTTACAAATCGACCGATGCAGGAAAAACCTGGACGCACCTTGGCTTGCGCGATGGCCAGCAGATCGCGCAGATCGCGGTTGATTCGCGCGACGCCAACCGGTTGTTCGTTGCCGTCGCGGGGCATCCCTACGCCGGGAACGCGGAGCGCGGGATTTTTCGCTCGTTCGACGGCGGCAAGACGTTCGAGAAGGTGCTCTACAAAGACGAGAACATCGGCGGCTCCGACGTGCTGATCGATCCGCAGAACACGCAGATCGTCTACGCGTCATTGTGGGAATCGCGTGAAGGTCCTTGGGAGAACAGCACCTGGAACGGCGGCGGCGGTGGAATTTTCAAATCGACTGATGGCGGCAAAACGTGGACGCAGCTGCACGGCGGCCTGCCCGACGCGATTGTGCAGGCAAATCTCGCGATCGCGCCGAGCTCGCCGAAGACTCTCGTCGCGACCGTGCGCGGTCTGAAAACCTCGGAGCTGTTTCGTTCCGACGACGCCGGCGCTACGTGGCGGAAGATTACCGACGATGCGCGTCCAGCAGCCGGTATCGGCGGCGGCGATCTGCCGGTTGTGCGGATCGATCCGAAAAATCCGGACATCATCTACTCCGCGACGGTCGTGTGCTGGAAATCGACCGACGGTGGCAAAACGTGGTCCGGCTGGCGTGGCGCGCCGGGCGGCGACGACTACCAGAACGTTTGGATCAATCCGAACGATCCGAACATTGTGCTGCTCGGCAGCGACCAGGGCGCCGTCGTGACGGTAAACGGCGGCCGCACGTGGAGTTCGTGGTACAACCAATCCACCGCGCAGCTTTATCACGTCAGCGCAGACAACGCTTTTCCATACCGCCTCTACAGCGGCCAACAGGAAAGCGGTTCGGCCGCGGTTGCGAGTCGCGGCGACAGCGGCGCGATCACCTTTCGCGATTGGCAGCCGGTCGCGGCCGAGGAGTACGGTTACGTGGTCGCTGATCCGCTCGATCCAGAGATCGTCTACGGCGGAAAACTTACGCGGTTCGATCGTCGCACCGCGCAGGCACAAACGATCCTGCCGCTCGCGTTGCGCACTGCTGAGTTCCGCATGATCCGCACGCAGCCGGTCGTGTTTTCACCGGTCGATCCGCATCTGCTCTTCTTTTCGGGCAACACGTTGTGGAAGACGCGCGATCGCGGCAACACCTGGGAGCAGATTAGTCCTGACCTGACGCGCAAGACCTATGATCTGCCGCCGAGCATCGGGAAATACGCGGAGCAGGCGCAGAAAGATGCGAAGCAGCGCGGCGTGATCTACAGCGTCGCCCCATCGCCGCTCGACGTGAACCGCATCTGGGCGGGAACCGACGATGGCCTGATTCACCTGACGACCGACGGCGGCAAAACATGGAACAACATCACGCCGCCGCAGATCAGCGCGTGGCAAAAAATTTCGGTAATTGAAGCGAGCCACTTCGATGCGAATACCGCATACGCTGCGGTGAACACGTTGCGGCTCGACGACGTGCGGCCGCACATCTATCGGACGCGCGACAGCGGCAAAACCTGGCAGGAAATCGTGCGCGGCATTCCCGATGGCCAGACGGTGAACGCGGTGCGCGAAGACACGCAGCGACGCGACTTGCTCTTCGCCGCGACTGAGCGCGCCGTCTACGTCTCGTTCGACGACGGCGAGAACTGGCGCTCGTTGCGATTAAACATGCCGGCGACTTCGGTGCGCGATGTGATCGTCAAGGATGACGATCTCTGCGTCGGCACGCACGGTCGCGGCTTCTGGATTCTCGATAACATCACGCCACTGCGGCAACTCGCAGCCGACAGGAAGGAGAACGCGCTCCTGAAGCCGCAAACTGCGCTCCGCGTTCGCTGGAGCATGAACACTGACACGCCGCTGCCGCCGGACGAGCCAATGGGCGAAAATCCGCCGGCAGGCGCGATGATCGATTATTACCTGCCGGCAGACGCAACCGGCGTTACGACGCTCGAAATCAAAGACGACAAAGGCAATCTCGTGCGCCGTTACGCGAGCAACGATCCGCCGCCGCATATCGACGAGACGAAGCTGAAGATTCCGACCTACTGGATTCATCCACCGCAGCCGCTCTCCACATCGCGCGGATTGCATCGGTTCCTGTGGGACATGCATTGGGCGCCGGTTGCGGGCATCGATCCCGAGTTCCCGATGAGTGCGATCGCGCACAAAACGGCGCCCGAGCCGACCGGGCCGTGGGCCGCGCCAGGCAACTACTCCGTCGTGCTGACGGTGAACGGGAAAACCACGACGCAGCCGCTGACGTTGAAGATCGATCCGCGGATCAAGGCCACGGAGTCGGAGCTG
>CADDYX010000183.1 GCA_902810735.1 Verrucomicrobiota bacterium | reverse complement strand
GGATGATCCGCATGCACAGCTGCGGGTAATCGATACCGGCTGCCGCAGCCATCTCGGGCAGCAGGCTCGCCTCGGTCATCCCCGGGATCGTGTTCACTTCGAGCACGGTTGGCTGGCCCTCTTCCGGCAGCATTACGTCGACGCGGGAGTAGACTTCCAAGCCTAACGAACGATGCGCGCGGAGCGCCAAATCCTGAATCGCACGCGTCTGTTCATCCGGAATCTCCGCCGGACAGACGTGCTGCGCGCCACCGCCCGCGCTCGGATTCAGGAACGGGTACTTGTTCGTGAAATCGTAGAAACCGCCCTTCGGAATGATCTCCAGGATCGGCAACGCCTGCTCGCCAAGCACACCGATGGTTAGCTCGCGACCCGGAACAAATTTCTCGACCAGCAGCTCGCGATCATACTTCAGCGTTTCGGCGAGCGCGCCCTCCACCTCACGCTCGGCTTTGACGATTGAAATGCCGACGGTCGAACCCTGCCGCGGCGCCTTTAGCACGTACGGAATCGGCATCGTCGGTCGTTGCTCTTCCGTCACGATCTGCCAATCCGGTGTCGTGACGCTGTGCTCGCGAAATTTTTCCTTCGACAATATTTTGTCGAACGCGAGCCGGCTCTCGGCGACTCCTTCGCCGGTGTACGCAATGCCGCGCGTCTCGAGGATCTCCTGCACCTGACCGTCTTCGCCAAACGTTCCGTGCAGTGCGATGAACGCCAGCTCCGTGCCCACCGGCAGCTCGAACTCCGGCCCGCGAACGTCCACCTCCGTTACATCGGCGCCTAACGCACGCAGCGCCTTCGCGACACCGCGACCGGTCGCGAGCGATACATCCCGCTCGGAGCCGGGCCCGCCCATGAGCACCGCGATTTTGCGAGGAAGAGCGTTCACGCGTCCTCCCCCACGATTTGCACCTCGGTATGCAGCTCAATTCCACGCTGCTCGCGCGCAATCGTTTTCACACGATCGATTAACTCGAGCATGTCGACCGCTGTCGCGCCGCCGTCATTGACGAGAAAATTCCCGTGCACCTCCGACACCCGCGCTTTGCCGACGCGTACGTTTTTCAATCCGAGCTCGTCGACGAGTTTCCCGGCAGGACAGCCGTCCGGGTTCTTAAAAATGCAGCCCGCACTCGACGCGATCGGCTGCGTAGTCCGGCGTTTTTGCTGCGATTCCTGCAGCTTGCGCAGAATCTCTTCCGGCGCTGACGGCGTGCCGCGAAAAACTGCCGAGACCGCGTAGTTGGTGGCAAGCGACGGCACGTTGCGATAATGCACCTCCAGTTCAGCAGGCGTCTTCGTGTGCGCGTCGCCCTGGCGGTCGAGGAATCGAACCTGCACCACGTTGTCGAAAGTCTCCGATCCCATCGCGCCGGCGTTCATGCGCAACGCGCCTCCGACGTTCGCCGGGATTCCTTCCATCCACTCGAGGCCGCCGATGCCGTGTGCTTTGCCGGCGTAGGCGACCTGTTTGAGCTTCGCGCCGACACCAGCTGCGATTTCGCCGTCGATCACCTCGACTTTGTCGAAGTCGCCGCCGCTCGGGTGAACGACGACACCACGAATCCCGCCGTCGCGCACGAGCAGATTCGAACCGCGGCCGATCACAAAGAGCGGCAAATTTTCGCGCCGGCAAAACCGAATCAGCTCGGCGAACGCTGCTTCCGTGCGCGGCTCGACCCAGAACTGCGCCGGCCCGCCAACGCGCAGCGTGGTGTGTTTGGCGAGCGGCTCGTACAACCGCACGTCGCCTGCTTCGCCAACGATCTCTTTCAGGCGTTCGGCCACAACCAGGTCCGATGCGAGTGCCGAGAGCTGTTCGTGAATGTTGCCGGCTCCGAGGCTCAGCACGAGATCGCCGGAAGTCAGCATGTTGCCGATGTCGCGATGAACGCGCTCCACCCGCGGCTGATAGCTCACTCCACCATGGCCGTGCGCCTCGATCTCCTCCACGATCGTGCGGCCACTGATTCCCGGAATCGGCTTCTCGCTCGCCGGATAAACATCGGTTACGACCACGCGCAACGCGTCATCGAACGCGCCGCCAAATTCCTTCCGCAGCGCCTGCGTGCGTGAGTAGCGATGAGGTTGGAACATCGCCAGCACCCGGTTGCGTCCGGCCGCTTTCGCCGTCGCAAGGGTGGCGCGGATCTCGGTCGGATGATGCGCGTAATCGTCTACGAGCAGAAACCGCTCACTCGAGTACTTGATTTCGAAACGTCGCCGCGCGTGTTCGAAATTCCTGAGCGACTTCGCGACTTTCTCAAATGGAATGCCGAGTTCTGTCGCGAGCGCAATCACACCGAGCGCATTGCTGACGTTGTGTTTGCCGGGAACATTCAGCACCGCATCGCCGAGTTTCTCGCCATTGCGCCAGACGCAGAAAAGCGACGCGAAATCCTTTAGCTCCAGCTCTGTTCCGCGGTAGTTCGCCGCGTCGGTGAACCCGAACGAGATCGACCCCGGTCGCGCACGGCAGATCCGCGACGCGTGCGGATCGTCCGCGCTGTAAAACACCGTGCCGCTCGTTTGATCGAGCAGCTGACCGAACACCGCCTCGATCGCCGCCATGTCGGCGTAAAAGTCGAGGTGTTCCTCTTCGACGTTGAGAATGAGCGCGTGCTCGGGACGGAAGAACGTCAGCGTTCCGTCGCTTTCGTCACCTTCGGCCACGAAGAATTCGCCGCGCCTGTCCCAGTGCGCGTTCGTGCCGAGAATCGGAATCTCAGCGCCGACGTAATGCGACGGATGCAATCCGCTTTCGCGCAGCACGTGCGCGGTCATCGCGGACGTTGTCGTTTTGCCGTGCATGCCCGCGACGACGATTCCACGTTTGCCGGACATGATGGCGGCCAGCGCTTCGGCGCGGCGCGCCGTCAGCTTCGATCCCGCAATCGCCTTCGCGAGAATCGGATTGTCGTCGCGAATCGCGGACGAGTAGACGATCAGTTCCGCGTCAGCCGCATCTTCAGCGCGATGTTGTAAATGAAAGCGCAAACCGAGCTGCTCGAGACGCTCTGTCTCGACCGAGCGCACCTTGTCGGATCCGCTGACGCGGTGGCCCAGCTCGAGAAGCAGCGCGGCGATTCCGCTCATCCCGCTGCCGGCGACACCGATCAGATGAATCGAGTGCCGCTCCTGCGTCAGCAGTTTTCGCAGATCGAGTTTAGAGGCGGACGTCATGATTCGGGCCGGTATATCTTTCCATCGTTTCCACGACGAGAGCGGCTGCGTCTTTCGGCGCGAGACGACTGCAATTCACTGACATCCGGCGCAGCTTCTCCTGATCCGCCATCAAGCCGCGAATGATGCGCGCGAGCACATCGCCTGCGATCTCGCTCTCTTTCAGCATCAACGCCGCATCGGCGCGCGTGAAGATCTCCGCGTTGCGCGTCTGGTGATCGTCCGCCGCGTACGGATAGGGAATCAGGATCGACGGCAGCGAAAATGTCGCCAGTTCCGAAAGGCTGGCGGCGCCGGAGCGCGCGATCGCGAAGTCGGCGGCGCTATACGCTTCTTCCATCTCGTGGCAGAACGGCGCGACGTAGGCAGGAATTTTCTCGCGCTGGTAATTGTCGGCGACGAGGCGTTCGTCGCGCGCGCCGGAGAGATGGATCACCTGCATCGGCACGTCGTGCAGAAACGGCAGCGACTTGATCATTGCCTGATTGATTCCGGCCGCGCCCTGGCTGCCGCCCATCACGAGCAACGTCGCCAAATCATCGCGCAGGCCGAAGCGTTGCCGTGCCGCTGCGCGCTCGACCGGATGAAGCGAGCGCCGAATTGGCGTGCCGGTCACCTCGGTCGGCACGCGCGGAAAGAACTGCGCGGACTCTTTGAACCCGAGCAACACCGCCCGCACCATCCGCGCCGTCAGCCGGTTCGCCTTCCCCGGGATGGCGTTTGATTCGTGCACGAACGTCGGAATTCCGCGCATCTTGCCGGCGAGCACCGGCGCGGTTGACGTGAACCCGCCCATCCCGAGCACAACCTGCGGATTGAAACGCTGGTAAATCTTTCGGCAGAGCGAAAGGCTCTCCAGAAAACGACCGGCGAAGCGCAACAGCGCCGGTGAAAATGGCGAGGGCAAGCCGATGCTCGGCAGCTTCTCGACCTGGAACTCGGACCGGTTCGAGACCGCCAGCGAATCAATCTCCTTCTCGGAAATAAACAGCATCACGTCGTGCCCGCGTTCGCGCAGCACTTCGGCAACCGCCAATCCCGGGAAGAGGTGGCCGCCGGTTCCGCCGCATGCGATTACCGTGTTCATCGTCAGATTCGCGGCGTCGTCCGCACCTGCATCGTCGCGCGTTTTTTGCTGGCCGGTTCGAGCACGCCCTGGCGATAGATGTTCAACAAAATACCGATGCCGAAAAGACACGCGGCGAGGTTCGAACCGCCGTAGCTGATGAAAGGCAGTGGTAATCCCTTGTTCGGCAAGAGCGACGTCGTGACGCCGATGTTGACCGCCGCCTGCACCGCCAGCAGCGACACGACCCCGCAGCCGAGCAGCAGTCCGAAGCGATCCTTCGCGTGCAGCGCGATCACCATTCCGCAGATGATGATGACGACGAATAGAAACACCACGAGCAGGCTCACACGCAGCCCAAGCTCCTCGCCGATCATCGGGAAAATGAAATCGGTGTGCGCGTACGGAAGGTAGAGCATCTTCTGCCGGCCGTTGCCGAGGCCGAGCCCTTCCATTCCGCCGCTCCCCCAGGCGATCAGCGCCTGCATCTGCTGAAGCCCGGCGTCGTCCTTGAACTTTTCCGGATCCATGAACGCGGAGAGCCGCGCCATCCGCTCCGGCATGTGCGTCGCAACGAACAAAATGCCGGCCACGCCGGCCAGTCCGAGCCCGCCGAGCAGTGCCGGGTTCGTGCCGGCGACAAACATCATGGTGAACATCGTAGCGCCAATCAGCGCGGTGCTTCCGAGGTCGACTTCGCTCACGATCAGCGACAGCAGCACGGCGACGAGCGCGAACGGGATGACGAAGCCCTGCACGATTTTGCCGCTCGTCTTTTCATTTCGTGCGAACCACCACGCGAGGAAAAAAATTGCCGCGATTTTCCCGAGCTCCGACGGCTGGAATGTGATCGGGCCCAGGCCAACCCAGCGCCGCGATCCGTTGATGCGCATTCCGACATGCGGCACGAAACAGAGCGCCAGCGCCACGACCGCGGCAGCAAACCAGATCCACCACGTCCGCTGCCAGAAGTGGTAATCCACCACCGCGGCGAGTCCGCACGCGGTGAGTCCGATCACCAGCCAGATCGCCTGGCGTTTCACGAAGAAGTAGACGTCGCCATGGCTGTCGCGCGCGAAAGCGCTCGTGCTGAAAAGCATGACAATGCCGATCACCAGCATCGCGAGCACTGCGACGAACAAGAAG
>CADDYX010000182.1 GCA_902810735.1 Verrucomicrobiota bacterium | reverse complement strand
GGTGTTTGGAATGCTGCGCGGTGACGGCCCTATCGGATTGTCCGGATTCGCGTCGTCGTAAACGAACTGCGCGAAATTCGCGAACAGATCGAGCGTCATGCCCGGCGTGCTCTGTGCGACGATCGCAACATTCTTGCCATCCTTGCTGTCCGAGTCGGCCGACGCACTGGCGCCGCCGCTGAGACTAAAAGTGTGCTTCCACTGTTCCGCGAGCCCTTCCGGATTGATGTCGGCGTCCCAAACCATCAACGTGGTCACAAACGGATTCGGCATTTTGCCGACGGTGAAGGTGAAGTCCTTCAGACCTTTGTAGCCGAGATACGCCTGGCCGACGTTGATCCCGTCGCTGCCCTTCGCGAACGGTCCGCCGCCGCCCGCTGATGTCGTTGATGTGTCATCGCCGAACGTCACATTCGTGGAGCGCGGATTCTGGCTCGTCTCCAGCCGCACACCGAAGAACCAATCGTCAATCAGGGTTCCGCGCAGCCCGATGCGAAGACGATAACGCTCGCGATTGCGCTGCAACGTGTCGTGCGCCGGATCGAGCGTGCTCGGTGCGTCTGTCTCGCCCGAGCGCGATTCGAACCGAACACGTGCATCGCCGTACAGCTCAATCTCGGTGAGCGGCGTCGAGAGCTTCCATTTGTCGCCGCTGTTCACCGTCGCGGTCGAAGCCGCGCTCGTCGTTTGCGGGCTGGATTTCGAAGCGCTACTCGTCTTCGCCAGATCGGCGCGCAGCGATTGCGCTTCCTTTTCGGTGACGATCTTTTTCTTCACCAGGAGGTCGAGCAGTGCGCTCGCGTCCTGTGCACGTGCGACGATCGGTGCGAACAGCAACGTCGTTGCCGTCGCGATGAGCAGACAAGGTTTGATGAACATCAGTTTCTCCGTTGTGGGTTAGGCGCCGCTGGTGGCGACGCGGAGAAACTGCAACGCGCTTGTTACGGCCGTGTGGCGCGTTTGTTACAATCGTGTGAACTAACTCGTCGCAATGTGTCCCGCGATCGGCAGGATCACACGGATGGTTGTCCCGCGACCGAGCTGGCTTTGGGCTTCGACTGAGCCGCCATGCAACTGCGCGATGTGCTTCACAATCGCGAGACCGAGCCCAGTCCCTCCGACTTCGCGGCTGCGCGCTTTATCGGCGCGATAGAATCGCTCGAAAATGCGCGGAAGATCAGCGGCTGCGATGCCTATGCCTTCATCAGCGACGCTGATCGCCACGTTCTCGGCGCCGTCCCGCGCGGCGCGAATTGTTACTTGCCTGCCGGCTTTCGAATACTTCACCGCGTTATCGAGCAGGTTGTGAACGACCTCTTCGAGCCGCGCTTCATCTGCCAGAATGTTGGGCACATCGTGCTCGATCTCGGCGACGATGCGCAGCTGTTTCCCGCCCGCTTTCTTCTCCCACTCGGTCGCGATGTGGCGTAGCCACTCGTCGATGACGAGCGGAGCAAAGTTCAACTGCGGGTCTGGCGCTTCGAGTCGCGCGAGACTCAGCAAATCATCAACAAGCGAATGCAAACGCATTGAATGCTTCTCCATCACCCGGAGAATTCGCTCGCGTTCATCCGGTGCGAGTTCCGGCTCGTCGATTAGTGTTTCAAGGTAGCCGCGGAAAATCGAGAGCGGAGTCCGCAACTCATGCGAGACGTTCGAAACGAATTCGCGCCGCACCTGCTCCAGCTGCTGCAACTGCGTGACGTCATGAAACAACACGACTGCGCCGTACCCAGCGCCATCCTCCTTCGGCATCGGCAGAGACGTGATCGCGACGCGGCGATCTCCGTTGGTCGAGTGGTCGCGCAGATTGATTGACTCGGTGGCCGGTTCACCCGTGCGAAGTGTCCGCGTCACCGCTTCCACGACCAGCGTGTCGCGGAACGTTTGCAGCAAGTTGGCGCCGACAGGATCCTCGCTGATCGCGAACAGTTCGCGCAAGGCGCGATTCAACAGGCGAACCCGCCCGTCTGCGTCGACCACGGCGAGCCCATCGCGCATTGCGCTAAGGATCGCGCGAATATTCAGCTCGTCTTCATCCGCGCGTTTCGCGAGCTCCTGCTGGCGGAGGAACACATCTTCAAGCGCAACGCCGATTCGTTGCGCCGACCGATTGCCGTTGACGAGAAAGGTTCGTGGAGCGCGACCATTGATTACGTCCTGCACGAGCTGCTCCAGATCTTTCCAAGGCCGCACCCAAGCACGCCAGAAACGCACCGCGGCGAGGCCGACGATGACGGAACCGACAATCGCAACAAACCAACCCATTCGCAGTTACCTTTCGCGAAAGCGATAGCCAAAGCCGCGCACCGTCTCGATAAGATCACCGCGTTTCCCGAGTTTTTCGCGCAGCCGCCGCACGTGCGTGTCGACGGTCCGAGTGTCGATCGCGGCTTCGTATCCCCAGACGTCATTCAACAATCTGTCGCGGGCTTGGACGCGACCACGTCGCTGAAGCAACGTGCTCAGCAGCTTGAATTCAATCGCCGTCAGATCGACTGCCCTGCCGGCGACCCGAACATCGTGCCGTTGCAGATCAATCAGAATATCGCCAGCAGAAAGATGCTTCTCGGCTGGCCGGTTATCGCCGCGTCGTAGAATCGCCTGGACGCGCAGTACCACTTCGCGCGGGCTGAACGGCTTGGTCACGTAATCATCAGCTCCGAACTCAAGACCTACGATGCGGTCCACCTCTTCGGCCTTTGCGGTGAGCATGATGATCGGGATGTGACGCGTCTCATCGTTGCTTTTCAGGACGCGACAGACTTCCAGCCCGGACATCTTCGGCAACATCAGGTCGAGAATAATCAACGCCGGCTTTTCCTCTCGCGCAGCAGTGATACCCGCTTCCCCGTTGAAAGCAGTGACAGCTTCGAACTCGGCCTTCGCGAGTTGTCGCGCGAGCAAATCAGTAACGTCTTGCTCGTCTTCGATGATCAGTACGCGTTGGCGAATCGGATGCACGTTGCTTCCTCCACTGCTTTGCCTGTGCCGTAAAGGATGCTGGCAAACAGCGATCAAGCAGAGTCTGCCATGTTTTTGGCCGCTGTCGGTCGACCAAATTGAACGCAGGATTCGTGAGCGCGGCGGCGACCGGTGCGTTGTGCTCATTCAACGCGCTTAAAAGCCAGTCGTGGCGAAGAAGCTCTATCCGATTCCGCCGTTGCGGTTGATGACGAGGTTGATTTGTTTGCTCATATGGTGGTGTGGTGATCAAGGGTTTCGCGGTTCGGCGCCGCGTGGTCCGCGCGTGCGTGGTCGCTCGGCTGGCGCTTGTGTCTTTTGCGGCTAACCGGGCTGTGATGGTTGCGTGATCGCCGGAGCGATCGGCGTGTGTCCGTTGTTCCTCGCGAGAAGGCCGACACGTCGGCGACTCGGTTGTTTCGGCGCTCGCTGCGCTGGTGGCTCGCCGTTCACCTCAGCGAGGAAGCGCGCGATGGCGTCGATGCCGACTGCTACGTCGACGATTGCGAGCAATTCGCGAATCAGCCGCAGCGACGCAAGCTTTTACCGCAGCTCGACGATGCCTTCTTTGAGCGGCGTGAGCCTGGCGTGACGCGTCGGTGATCGTGGCGTGAATGCACGGACAGCGTCGTTGAAACGCTGCGCTCGCGCCGCGTTGTCGGCTGGGTTGCTAATGTCGTCGTGCGCGGTTCAGCGATGAGCCGGAATTTCCTTACCAGCGCTAAGGGGTAGGGCGTCCCTCCTTCAAAACTCTTGGGGCATGAAGCTCACTCTGCGGGCGGCTCTTGGATGTGCGGTTCTCCGCTTCGCTCCAAGAAACGAGCAGTCGGCTGCAAATGTTGCGACAAGCTGCGCGCATGAAATATTCGCAGTTACGACGTGGTCTCTCGCCGGAAGATGCTGCCGCTTATGTCGGCAGCAAGGAACTGCTGCGACAATTCGAGCGCGCCAAGTGGGTGAAGCCATTTATCCGTGGTAATCGTTTAACGCGCTTCGACATTCGCGATCTCGATACCTGTATCGAGCGACTGAAAGCCGGCGAACTGCTTTCCAATGGCACCGCGGCTACACCTTGAACGCTTTCATGATCTCGCGATCGTCCGGACGCAGCTTCGCATAATGTCGTTGCACGACGCGCACATCGTCACCCAGCCAGGTTGCAATCCGAAAGATATCGATGCCTTTGCTCGCGCAGATCGAAGCGAATGAATGCCGCATGACGTGCGGGCTGACCCACGGAACGCCCTGAGATTTCATGTATTCGTCGAACGCGCGGCGAAAATCAAAACGATACCGGTGCTTTCCGTGCACCACATTTGGCTGCAAGACGTACGGTGATCGCAAGCCCCAACGCGCCAGAAACTCCGCGAACTGGTCCGTTAGTGGAACCGTGCGCGCGTCCCGATCTTTAGGCCGGAACGTCGTTGTCTGGCGAATCTCTACCGTACGAGCAGACAAGTTGAACCAATCCGGAACTGCCTCCACGATCTCCAGCTTTCGCATTCCCGTGTGAAAGCCGCAGAACAAGACATAGCGAAGTTCGTCGTTCGGCGCATTGTCGATCAAGCGCCGCGCGAGCTCTAGATCTGCGAATCGTGTCCGCCCCTTCCGGTCAATGCGATCGAGCTGCACGTCGAGCACCGGATTACGCCGGCACAGATTCTCGCGGACGCACCAATTGAAGAACGAGCGCAGTGTAAACATGTAGCTTTCCGCCGTGCTCGGTGCGATGCGCCGTTTCGATGCGACATAGAAGGCCTTGCACTGTGAGCCAGTAACATTCGTCGGCGGGATGTTCTTCACGCTGTCCGCGAACATTGTCAGGCAAGAACGCTTGCTATCCGCGCTCATCGCGCTGTAGCGATTCGTCTGGAGCTTGTGTTTGAGGAATCGCTCAACTTCAGCCGTGAACGATTGCGCCGGCTGAAGCTCCGGGCTGTCGAGAATCTCCCGCGCGCGCTGCACCGCTTCCGCGTAGTCGCGCGTTTCCAGCGACATCATGCTACGTCGCCCGTTGACCTGCTTCGCAAACCAGTAAATTTCCCCGCGAAGATAGAGTCCTCTGATCCTCCCCTTGAGCACGCGCCGATGCTGATTTGACGTGTATCGTCCGCGGCTCCGCGATCGGAGCAGCCGACAATCGAATCCTTATTTGGCTCGCGTCAGCGCTGGCCGAGTGATAGCTTACATCGCGCGGAAACGATAGTGTTCCGCCTTGAGGATTGTAACACTTTACTGTAACACTTTGCCGTTTTCATGCGTTTGCATGGCTCCATATGCAGTCGCCCACGAGGGAAGCGATCGTTCAGGAAGGGTCTGAGGATCTTGACACGGTAAAAGTCACAGGTTGGAACCCTGTATAGCGCACGTCACCGCAGCGCCGCTGACTCTGATTTCGCTGGCGACACCACAGCGCGAAAACCGGGCGGCTTGGCGGCAATCC
>CADDYX010000181.1 GCA_902810735.1 Verrucomicrobiota bacterium | reverse complement strand
GCAGGATTACTACTCGATGAGCATGTGGGGCGCATTTGCACTTTGGGTCGTGCTCGCGTGGGACCGAATGCCGCGTGCGCCGCGGCTCGCCGGGATCGCGGTGCTCATCCTCTGCGGCATCGCAGCAGCGGTGCTGGCGCTCGTGCTGCCCGCCATCGTGACCGGCTCGTTCGGACAATGGCAGGAAGCCACCACGCGATCGACGGCGTGGCAGACGCTGCAGACGATTCCGCTCCACACCTGGATGCGATTTCGTGTCATGTTCGCAATCGTTGCCGCCGCGCTGATCATCTGCGGCGCAATCGCATATTATCTCACGATGCGGAACCGGGAGCGCTTCGCGCTGATCGCAATACTCGCTGCGATGCTGCCGATCGGCCTCAGTTGTGTCGACGGCGTGCGCAAGGTCGCGCCGTTTTTCTCGCTCGCTGACGTCGCCCGTTTCCTGAACCAACGACTCGACGACCGAACGCAGGTCTTCTACGAGGGCTCGATGCACGGTGGAAGCAGCCTCGTGTTTTATCTGAAGCGCGAGTTCTACCTCGTGAACCAACAGCCGGAGCATTTTGAGGAGCAACACGGCGCGGCGGCGAAATATCTTGACGAACAAACGCTGCTTTCACGCTGGACGACCGGCACGCCGGTTTACCTGATCGTCGAACAGACGCGCGTCCCTCATTGGCAGCGTGTGATCACCGAACGCGTGCACGTTTACCATCAGGTCGCGACCTACGGCACCGCGGTCGTTTTAAGCAATCAACTGTAGCGAGTCAATGCGCCGCCGGCAGAGGCGCACGCACGTCGTCCGCAAGCAAGCGCCCCCACCACGCATTGTAAGGGTGCACCTGCGTGACTCTTTGTTGAGCGCGCAGAAGCGGCCGGTGCTCATTTGCCCACTCGAAAATCGAGCCTTCAAGATTGCGCACGTTTGTGAATCCGGCAGCGCGCAAACGTCTCGCCATCTCCGACGATCGATAGCCCACCGAGCAATAAGTCACGATCGGCGCATCCTTCGGAATTCCTGCTGCCGCGACCTCGGCTGACGCGCCGGGATCAACGCGGCGAGCGCCTGCGATGTGGCTCACGTTCCACTCAGCCTCTGTTCGAACATCGAGCAACACTGGCTGCTGACGGGAGGAAGCTGAGAGCCATTGCGCCAACTGCTCGGTCGTGATCCGCGGCACGGTCGGATATTTGGCGCGAATCGCATTCTTCAACACAAACCATTCGAACGCTTCGGTTTTCCCGAGCGAAATGCCGACGACGAGCAGAATCAGCGCAGTCATAAAAATGCCGAGACGCGCGTTTGGGATGCGCGGCCGTGTTGAAATCGGACTGACAAGTTCCATTTGAAAACCGGGCGCTGCGTCGTAGTTTTCGCGCTCAATTTCGCACAGCTTTTCCTATGTCGCAGCATCGCAGTCTTAAAGGCGCCAGCACGATCACCGCAAAACGTAATGTTCTGAAGCGGTTCGAGCGCGTCGAACTGTTGAAGAAACGCGGCCAGTGGAAAGCCGGCTCGAAGGTTCTCGGCCTGCCGAAAACGAAACCCGACGCGTAGGCAGTGGCGCAGTGCGCCTGAACCGTTTTCTCGCCGCAGCCGGCATCGGCTCACGACGCCAGTGTGACGCGCTGATCGCTGCCGGGCGCGTCACAATCAACGGCCGCGTCTGCACTGATTTCAGCGCACAACCGGCGGCAGGTGATCACGTCAAAGTCGGCGGCAAACTTGTGCACGTCGACCAGCCGCTGCACGTCATCCTGAATAAACCGCCAGGTTTCGTGTCGACTCGGCGCGATCCACATGCGCGTGACACCGTGTTCGATCTGTTGCCGCCGAAATTTCCGCGACTATTCAATGTCGGGCGCCTCGACGCACAAAGTGAAGGACTTCTGATCCTGACGAACGACGGCGATCTGGCACAACGGCTGACGCACCCGCGATTCAAGGTCGAGAAGGAATATGACGTGACGCTCGATCGGCGCTGGGACGCGGCGGTGACGCCGAAGCTTTTGCACGGCATCGCGCTGGACGGCGAGCGGGCGCGATTCGAGAAGCTGCACACGGTGACCGAGACGCGTCTGCGCGTCGTGTTGCGGCAAGGATTGAACCGGCAGATCCGCCGCATGTTCGGTGCGTTCGGCTACGATGTGAAACGCCTCGTCCGGACGCGTGTCGGCAATTTGCGCCTCGGCGATTTGCCGCGCGGGCACTGGCGAATTCTCGGCGCGCGGGAGTTACTCCGCCTCGCCTCGCAGGATTTCGAGCGGCGGCGCGGAGGTGACGCCGCGACTCGTCAGCAACCCAAGGGAAACCGTGAGCACGCTCACTCCAGTGGCCGCGATCAGCAGCGGCCAGGGCGACGGCGCGTAGGCGAGCTTGAACATGAAACGCGCCAGCGCCCAGCTCGCCGCGAGCGCGAGCAGAATCGCCGTCGCGCTCGCGAGCACGCTTAGCAGGAAGTATTCGGCACAGAGAATTTTCCAAATCTGCGCCCGCGAAGCGCCGAGCGTCCGGAGCAGAATGCTTTCCTTCAGGCGCTGATAACGCCCACTCCAAATCGTGCTGCCGAGCACGATCAGACCGGCACCGACGGTGAAGAGCGACATCACACGAATCACGAGCGCGACTTTGCTGAGAATGGATTCGACCGTTTGAATCACGGACGTGAGATCGAGAGCCGAAACATTCGGATACGCAGCCACGACGGCATTTTGGAGCCGCGCCGACTCCGCAGAATCGCGCACGCGGCTAACGAGGACGTTGAATGTCGGCGCGTTCTCGAGCACGCCGGCCGGAAAGACGACGAAGAAGTTCGTCTGGAAACGCTTCCAGTCGATGTCGCGCAGACTGGCGATCGTTGTGCGAATCGGAATTCCCTGGACGTCGAAGACAAGCTCGTCGCCGACTTTCGCGCGGAAGTCGTGCGCAATTTCCTTATCGAGCGAGATCGGGACGACGTCGCCCGGTTTGTAATTCACGCGGCCGATCCACTTGCCGTCCGTGATTTTTTCTGTGTCGCTCAGTTGCTCGCGATAAGTGCAGCGATACTCGCGCTCGAGTTCCCACTCCGGAATGGTGCGCTTTGGATCGGCCAGAATATCCGCCGTTTTCCGGCCTTTGATCTCGGCGAGCCGCATCGTGACGATCGGCGCCTCCTGAATCACTGGCAGACCAAGCGATTGGACGAGACGGCGGAGCGCCGCCGTCTGGTCCGGCTGGATGTCGAACAGAAAAATGTTCGGTTGGTTGTGCGCGTCGATCGAGCGGAATTGCGCGAGCAGCACGTCGCGCGTCAGGTAGAGGCTCAGCAACAAAAACGTGCCGAGGCCTAACGACAGCGTGAGTAAGAGCGTGCGATTGTTAGGCCGGTACAAATTCGCGAGACCCTGCCGCAGGACGAAGCTCGAGTGATGCGGAAAAAAACGCCGAACCCCGCCGATGAGCAGCTTTGCCACGCCCGTAAAGATCGCAATCGAGAGACCGAGTGCGCCGGCGAAAATCAATCCGCGCTGCCACGTCTCGGTCTGCGAAATAGCAAACGCCGTGACACTCGCCGCCATCAGAAAATAGACGCAGAGCACCAGCCGATCGCGCCGCGGCCGTTCGGCATCGGCCATTGTTGAACGCAACACCTGGAGTGGCGCGACGTGACGGAACCGCAGCAACGGCGGCAGCGAGAAGAGAATGCAAATAGCGAAGCCGATGCCGACACCGCGGACGATCGGTTGCCATGCGATCGTTGCCGAAATTGCGAGTGGGAGAAACGACCGCAGCACACGCGGGAAAACTTCCTGCATCGCGACGCCGAGAATCGCCCCCGCGATTCCGCCGGTCAGGCCCATCGCGGCGCTTTGCATCAGATAAACGAACACCGCACCGCGCGCGGGCATTCCGAGACAGCGGAGAATCGCGCCGGTTTGCCGCTTCTGCTCGAGATGCGCGTGAATTGCGCTCGCGACACCGACGGCGCCGAGCAGCAGCGCGATGAAGCCGATCAGGTTCAGAAAGCGGTAAAGATTTTCCAGCGCTGTGCCGATGTCTCTTTTTCGCTTCGCGACGGAATCGTACTCGAGCCCGAGCCGCTGCATCTGTGGCGCGAGTTGCTCGATGCGCTGTTCCGCGTCGGTGTTTGACGCGAACTTCACGTAATTCCGATAATGCACGACGCTGCCCGGCTTCAGTAAATTCGTCCGCGCGAGATCCTGCAGCGCGATGTAAACACGCGGCGCAAAAGACGCTGACGCCGATGCCTCGCCGGGCATCTTTTTGAGTGCCCCCGCAACGATCAATTGCGCATCGCCGATCTTGATCGGATCGCCGGCGCGCGCAGCGAATTGAATCAACAGACTTTGATCGACGACCGCGCTGCCGCCGTCGCGAAACTCACGCGCCGCATTCGGCGGGTCCGTTTCCATGGCGCCGAAAAATGGGAAAGCGCCGCCGAGCGCGCGCACATGCACCAGGCGCGTGTTGTTCGTCCGCGGAAAAACGGCCATCGTCGTGAAGCGGACCTCGCGCGCGTGCGCACCGCCGATCGAACGCAAAAAATTCTCCTGCGCCGGCGAGAACGCGCGCGACGATTCGACGATCAGGTCGGCGCCGATCAGCGTCCGCGCCTGATCGTCAATGGCGCGTGCGAGACTGTGGCGGAACGAACTGATGCCGACGAGCGCAGCTATTCCGAGCGTGATGGAGATCGAAAACAGCAACAAGCGGCGCCGGCTGGAGCGGCTGTCGCGCCAGGCCATTTTCCAAACGAATGATGGCGCCATGTACCTCAAACCGTGACGCCGTTGCGCAGCCGGATCGTTCTCTGAGTCACCGCCGCCACGTCGGGATCGTGCGTGACGAGCACGAGCACGGTGCGCGCGTCGCGATTCAACTCGAGCATGATCTCGATGACTGCCTTGCTCGTCTCCGCGTCCAGATTTCCGGTCGGCTCGTCGGCGAAGAGAATCTTCGGCCGGTTAATGAACGCGCGGGCGAGCGCGACGCGCTGCTGTTCTCCGCCGGATAATTGCGACGGATAATGGTCGTGCCGCTCGGCCAGTCCGACCCGGCGCAGCAGGTCTTTGCCGAGATTGCGCGCGCTGCGGTCGCCGCGCAGTTCAATCGGCACGGTGACGTTCTCGATCGCGGTGAGCGTCGGGATCAGCTGGAAGTTTTGAAAGACGAAGCCGACATGCTGATTGCGAATGCGCGCGCGTTCATCTTCATCGACGTCGCTCAACGCGATGCCGCTCAGGTGAACCGTGCCGGACGTTGGGCGATCGAGGCCGGCGCAGAGGCCGAGCAGCGTCGTCTTGCCACTGCCGGACGGGACGAGGATCGCGCACGTCGCGCCGTCCCCGAGGGAGAACGAGATGTCGCGCAATACCGTCAGCTCGCCGGCGGCGGTACGGTACGTCTT
>CADDYX010000180.1 GCA_902810735.1 Verrucomicrobiota bacterium | reverse complement strand
GTGATGACCGATGCGATGATGGACGTCGACGTGATTTTCCACCAGGCGGCTTACGGCGGTTACATGCCGGAGATCGCGAAATACGTGCACGTGAATTCGCTCGGCACCGCGCAGATGCTCGAGATTATCCGCGAACAAAAACTGCCGATCCGGAAGATCGTCGTCGCGTCGTCGCAGGCGGTTTACAGCGAAGGCGCGGCCGAATGTCCGCGGCACGGCCTCGTCTTTCCGCCGGTCCGTCCGGTCGAACAACTGCGCCGCGGCGATTGGCAGGTGCATTGCCCGATCTGCGGCGAAGTGACGAAGAGCGTCCCGACGCCGGAAGACGCGCCGATCGGCGGCGAAACCGTTTACGGCCTAACGAAAGTCGACCAGGAAAAGCTCGTGCTGTTGTGGGGCAAACAGATTGGCATCCCGACCGTCGCGCTCCGCTACTCGTGCACCTACGGCCCGCGTCAGTCGATCTTCAATCCCTACACCGGCGTGATCGCGATTTTCTGCACGCGTTTACTGAACGATTTGCCGCCTGTGCTCTACGAAGACGGCGAGCAGACGCGCGATTTTTCGTTTGTCGAAGACATCGCGCGCGCCAACCTGCTCGCCGCGACGAGCGATCAGCTCGATGGGCTGCCGGTGAATGTCGGCAGCGCGCGGGGTGTGCCGATCCGCGAAGTCGCGGCGCAAATCTCCGACGCGCTCGGCATTCACATCGAGCCGGAGATCAACGGCGAATTTCGGCCCGGCGAAATGCGCCACCTCACCAGCGGCACCGAACGCATTCGCGCTGCCGGTTACGAGCCGCAGGTCGATCTCGCGACCGGCATCGGGCGGTACCTCGATTGGATCCGCGGGCAGGCCGACGTGAAAGATTACTTTAGCGAAGCGGCGGACATTCTGCGCAAAAAGGGCATTGTCCACCGCGTGCAAGGTGGGCCGCGATCTCCGACCGCGGCGGACGCGTGATGAACGCCGGCCCGGAGGTCCGGCGCCACCTTTAGATACAGCGATTCAACGCGCCGTCGCCGCGGATCGCGCAGTTGCAACCCTCGCCCGCAACGGCGTTGATGCACAATGCCGCAGCTGCCGGATGTCGCCGAATCGGTCCTCCTCCACGCACGTCGCGACTTTCCGTTTCTGCAGACGGAGATGACCGTCTCCGAAGCGCTCGACAAAATTCGACGCGAAGGTGTCGGCGAACGCGTCATCTACTTCTACGCCGTCGATGCGGAAGGAAAGTTGGCAGGCGTTCTGCCCACGCGGCGTCTGCTGACATCGCCGCTCGATGCGCCCGTTTCGGAAATCATGATCCCGCGAGTCATCGCCCTGCCGTCGAGCGCGACCGTGCTCGACGCGTGCGAGTTTTTCGTGCTCTACAAATTCTTTGCCTTTCCCGTGGTCGACGAACAGCGGCGCATCGTCGGCGTGGTCGACGTCAGCCTGTTCGCGGAGGAACTGCTCGGAGCCGAAGAGCCGGTCTCGCGCGCCGATGAGATCTTCGACGTTGTCGGTCTCCACCTCGCGCAAATGCGTGGCGCATCGGCGTGGCGCGCCTTTCGCCACCGGTTCCCGTGGCTGCTCGTCACGATCGCGACCGGCGTGCTCGCCGCGCTCCTCGCCGGCGCATTCGAAGGCACACTCGCGCGCAGCCTGATCATCGCCTTCTTCCTGACGATGGTGCTCGGGCTCAACGAGAGCGTGAGCATGCAATCGATGGCGCTGACGTTACAGACGCTGCGCAGTGCCACGCTTGAGCGGCGCTGGTTCTGGCAAACGTTGCGCCGCGAAGTGTTGAACGCGCTCCTGATCGGCGGCGCGTGCGCGGTCGTTGTGGCGACAGTCGTGTTACTCTGGCGCGGTGATGCGGCCGGCGCGGTCGCGATCGGCGTAACCTTGCTCGTCACGTTGATCAGCGCCGCGATCTTCGGCCAGACGGTTCCGTCGTTGCTTCACCGGTTCCGACTCGATCCAAAGATCGCCGCCGGTCCGGTCACGCTCGCGCTGACCGACCTGACGGCGCTCGCGTGCTATTTCACCATCGCGCACCTGGTGCTCGAATGACTGTGTCCGTCGTAATTCCCGCGCTGAATGAAGAGGAACCGATTGCCGACGTCGTGCGTGCCTGCCTCGCGACCGGCATACCGCGCGAAGTTATCGTCGTCGACAACAGCAGCACCGATCGCACGGCCGAACGCGCGCGCGAAGCCGGTGCACGCGTCGTCACCGCGCCGCGCGGATACGGCCGCGCCTGCGCTGCCGGCGTTGCGGCTGTCGCGCCTGACTGCGACACGATCGTGTTCCTCGACGGTGACGGGAGCGATTGCCCCGAGCTGATGGATCGACTCGTAAGGCCAATTGAAGCGGGCACGCACGATTTCGTGATCGGCTCCCGCACCCGCGGCGAGCGCGAGCCGGGCAGCATGAATTTCCAGCAAATCTTCTCGGGTTATTTCGCCGGCTTTCTCCTCCGCATGCTTTACGGCATTCGTTACACCGACATGTGCCCGTTCCGCGCGATCCGCCGCGACGCGCTCGAGCGCCTCGGCATGCGCGAGCAGACCTATGGGTGGAACATCGAGATGCAGATGCGCGCCGCGCGCGCCGGTCTCCGCATCCTCGAAGTGCCGGTCAACCACCGTTGCCGCACCGGCGGCGAATCGAAAGTCTCCGGCACACTCCGCGGCACCTTCGTCGCCGGATTCCGCATCATCGCCACGATTTTGCGAATAGCGCTGGAACGTCAGCGCTGACAACGCGTGCACCATGCCGTGGTGCGGCCGCCGATCGTGGCGCGGCGCAATTTCCTTTTGTCGCGCGGGCAGAGGCCGCCGCGCTTCCAGCGCTGGTGGATCAGCCAGGTGCGCGGCGGGTCGGAGAACTCGGCACCGATTGTGCGGATCGATTCGCGGGCGACGAAGCGGACCTCGCGCAGGAGCGCGGCGCGTTCGGCATTGCTAAGCACGGCCGTCTGGCGGGCGGGCGCGACCTTGGCGCGCCAGAGGATTTCGTCGGCCATCCAGTTGCCGATTCCGGGGAAGCCGCTTTGCAACAGCAGGACGGCTTTGATCGGCGCGCGGCGGTGACGGTCGAGAAACCTGTCGAAGTAGGAGCGGGTGAAGGTTCGTTCTCCGATCTGAGGCAGCTCGGCGGGCCACCACTCCGGGTGGAGCGCCCCGTGATGAAAGCGGACGCGGCCGAACTGGCGCGAATCGGTGAAGACAAGTGAGCGCCGGGCTTGGCGGAGCACCAGGTGATCGTGTTTCGCGGCACGAAACGCCGGCGGCTCGACCCGCAATTTGCCGGTCATCCCAAGATGGAGGCCGAGCCAGTTTTCACCGGAGAACTCGAACAGCATCTGTTTTCCACGCGCGGTCGAGCGGAGGAGCTTTGTGCCGGTGAGATGGCGGACGAGCGAGCGCGTGTTCGTGCCGCGGAAGATGCGTTTGCGCGGGTGGAGCGCGATCTGCAGGACTTTCGCGTCGAGGCCGACGTCCCATTGCCGGCGATAGAATTCTACTTCGGCGAGCTCGGGCATCGAGGCGTTGTCATGTCGAGCGGAGTCGAGACATTTTCGCTTTTCGGAAGCAGGGAGATTCCTCGAGTGCGCTCGGAATGACAAATGCGGGGTGGACTGGGCGCGCCGCGGGCGGTCTCTCGATCGCGCTCGGAGATCGCGATCCACCTGCGCTGGCGCTTGACTATCATGGTCGGGCGGCTGTAGCCGCTTGCCTGGTGGAAACGGTCGTCGTGCGTTGTCCACAAGGCGACGGCTACATTGTCGCGCGAATGTGGCGCGTGCTACGTTCGCCGCGAGATGGAAAAAGTGATCATTGTCGGCAGCGGTTGCGCGGGTTTGACCGCGGCGATTTACGCCGCGCGCGCGAACCTGAGCCCGCTCGTGCTGGAAGGCCGGCAGCCCGGCGGCCAGCTTTCGACAACGACGCTGGTCGAGAATTTCCCCGGCTTTCCCGATGGGATCGACGGCCCGCAGTTGATCATGAACATGCACGCGCAGGCGGAGAAATTCGGGGCGCGGTTTTCGTATGCGGAGGTGGAAGCGTTTGAGCCGAACGGCGACACGGTGCGGATCAAAGCCGATGACGAGTGGCTCGAGACGCGCGCGTTGATCGTGGCGAGCGGCGCGTCGGCGCGATATCTTGGGCTCGAGAACGAGGAGAAGCTGATCGGGCACGGCCTGACGAGCTGCGCGACGTGCGACGGCGCGTTCTACCGCAACGTGCCGGTGTGTGTGGTCGGTGGCGGCGATTCGGCCGCGGAGGAAGCGCTTTTCCTGACGCGGTTCGCGTCGAAGGTCTATCTGATCCACCGGCGCGACAAGCTGCGCGCGTCGAAGATCATGGCTGATCGCGTGCTGGCGCACGAAAAAATCGAGCCGATCTGGAACACGGTGATCACGCAATACATCCCGGACGAGAAAGGCGAGATGTCGGCGGTGAAGTTGCGCAACGTGAACACGCATGAGGAGCGGCTGCTCGATGTGGCGTGTGTGTTTGTCGCGATCGGTCACGATCCGAACACAAAGGCGTTCGCCGGCAAGCTCGAAACCGATCCGGACGGGTACTTGCTCGCAAAACACCTCGTTGAGAGCAAGCACCCGGGCGTGTTCATCGCGGGCGATGTCGCGGATCGCGTTTACAAGCAGGCGATCACGGCGGCGGGTTCGGGCTGCGCAGCGGCGATCGAAGCGGAGAGGTACTTGAGCTCTCTCGAGCTCAAGTGATTTCCCGATCGGAAATTGCAAATCGACGGTCGCAAATCTCTTGAAGCTCTGCGACGTGACGCAGTTTTACGCGCCGCGCAGTGGCGGCGTGAAACGCTATCTGCACGAGAAGATCCGTTACGCTCAGCAAGCGGGCGGTTCGGACGAGCACGTGCTGATCGTTCCCGGCGCGAGGTCGAATGTTACCGCTGATCGCATTTCGCGCGTCTACACGATTGCTTCGCCGACTGTGTCTCGCAGTTCCGGTTATCGCGCGCTGCTGAACCTTCGGGCGGTTGACGAAATTCTCGAGCGCGAGCGACCAGACCTGATCGAGTCGTCCGATCCATATCAGCTTGGCTGGCACCTTCCGGATGTCGCGCAGATGCTCGGAATTCCAGCGGTGGCATTCTACCATTCGCATTTCTCGGAAGCGTATTTGCTGCCGGCGGCGGCCCGGTTCGGGAAACGAATCGCAGATCGCGCCGACCGCGTTGCGCGCGGCTATGTGCGGAAGCTCTACAATCGGTATGCAGCGACATTCGTGTCATCGAGAACTCTCGCGCAAACGCTGACCGACTGGGGCGTGCGGAACGTTCACGTCGTGAGCCTGGGCGTTGATACCGGCGTCTTTAGTCCTAGCAAGGACGCCGCTCCGGCCCGACAGGAGCTTGGAATCGACGAGACGGCGACGCTGCTGCTCTACGTCGGGCGATTGGCCGCCGAGAAAAACACGCGCCTGTTGTTCGACGCATTTCGGCTGCTCAACAGCCGGCGGC
>CADDYX010000179.1 GCA_902810735.1 Verrucomicrobiota bacterium | reverse complement strand
CACAGGCGAGTTCCGCGCCACCACCGCCCTCTGCGCCGGCACCTGCCGATTCCGGCGACCACTCGTTCGTGCCGGAGATTCGGCGGGTGAATTTGCTGGGTGGCGATTTTCATTTTCTCGACGGGCGCGGGAAAGTAGTCGCGAAATTCGAGGACGTGCAGTTTCACTCGAACTTCCGGAACGCTGCCGACGTTCGCGGAAATCTCACGATCGCGAAGACTTCATTGCGCGACCGATTTTTCCTTCGCGATCTGCAGTCGCGCCTTTCCTACGGACCAGCTGCTCTCGAGATTTCGGACGTCAAAGCGGTCGCCGGTGCAGGCGAAATCACCGGACATTTCGATCTTCGGCCGCAGGTCGCCGACTCACCATTCACCGCCAATGTGAAGTTCCATCAGGTCGAAGCAGACCGGATCGTTTCCGACGCCGGCGGCGCTGCCGGAATGATTTCTGGCCGGCTGGAGGGATATCTCGACGCCAACGGGAAAACGGCGGACCCAAACGCGCTTGCCGGCTCGGGCGAGATCGTGCTGCGCGACGGGCAGTTGCGGCAATACAGCCTGCTCGAAGCGATCGGCCAGATTCTGCAGATTGACGAACTGCGGCAGCTGCGCCTCGACGAAGCGCATGTGAAATATCACATCCAGCCTGGGGTGGTCATAATCGACGACATGCTGCTGCATTCGGCGAACATTCGGCTGGCGGCGACTGGCTCGATCACATTCGATGGGCGGCTGCACCTCGACTCGCGGCTCGCAATTAGCGAACAAGTGCGCAAGCAACTGTTCCGCGCGATCCGCGACAACTTTCAGCCAATTGACGAGCCGGGATTCGCAGCCGTGCAATTCTCGATCGGTGGCACGGTTGATCGGCCGAAAACAGATTTGATCGACAAAATTGTTGGGCGGGACCTGAAAGATATCGGAAGTGTGATCAACAAGTTCCTCGGCGGAAAAGAGGAGCGGCCGAAAAAAGAGAAGCGCACCGAGCCGCCGCAGTCCGCCCCTGCTCAGCCACCGAACTCTGAACCGCCGGCAACCGCGTCTCCGCAGGCGAGCCCCGCCGCATGAGAGTCATCGCCGGTTCCGCCGGCGGCATACGGCTCGATGTGCCGAAAAGCGACGTCCGCCCGACGATGGATCGCGTGAAGGCGGCGATCTTCTCCAGCCTGGGCGAGCTCGTGCTGGGCGCGCATGTGCTCGATCTGTTTGCCGGCACCGGCGCGCTCGGGATCGAAGCGCTCAGTCGCGGCGCGGCGTCGGCTATTTTCGTGGAGCAGAATCGTGCCGCCGCAGCGGCCATCGAGCGCAACCTGGCGCGAACGAATTTCAGCGGCTCGATCCGGCAGCAGGATGTCTTTGCCTACGTGCGCACAGCTCAGCCGCGCCAGCGATTCACGATCATCTTCGCCGATCCGCCGTATGAGAAGACGCAAAGCGGCGAAGGGTACACCGAGCTGCTGCTGCGGAACCCACAGATTCCCGCGTTGCTGGAGAACTCGGGCGTTTTTGTGCTCGAGAAGCGTCCCGGCGAGCCACTTGCCGAGGCGGCGAGTTGGCGGGTAACACGCGCGCGGCGATATGGCGCGACCGAGGTGCTTTTTCTGCAACGATGATGCGCTTCATCTACAATCTGCTCTTTCCGTTCGGACTCTTGCTGTTTCTGCCGACGTACATCGTGAAGATGCTCCGGCGGGGAAATTACCGGCACAAATTCGGCCAGCGATTTGCAATTTACGATCGCGAAACAACGGCACGGCTCGCTGCTGCGCAACGGACATGGATGCACGCCGTCAGCGTCGGCGAGGTGTCGATCGCGCTGAAACTTGCCGCCAGGCTGAAGCAGTGTGACGCGGCATTCTCCTGTGTCCTCACGACGACGACGACGACCGGTTTTGCGCTCGCCGAAACGCAACAATCCGAGTGGCTCGAGGTGATGTACAATCCGCTCGATTGGTGGCCCATCATGCGCCGCGCGTTCGGTCTCATTCAGCCGGTCCGCCTCGTGCTCGTCGAAGCCGAAGTTTGGCCGAACCTTGTCGCAATCGCGCGGAAACGCGGTGTCCCGACGGCGCTGGTCAACGCACGGCTGTCGTCTCGATCAGAGCGCCGGTTCCGCCGGTTTCGCGCGTTCGTCGCGCCGATTTTTCGCTGCCTCGATCTCGTCTGCGTCCAGGAAGCGGCGGACGTCGGGCGATGGGCGGCACTCGGCGTTTCGCCCGAGCGGATCCGGCACGTCGGGAGCATTAAATTCGACCCGCAAGACGCAAAACCGAAGACCGACGCGGCGGCGGGAGCGCTGCGGCGATTCGCGATTTCCGAAGACCAGCCGGTGCTGCTTGGCGGCAGCACGCACGCCGGTGAAGAGGAGATTGTCGCAGACGCTTTCCAGCGGTTGCGGGAGCAATTTCCGCTTCTCGCGCTGCTGATCGCGCCGCGCCACGTCGAGCGAACGCGGCAGGTCCGGCGCGCGATCGAGCAACTTGGATTGAATGTCGCGCTGCGAACGGAAGCTGCCTTCTCCCGAGATCGCGCGCCCGATTGCATTCTGCTCGATACCACCGGCGAGCTGCCGGACTGGTATGGCGTCGCAACGGTCGTGTTCATCGGCAAAAGCATCACCGCGCGAGGTGGTCAAAATCCGGTAGAAGCGATCGTCGCCGGCAAGCCTGTGCTGTGGGGCCCGCACATGGAAAACTTCGCCTCGCTGGCGGCGAAGTTGATTGCCGCTGGCGGCGCAGTTCAGATCCGGGACGCCGAGTCATTGGCGCGCGAAGCCGCGCGTCTCCTCTCGGACTCCGCCGCCGCGGCGGCAATGGTTGAGAAGGCCAGCACCGCGCTCGCACCGCACACTGGTGCTACTGCACGAACCGCGGAGCTCGTGCGGAATCTTCATCGGACGCGACATTGACTTGCAACGTCGCGCGTCACTTCGATAGTTCTCGCGCTTCCGACCCTATCGTCCAGTGGCCTAGGACACCGCCCTTTCACGGCGGTAACACGGGTTCGAATCCCGTTAGGGTCGCGCCCGCGTCTCCGAGGCGGAGCGGCGCGCGCGAGTGTTGATTTGCCGCGAACACTTCGCGCAGGTCGTGGCGCTTTGAGAATACAAAACCTGAAGGTCCAGGCCGGAGTGCCGACCTGGCCTTCAGGTTTAAAAGGTTGCGCGGTTGCGGTGCGCAACCGGAGCTTACTTGTGGTAACCGGTGTCGGTCGTTGTGGTCGCCGTCGTCTGCGTTTTGTTCTGGCACGCGCCGAAACTGAAGGCGCCGGCCAAAACGGCCATGATCATAAGTGCTTTTAAAAATTTCAATTCTGTCTCACCCCCTTTGTAGCTGGTTGCTGGTGAGCTTTCTACGGTGACGAATTACGCCGCGCAATGTTATTCGCGAGCGCGCAATTGGCTGAAATTTGTCGACGCGAACGCAATTTCACAAACGCGCGGCAGTTCGCGTGAGCCGGCGGCGTCGCGGATCTGAGTCAGCAGCGAATCAGCGCGGTCTTTCCCGTACCTCAGTCTGCGCTTGTCGCAAAACGGCCGCGGCGAACGAGCGGTTTTCCGTCCAGTGATACTCCGGATCTTTCGTGACCTGTGTCCACGCGAGATGTCCCTGGGCGCGCCAATTATCGAGCAAAATACCTTGCTCGAACGGCTGGCCGCGAGCCGTGACGACGATCGCGTTATTCTCGCTCATCGTTCCCGGTTGCGACTCGGCCCAATGCAACTCGAGGGTTTGCAGCTTCAGCGCATCTAACCGACGTAGAAGCTCCGAGCAGTACTGGAAACAGTATCCGCCTTTTCGCGCGCCCATCTTCACATACAAGTTCTGCAGGCCGGGCAGCCACCTCGAGACGCCGCTCACATGCCACTGGCGAGCGAGTTCCAGTCCGGTCGTGACGGCGCAATAGGTGACTCTTCGCGCGTCGTCGAAGCTGACGGTTGGGGAGAGTGCCTGGATTCGTTTCGTCAGCGCAGGATTCTCAGGAGAGTTCGCAATGAACAGTTCTTTACCGGGCCGTGGATACAGGGCCAGCAGCAGCAGCGGCACGATTGCGAACAGACGAGGCGTTGGCGGCGAGGAGCGAGGCAAAGACATCTTGGGACGGAGTGGACTATATCGCGGCTTCGCTGAACGCGATCAGTTTCGACATAAACGCGTCAGCGAGTGCGATTGCGACATTGGCGGCAAAAGCGGTTGTGCGGAAACTGACGCAGAGCGACAGGCGATCACCGATGGTCGTCAACGTGAATACGAGGGGCAGAAGCGGACCGACGGGCGAAACGCGTAGGTAATCGAGAAGGCGCGGCTCCTGCGGAATCTCGGTCGCTCGCTCGACCCAGGAACCGGAGAGATTGACGTTGGAAATGCCCGCGACGAGCGGCGCGCCTTTGCGAAAAAGCTCGGCGCGACTTTCGCGCGAGGAAGTCAGGAGCCATGCGTAGCGCGCGCATTTCAGGCTGCGATCAAACTCGGCGATGGAGTCGCTTGCTTTGGCGGTGGTCGTTTGTCGTGTCACGACGCTGAGCAGATCGCGCAACGCAATCTCGTCCGGATGCTCGACGACGACTGTGTAGTAGCTGACCGAGAAGCCGAACGTCGCGTCCGCGTTGTCGCGGAGATCAATCGCGCTTGCGACGGCGACACGATCGCGCCTCGGCCGCAGGAAGCGACTCTGGGCCGCGGCGCGTTGCTGCGCGGTGTGCTCCCCCAGCACGTGCGCGGCAGCTGCAAGGAAAACGTCGTTCACTTTCGCGCCGTGCTGACGACTGATCGCTCGAATGCCGTTGATCACCCCCGCAGGAAAATGGCGGGAAAAGAATCCGGTCCGGAAATCGAGTGGATCGCGCAGGTGAATCCGGCAGGCGCGACGATGTCTGCGATACGTTCGAAGCCCGCCGGCAAGCGCTGTGAAAATTGATGCATCAGCTGACGTAGCGGAGTTGCTGGTCCGAAGCGGTGGCAGGTCGCCTGTCGCATGTCGGTATAAATGAAATGCGCGCTCCATCAGCGCTCGAATCGACGGGCTGTCCGCAAACCAGTGATCGTACGTCAGCGCGAGATGATGATCGTTGTTCCCCGATGCAACCACGACCGCGCGCAGCGGCGGCTCGCCGTCGTCGAACGGCCGGTTCAACTCGCGGGCAATTGTTGCATCCAGATCGTCGTCGGTGGTCTCGACACGGAGCCGTTCGGCGCTTGCGTCCACCTGCTTCGAAACAGTCGTGAGCGCATCTGCCCAACTGTCGGCGTCGGCAGCGCCTGCCATACGCAGCACGTGCGCGGCATTGTAAGGCGCCAGCTCCTTCCATGAGCGCATCAGTTTCTGGAAATCAGTCAGGCGACCGGCAAGCGTCATAGCCGCGGGAAAAAACGGCCGGTCGTGCGCTGATACAGCGCGTAATCTTCGCCGTGTTTGTGCAGGAGATACGCTTCCTCGCGCCGCGCCTCCCACTGCAGCAGCACGAAATGGAGAATCGCGATGAGCAACATCGCGAT
>CADDYX010000178.1 GCA_902810735.1 Verrucomicrobiota bacterium | reverse complement strand
GTGTCGCCGTGTTGCGCGCGGGCCGCACGCGCGCTGTCGACCTGGTGCGTGTGACGAGCGATCGCGTGCGATATTTCGTTAACGTCTCGGCCGGCGGATTCAGCGGAGCGGTCAATGAGAAGCTGACCTCGCAAATCAAAGACCTCTGGGGACCGCTGGCTTACGTTCGCGGCGCAGCCGCCGCGCTGCCGGAATTGCATGCCTATCGGGCCAACGTCGCAATCGATGACAGCGAATGTCTCTCGCTTAACCTTTACAATGTGGTCATCGCAAATGGTCGCTACGTAGCCGGCGGAACGCCGATCGCGCCGGAAGCATCGATCGATGATGGCTTGCTCGACGTAGTGCTTTTGCCGGAAACGTCGGCCGCGCGTCTGGCGATGCTCATGCCGCAGATTCTCATCGGATCACACCTCGCTAGCGATGCGGTTGTGTTCCGCCGCGCGCGAAAGTTGAGCATTAATTCGCGGCCCGGAATGTGGTTCAACGTCGACGGCGAATTGGTCGGCAACGAACCGGCGGTCTTTGAAGTTCTGCCCTCCGCGCTGCAGTTTGTTGTCGCGTGAAACAAAAGATCGTCAGTGCAGACGAGCTCGCGGCTATCGCCGACCAACTGCGCGCGCAGAATAAGCGGCTCGTTTTTACCAATGGCTGTTTCGATCTGCTGCACGTCGGCCACGTCCGGTATCTTGAAGCCGCACGCGCGCTCGGTGACGCTCTCGCCGTCGGAGTGAACGGCGACGAATCCGTTCGCGCGCTGAAAGGCGACGGACGACCGCTCAATAACGAAAACGACCGCGCGGCAGTTCTGGCCGCGCTCGAGACGGTCGATTACGTCGTCGTCTTTCCTGAACTTCGTGCAACGGCGCTGCTGAAGCGCGTTCGTCCGTCGGTTTACGTCAAAGGCGGCGACTACCGCCTGGAGACGTTAAACGCCGAAGAACGCGAGGCGCTTCAGCAATGCGGCGCCGACATTCGAATCGTGCCATTTGAGCCCGGCTACTCGACGTCGCGCCTGATCGCGCGCATCGAGTTGACTCAATGAGCGGCATCGCCGTCGGGATACTCGGGTCCGGCAAAGGCAGTAACTGCCGGGCGATTCTCGAGGCAATTCGCGACGGCTCGTTGCAGGCAGAAGTGCGGGTCGTCATCTCAGATAATTTTGACGCCGGCATTCTCGACATTGCGCGCGAGTTCGGCGTGTCGAACGCGTATCTTCCTCCCGGAAAATTTCGCACGCGTCTCGAGCCGGAAACCGAACGCGAGCTTGTGCGTATGTTGCGAGACGTCGGTGTGCAGCTCGTGGTCCTCGCCGGATTTATGCGCGTGCTAAAGGAGCCGATGCTCGAGGCATTCCCACACCGCATCATCAACATTCACCCGTCGTTGCTGCCGAAATTTCCAGGCGTGGAATCTTGGAAACAGGCGCTTGCTGCCGGCGAAACTGTCACCGGTTGCACCGTGCATTACGTCGACTCTGGAATCGACAGCGGCGAAATTATCGCGCAACGCGAAGTGCCAATTCTTGCCGACGATACGCCGGAAACTCTGCACGCTCGCATCCAAGTCGCAGAACGCGAACTCTTGCCGGAAGTGATCGGGCGTTTCGCGACGAACTGACGCCGGTCAAATTCGCTCCGCCTTCAGCTCGCGTTGCATTAGCTCTTCGAGTGCGCGCTGCGGCGGCTTCCCGTGATGGACGATTTCATACACCTGGTCGATGATCGGCGTCTCGGCTCCGACGCGGCGCGCACATTCAAATGCGCTTTCCGATGTCGGCACGCCTTCCGCGACGGTACGCGTCATCGCAGTTACTTCGGCCATCGTTTGGCCGCGCCCGAGTTGCTCACCAAATCGCCGGTTGCGGCTGTGCTTGCTGAAACAGGTGGCAATCAAATCGCCCGCGCCGCTCAGGCCATAAAACGTGCGCGGATTACCGCCCATCGCGGTGCCGATCCGAAGCATTTCGGCAAGAGCGCGCGTGACGAGCGCTGCTTTCGAGTTGTCGCCCAGCCCGAGCCCGTCGCTCGCGCCGGCAGCGATTGCGAAAACATTTTTCAACGCGCCGCCGAGCTCCACGCCGACGGTTTCGTCAGCGGTGTAAATCCGGAAACGTTCTGTCGAAAGTTGCTTCTGCAGTTCTTCCGCACACGCTGCGGCGCGCGACGCCAGCACCGTCGCAGTGGGAAGTTGTTGAGCTACTTCGACCGCGAGGTTTGGTCCGGAAAGCACAAGGATCGGATGCGCCGGGAACTTTTCCTCCAGAATCTGGCTCATGCGCAACCCGGAGCCATGCTCGATTCCTTTCGTGCAGCTGAGAATCGGAACACGCGGACGCGCGTTCGCGTTCGCGAGTCGAGTGGCCACGCCGCGTAGCGCGACGGACGGCGTGACGATCACGATCAGGTCCGCTTCCGCGCAATCGCCGATCGCGCTCGTAACCTTTACGTTATCCGGCAGGCGAACCGCTGGCAGGTATGCTTCGTTGACGCGTGATTGCTGTAGCGATTCCGCGCGCGCTTCGTTGTGGCCCCACAACGTCACGCTTCGATGTCGCTGCGCCCAGACGACCGCGAGCGCCGTTCCCCAGCCGCCCGCGCCGACGATCGCGATGTTGTCGAAGCTCACTTGCGCTCGAAACGGTGCTCAGTGCCGGCTCGGATCCGCGCGAAATTTGATCGGTGCCGCCAGACGATCAGCACCGCCATGACGATAGAGAAATAAAGCAGGCCGCTGCCGCCGCCGAGTCTGCTGCGCTGCAGCACAGCAAGAACGATGGGCAGCGCAACCGCAGCGACAGCCGAAGCGAGAGACACGTAGCGGGTGATTTCGAACGTCACGATCCAGATCACAAGAGCGACGCCTGCCGCGATCGGCATTAATCCGAACAGCGCGCCGGCCGCAGTGGCAACACCTTTGCCGCCATGAAATCGCAGCCACACGGGCGCTATGTGGCCGATGATCGCGAGCGCCGCCGCCGCGATCGCATAATACTCCGCATGAGCGACACGCGCCGGATATCGAGAAACGACAAAATACGCGAAGCGCACTGCGAGGAAGCCCTTCAGCGCATCGATAAAAAAGACGCCATAGCCGTAACGTTTTCCCAACACGCGCAGCACGTTCGTCGCGCCGACATTGCCGCTTCCGTGCTGCCGAATATCCACGCCTGTTGCACGTCCGGCGAGGTAACCCGCCGGAATTGATCCGAGCAGGTACGCGCAAGCCGCAATCAGGAGAATGACGGCGACGGGCATTAGTGTTAATCTCTCGAATTCAGCCAGATCGACAAGATCGAAAGGTCGGCATGGGTGATTCCCGGTATTTGCCCGATCTCCCGCAGCGTAGCAGGTCGAGCTTCCGCAAGTTTCTGCCGCGTTTCGCGCCTCAAGCCAGGCACTCCTTCGAATTCGAACTGCGGAGGGATGGGTTGCGACTCCAGTCGGCGCACTTTCCGGTTCTGCTCCGCTTGACGGCGAATGTACCCGTCGTACTTCTGCTCGACTTCTACGAGCCGCCAGATCTCGTTCGGTGCCATGGCGGCTAAACGCGACGGCACATTTTCGAGGTCGAAGTCGCTCCTTCGCATCAGCTGCGCGACTGGCATTCCGCCAACGATCTCCCGCTCCGCCGCTACCCGAACGCACTCAAGCTGCTGCCGCTTCTCTGTGAATGCCTGCCACCGCTGATCGTGAACTAAGCCAGCCGCGCGGCCAACCGGCGTCAGCCGTTGATCCGCCGTGTCGTGTCGCAGACTCAGGCGGTCCTCCGCTCGGCTGGTAAACATCCGATATGGCTCGTCGGTGCCGCGGGCGGTCAGATCATCGATCATCACGCCGATGTAGCAGTCCGCTCGATCGAGAACGAACGCTTCGCGCCCAAGAACCTTTAGCGCCGCATTCGCACCCGCGACGAGTCCCTGGCCGGCCGCCTCTTCATAGCCAGACGTGCCGTTCACCTGTCCCGCAAAGTAGAGCCCGCTCACGCGCTTCGTCTCGAGCGTCCGGTGCAATTGAGTCGGCGGGAAGTAGTCGTACTCGACGGCATACCCCGGTCGGAGAATCTCCGCCCGCTCGAGTCCTGGGATTGATCTGATAAACGCCAGCTGCACATCGAATGGCAGGCTCGTCGACATGCCGTTAACGTAAAACTCGGTCGTATTTCGCCCCTCCGGCTCAAGGAAGATCTGGTGCGCAGTCTTGTCGGAAAATTTTACTATCTTATCCTCGATCGATGGACAGTATCGCGGCCCGGTTCCTTTGATCCGGCCGGAATACAGTGGCGATTTGTGCAGGTTCTCGCGAATGATCTGATGCGTTTCCGCGGTGGTGTGGGTGATCCAGCACGGCAATTGTTCCACGTGGAAACCATCCCCATCACGACGCGTTGTCTGGTCGCCGCAGGCTGTGGACACTGGTAAAAAGCTAAACCGTGGTGGCGGCTCGTCTCCGCGTTGAATTTCGCACTGACTGAAATCGATGGATCGCGCCGAGATGCGGCAAGGCGTTCCGGTCTTGAATCGCGCGACTTCGAAGCCCATACCGCGCAAGGCGTCGCTCAGTCCCGACGAGCTGTCGGCCATTCTGCCGCCGGCTTTCGAGGTATCGCCGACATGCAGCAACCCGCGCAGAAATGTACCGGAGGTCACAACGACTGCTTTCGCCCTGATCGTCACCCCAATGTCTGTTTCGACGGATGACACAGCGTCGTGTTCAGTCCCGAGGCGGGTAACGCCGGCCTGAAGGAGCGTTAGGCGCGGTTCCGCCTCGACCAGCGCCTTGAGCCGAAATTGGTAAGCCTTTTTGTCGCACTGCACCCGCGGAGCTTGAGCGCTCGGACCTTTCGTCCGGTTCAGCAGCCGGAACTGAATACCCGTCGCGTCAGCATTCTCGCCCATCGCTCCGCCGAGCGCATCGATTTCCCGAACAATATGCCCTTTCGCGACGCCTCCGATCGCCGGGTTGCAGGACATTTGCCCAATCGTGTCGAGATTCTGGGTCAGCAATAGCGTCCGACAGCCAATGCGTGCCGAAGCAAGTGCGGCCTCGATGCCCGCATGTCCCGCTCCTACGACAATTACGTCGTACTCGCGATCTGCGGCGGCATTGTTCCCCATGGCACTTATGCCAGGATTCCCTGCTGCGGCCGTGGCAGGAGCTCTGCGATCGTGTATTCGGCCGTCGCTCCGGAGGTGTTCTGGCAGATTACCCGCAGATCAGGAGCGAACTCTGCAAGCACTTGCCGACACGCGCCGCACGGGACCACCGGTTCAGACGAGTCTGTGACGATGACCAACGCAACGAATTGCCGCGCGCCGGCCGTCACTGCTGAGAATACGCAACTTCTTTCGGCACAGTTTGTTAAACCAAACGATAAATTCTCTACGTTCGCGCCGACAAAGACGTCGCCGCCATCCGTCAGCAATGCCGCTCCGACAGCAAAACCCGAGTACGGCGCATACGCCTGCTCCCGTGCGCGCGTCGCGCTTTGCACCAGCGCCTCTACGT
>CADDYX010000177.1 GCA_902810735.1 Verrucomicrobiota bacterium | reverse complement strand
CGACGAGCGGTGATGCCGATGGCTCGCTGCTGGAAGGAGTCGAAGAAAAAATACGCGTCGCACTCCAGTCGGCGCCGAGCTCCGCAATTCAAGCGAATCAGACAATCGACATCCCGGTTTGCTACGACGCGGAATTTGCACCCGATTTGGACGAAGTTTCGCGCCACAGCGGGCTAGAGCCGCGCGAAGTAATCCGCGCTCATTGCGCGGCGACTTATCGAGTAAGCTGCGTCGGGTTCTCTCCCGGATTCCCGTACCTGAGCGGGTTGCCGCCGCAACTTGCTATGCCCCGTCGTGCCACGCCGCGCACTCGTGTTCCCGCGGGTTCGGTCGCGATTGGCGGCGCGCAAGCCGGTGTTTATCCGCACGATTCACCCGGCGGCTGGAATTTGATCGGTCGCACACCGTTGAAGTTGTTCGATCCGCTACGCACGCCGCCGGCGTTACTGCGCGTCGGCGATCAGGTGCGTTTCCGCGAGATCGATCGCGCGGAGTTTGATCAGTGTCGATGAACGTCCGCGTTCTCCGCGCCGGTTTTGTCACGACCGTGCAGGATCTCGGCCGCACCGGCTGGAGACATTCAGGGGTGCCGCTCGGTGGAGCGCTCGATCCGCACGCGCTGCGCGTCGTCAATGCGTTGACAGGAAATGACGACGGCGCCGCCGGAATCGAAATCGGCGCAGGTCCGATGAAGCTGCAGTTCAACGATGCGCGCGTGATCGCCTGGTCTGGTGGTGACTTCAAGGTGCGGGTCAGCGACACCATCATTCCTGCCGGCCATCCGGCGATCGTTCACGCTGACGAACAGGTCCTCTTCGACTCAACCGGAAACGCCGGACGCGCGTGGCTCGCGATTTCCGGCGGCATCGATGTGCCGGTCGTGCTCGGCAGTCGGTCGACTGATCTCCGCGCGAGTTTCGGAGGACATGAGGGACGCGCGTTGCGCGACGGAGACCTCCTGCCGCTGGGCAACGAATCGGAGCTCTCGCGACAAATTGTTGCCGGCATTTCCGATAAACGCATCGGCGATTGGAGCGCGCCGCGCGAGTGGGTGCATCGCAGCGGCCGTGTCTTCCTGCGCATCGTGCGCGGCGTAGATTGGCCGCGTTTTTCCGAAGCAGCGATTGAATCGCTCGTGCATGACGCATTTGCCGTCGCTCCGGAATCAGACCGAATGGGCGTCCGGCTCCGCGGACCGACGTTGCCACTGCGCGCGCCGTGCGAATTACTTTCAGAACCTGTCGTGCCTGGCACGATCCAGGTGCCGCCGGACGGAAACCCGATTCTGCTGCTGAACGATTGCCAAACGATCGGCGGCTATCCGAAAATCGCCCACGTGATCAGTGTCGACCTCTCCGTCGCGGCGACGCTGGCTGCGGGCGACACGGTGCGCTTCCACGAAATTTCGCTTGGCGACGCGCGTACTCTGCTAGCGACGCGCGAGCAGGATTTCGCGCGCTTTCGCCTCGGTCTGGCACTGCGAGTGCGATGATGCAGTCGATTGACCTGAACGCTGATCTCGGCGAGGGCGCCGGCTTCGACGACCAGCTGCTGGAGCTCGTCAGCTCTGCGAGCATAGCGACGGGATTTCACGCCGGCGACGCCGATTCGATCCGGCAGGCGATTTGCGCCGCGCGCGAACGCGGAGTCGCAGTCGGCGCGCATCCAAGTTTGTTTGATCGCGAAAGCTTTGGGCGAAAAGAACTCGCGGTCAGCGCCGACGACGTTTTCCAAGCGGTGAAGTACCAGCTTGGAATTTTTCAGGCGATTGCCGATGCGGCGGATGTGCGACCGAACCACGTGAAGCCCCACGGCGCGTTGTACAACATGGCGGCGCGCGAGCAATCGATCGCCGACGCAATCGCGCGCGCAGTCGCAGCGGTCGACCAGGAGTTGTTGCTGTTCGCGCTGCCGGACAGCGAACTCGCTCGAGCAGGAACCGCGCACGGGCTGCGCGTCGTGCCGGAGGTATTCGCCGATCGCAATTACATGCGTGATGGCTCGCTTGTTCCGCGCACCCGGCCGGATGCGTTGCTGCATGATCCAGCGGAAGCTGCTGCGCGCATCGTGCGGATGTTGCGCGCCGAGGTGATCCGCGCCGTCCACGGCAGCGATGTACACGTGCATGGCGAAACGATTTGCGTGCATGGCGACACGCCGGGTGCGGTGACGTTCGCAACAGAGCTGCGCACCGAGCTGCAACGCGCCGGCCTCACGATTTCACCGCCGCTTCGTCATGAGCGATAGCGCGGTCGGCGAAAAAACGACGCTCCGCCGCGCTCTCGGGCCGCTCGATGCGACGATGATCGTCGTCGGCTCGATGATTGGGTCCGGCATCTTCATCACCTCCGCGGAATCTTCTCGCCTGATCGGTGCGCCCGGTTGGTTGTTGCTCGCGTGGACTCTTGCCGGACTGATGACGATCACCGGCGCGCTTTGCTGCGCCGAGCTTGCAACGCTGATGCCGCAGGCCGGCGGCGTTTACATTTTCCTGCGCGAAGCATACGGGCCGTCGCTCGGATTCCTCTACGGCTGGAGTTTGTTCCTCGTCGTGCAAACAGGGACGATCGCCGCGGTCGCGGTCGCGTTTGCGAAATTTCTGGCCGTCTTCATGCACGCCATCTCGCCGGATCGTTATCTGATTGCGCCGTTCGGCATCGGCGGCGGTTACGCGCTCAGTCTCTCGACCGAGCAACTCGTGGCGATTCTCGTCATCGCGCTGCTGACGTGGACGAACACACGCGGGCTCGATGTTGGAACAGCCGTGCAGAACACGTTTACGTTCGCGAAAACCGCGGCGCTTGCCGGCGTCGTCGTGCTTGGCCTGGCGCTCGGCTGGCGCGCGGATTCCGCAGCGTTGTCGTCGAGCTGGTGGAACTCGTGGGCAAATGGCTGGACGCCGCAGATCGCGCAGCCTGGATTTGCGGCAATCGGTGGAGTCGCACTCGCGCTTCTGTTCGGCAAAGCGATGGTCGGCCCGCTCTTCGCGCAGACGGCGTGGACGAACGTCACGTTCATCGGCAGTGAAGTGCGCGACCCGGCCCGAAATCTATCGCGCGCGCTGTTCTACGGCTGCGGCATCGTGGTTGTGCTCTACGTCCTCGCGAATCTCGCCTACGTCGCGACCCTGCCATTGAGCGGCATTCAACACGCACCGCAAAATCGCGTCGCCGTTGCGACGATGCACGCGCTCTTCGGTGCGCCCGGCGCATACGCAATGGCGGCGGCGATCATGATCTCGACCTTCGGCTGCGACAACGGTCTGATCCTCGCCGGTGCCCGCGTCTATTATGCGATGGCGCTCGATCGCCTCTTCTTTCGCAAGGCGGCGATCACGAACGCGCACGCCGTTCCCGCCGCAGCGCTGATGTTCCAGGGAATCTGGACCGCGCTGCTCGTTCTGCCGCGCACGGTGACGACCAATGCGACGACCGGAGCGGTGATGTACGGTAACGTTTACACGCAGCTGCTGGAGTACATCGTCTCGGCCGATCTTGTGTTCTACGTGCTGCTCGTGCTGGCTGTCATCGTCTTGCGCCGCAAACGTCCGGCAGCAGCACGCCCGTATCGCACGTGGGGTTATCCGATCGTGCCGATCATCTCCACCGTGCTGGCGGCGTTGCTCATCGTTGACCTCGCGTATCTCGCGCCGACGACATCCGGAATTGGTATCGCGATCGTGTTGACGGGAATTCCCGTCTACTTTGCGTGGCGCGCGCGGGCGGTCGCGCCTTAATCGGCCGCTTCTTCCGACTGGTCGCCGAGCTTCGTAATGTCGCCTTTTGTGAAGAGCACGCCTTGCGCAATCTCGCGCCAGAGCGGTTTGGCGCGCAGCAGCCACTCGAGATCCATCGCGAAATGCTTGAACTCTTCCTTCTGCGCATCCTGCATGATCGCCCGCGCGCTCTTGTCTTTTTCCACGGCAATGCGCTGCTCGTACCAGTTGATCGCCTCCGCTTCTTCGGAGAGCGAAACGATCATGCGCGCGAACGTCCGCGTCTCGCTCGGCAGTTCGTCCGCCGGCTCGTGATATTGTTCGAAGCCCATTTCAGCGCGACCTCGCGCCGCCCATTCCCAAAACCCAGCGGTAAAGCACGAATCCAACCGCAGCGAACGCAATCCCGCCGACGATCTTGCCGGCCGTTTCGTAGCCCGCTCCGACGAGCGCCAGCGGCGCCGCGACCCCGGAGAAGACGACGATCGCCGAGATCACGACGCCGATGATGCTTTCGCCGACGATCAGGCCCGACGCGAGCAGGACGCCGAGCTGCTTCGTGCCCTCCGGATTGCGCGTCTGCTCGGCGCGGCGATCAAACAAATAGCCGACGACCGTGCCGACCACGATCATCAGCGTGCTCGCGGTGGGCAGATAAATTCCGAGACCGACCGCGAGCGGAGGGACTCGCATGTGCCTGGTCGAGCCGGCGAGGACGGCATCGAGCACGATGATTGCAATGCCGATGTAGGCGCCCATCAGGATCAAACTCCAATCGATGTTCGCCGCGATCACGCCTTGTGCGAGCGACGAGATCAGGCCGGCTTGCGGCGCCGGCAGCGGCGACGGTCGCAACTCCGCGCCGGGCGCGCCGACGAAACCGTATGCCTGGTTCACCAGGTTCAGCACCGGCGGAATGACCACCGCGCCGGCGAGGACGCCGATGATGAGCGCCACTTGCTGCTTCCACGGAGTCGCATCGACGAGCTGACCGGTCTTCAGATCCTGCAGGTTATTGTTCGCGATCGCGGCCACGTTGAAGACGACCGCAGTGGTGAAAAGCGCGAAGGCCATCAGCGCTTTCGTCGCCTCCGGCCCGACATAAGGCTTCACGCCGATCACGAGCAACAGCGCCGCGCCGATTACAACGAGAATGCCAATGCCGGATAGCGGGCTGTTCGACGATCCGATCAACCCGGCCATGTACCCGCAGACCGCGGAGACGAAAAAGCTCATCAGCAGCACGTAAAACACGCCGCCGATTACCAGCGTCGTGACGTGCGAGCCGAGTCCGCTCGAGTTTGCGAAATACCCGAGCACCCAGCCGATTGGCAGCATGCAAACGAGCGTGATCACGCCCACGATGCCGATCGGAATGTCGCGTTCGGTGATCGGCAAACTCTCCGCCTGTCCCGCTTTGCGCGCGCGGTTCGCCGCCATCGCCCCGGCGAGCCCGCTCGCAACCGGTTTGACCAGTTTGAGCAGCGTCCAGATTGCGGAAACACCGATCGCACCGGCGCCGATGAAACGCACCTTTGTGCTCCACGTCGTTTGCGCGAGTGCGCCCGCGGCTGTCGTCAGATCGCCGGTCAACGCGGAGTAATGTGGCACAAGCCAACCCCAGCCGATGCAGGCGCCGATCAACATGGCGATTCCAACTGACAATCCGCAGAGATGCCCGATCGCAAGGAGCGCGAACGAGAGCGAAAAATCATAACCGCTGACCGCGCCGCGCCGGCCGAGGCGGAACGTTTGCGCAACATCCGACGCGAAGATTCCGGTGGCGACAATGATCGCGAAAACCGCCGCGACAATCGATCCCCAGACAACTGCAAGCAGACCGGACCGCCCGTGCTCCGCGTTGTCCGCGCGAGCACCCGGCCCTACCTGCCCGCGC
>CADDYX010000176.1 GCA_902810735.1 Verrucomicrobiota bacterium | reverse complement strand
TCCATGTCGCGATTGTCGTGCTAGCAGCGGACGAAATCGTGGTGCGCAACGGAGCGCCGGAAGCGCTGATCGTGCTCACTAGTGACGACCCGCTGGCATGTGCGCGCAGGTTGTCGTATGCGCTCAGGCGGAGGCCGGCAAGGCCTCGCATTTCGTGATCAATCTCGAGCGCAATGGCCGGCGTGCTGGCGGAGCCGACGCGGATGCCTTGGCCAGCCGAGGTCTCGCGCGGCGCGGTTGTCGCGAACGCAACCGGGGTTGCCAGCGCTGCTGTGATCGTAGCGAAAAGAATCTGACGCGTGATGAATTTCATAAAGGTCGCTGTGGTGTGAGGTGGGATATCACCAGAGGTTGACGAACGCGTCAATAAAAATTTCCACAAATATCTCAGAAAAGTTATTCACACGTAAGAAACGCGCCAAAGCAGCCGTTGGCGTCGGTTCAATCCGCCCGGACGATCTGCTGCAGGGTTGGGAAAAAAATCGCCGGTCCGTCGTTGAACGGACCGGCGATTTGGAAACTGGCGTGAGCTTGAGCGGTTACGCGCGGACCAAACCGAGCAGCCGGCGGCGCTGCGAGTAAGCAACCACTGCAAACGCCAACGCGGCACCCAGCCACGTGCTCGGCTCGGGCGCGGGGACCGGGTCGTTAAAGGTCAATGCGGCGAAGCTGGTCGTCGGCTGCAATCCGAATGCATCAATCGAGCCGAAGCTGTTGCCCCACATGGACTCGCTGGCCATGAACGATCCGGCTTCAAAGCGGTCCGCCACCTCAAAAGTGTTAATGCCACCAAAACGATGGGCGGCGAATTGCTGACCGGCGGAAAGGCGCGGGGCAGCGAAACCGACGCCGCCCCAACGCGCTGAAATTAGATCGAAGCTTGATGGATCGCGCATGTAGCGGGCGAGAATCGAGCTGTAGAGATCTCCCGAGACGTGGCTGCTGTAGCCGGGCGCGTACAGCGACGCGGAAGAACTCTGGCGATGTTTCGAAACGTTGACCTGTTGAGCGAAGGCCGAGCTGCACGCGAAAGCGAGGATGGCGGCAGTGCAAATGAACAGAGAAATCCGCGAAGTTTTCATAGGATGTGTGGGTTGCTGAGTGGCGATATGAACAGACGGAGAATCATACGTCAACGAAATTTTCAGAAAATTTTATAAAGTTATTCACAACCCGCCAAGATGCGGCGGTTCCGGGTCCCGGCCCTCATTGTGACGGTGCGAACCCGGCGATGAGCGCGCGCTCCTCAGGCAAGAGGGCGCCGGGCGGAATTTTTTCGGCCTCGCTTTTTGCGCCGGCGGTGTCGTTGTTCGCCGCAAGAACTGCCGCGTGCACGGCGCGCGCCGACGGAGTGAAGGCGTCCGGTGAAATTTGAAGGTCCTGATAAACCGCGAGGGCGTCGGCGGGACGGTTCTGGTGCAAGCGCGCGAGGGCGAGGAGCGTGCGGTGCGCCAGATTGGCTGGCTCGCGCCTGACGAGATCCTGGGCGAGCTGCTCGATCTGGCGGAGATCGGCGGCGGAATTTGCGCCGGTGTTCGCCTGGCCTAACGATAGCAAGCGCAGGTAAGCTTCGTCGCTTTGCACTGCGGTGTCGTTAGGCCAAAGGCGCAGCATTTCCGCGAGAACTTTGCGTATCTCCGTGCTATCGCGCTGCGCCTGCGCGAGGCGGAGCCGTGCCTGCTGTGCGACCCGCGACTTCGGCGTCTCGACCGCCGCTGCATCGTAAGCGCTCTTTGCGATCTCGAACGCGCCGTTCTTCTCCGCGTAGTTGCCGACGGCCATCAACTTCGCGGAATCGGCGCGCGCGGCTTCAATCGCGCGCTGCCAGTTGTTGTCTGAGGCAGTGCGTTCGCCGAGCTGTGCGTTGCATCGCGCGAGGTACATCAACTGCATGACGGGCTCGAGCGGGAAGCGATCGGAGTTCAGCAGATCCTTGATTTCGCTCCAGCGCCCGAGTCCGGCGAGCGCATCGAGGTGCTGCAGGAACAGATCGCGGTTCTGCATTGCTTTTTCGAGCGGGATCGCATCGAGCTCGCGCTGATACTCGCCTTTCGCGTTCAGCCAGCCGGCGAGCGCGGCGAGCCGCTGCGCGTCGGCGTTGCCGAGATCCGCGATGGCGCGATTGATGAGTTCGTCGTGGCGCGCGGGGTTCTCGTGCTCGAGCAGATCGAGCGCGAGCAGTTTTTGCGAAACCTGCGCGCGCGGGTGCTGCAAAAGCATTTCGCTGATCTGCGCACTGGTCAGGTGCAGTGGCGATGGGCCGCGGTCATTCGACGACATCGCGCGGCTGGCGAGGAGGACGAGAGCGTTGAGGCCGGTCTCGTCTTTGCGTTCGGCGAGTTGTTCGAGACGCGGCCACGCTGCAGGGGAGTCGACACCGGAGCCGGAGACTTGATCGATGGCGAGCTGCATGACCGTAGCCTGAAACTTTTGCGCGTCGTCGCTGCGCGCATCGTCGATTACCTGTTTGAGAATGTTGCGGGCCTGCGCGTTGGCGCCGTTCAGAACCGCGAGCTGCGCGTTGAGCAGCAAGTCCGCGGGTCCACGGTTCTTGGCTGCGGTCAAGACGTTGATCGCGTCGGCGGCGCGATTCGCATCGCCGAACACGAGCGCGATCGCTGCCTCGTCGCGCAGATCCTCGGGCGTGAGTGGCGTGATCTGTTGAAGACGGCGCCAGAATTCCAGCGCCTGCGGATCGCGGACGCGCGTCAGGAAACGCGCAACGGCGCGCACCGCTTGCGGCTCGTTAGGCGCGAGCTGGTAGGCTGCGACGGCTTCGCGCCTGGCGTCGGCGACGTTCTGCTTTGCGAGAAACGCGAAGCTTTTCTCGGCATGGCGTCGGCTCTGCCAGCGCTTGACGCTGTGCACCGCGGACGCGCGCCGAACAGCGCGCCGACGACAAGCAGAACGAGGAGTGCGGCAATGATGTACTTGCGCGGGAGCTGCCGGGGCGATGCGGCTGGCGGTTCCCACTGCTCCTGGATTTCCGAGGAATCTTCCACGTGTGCCGGAGATTATGCCATCGCGCCGCCGCGAAGTGTTGAGATTTTTCATGGGGCCGCCAGGCCTTACGTTTTAGCCTAACGGATGAGACGCGTTGCGTGCGGTCAGCGGTTGAGCTGAACGAGCTGCGGCAACAGGGCGGCGAAACGGGATTCAGCCTCGGCGGCCGGCCGGTCGCGACGGGCAAGCTCGATGAATTCCAAGACTTGCTGGCCGCGGTTGCGAATGCCTGCGCGAACCAGCATCGCGTAACCAACAGCGGTGTGGAATGGGCCGGCCAGCTCAGCCTCGGAATCCCGCAGCACGAGACCATCGGGCGCCGCGCGATCTTCGCTTACGCAGTAAAACGCGTCGGCAAACAGCGGCGCGTTGTGCGGTGAGTCGGAGGCGAATTTGAAGTGCCGGACCGTGAGCACGACACCGCCGGGAAGACGGTGCGTCTGCGTGCCGCAGTTAGCGATCTGTCGCCAGCCGGCCGCGGGCAAACAAATGTCGGGCCGATGCGCGCGGGCTCGGAGGACGGAAGTAGAGCCTGCGTTCCAACGGAAGAAATAAAGCTCGTCGAGCGCGCGTTCGGTGCTCGCATCGGAGCTGTGCCAACGTGCCGCTCCTCCAGAATCGAAGCGGAGCAATCCTCGCGCGCGCTCATCGATCGCAATTGTGCGGTAACCCGGCTCGGTGTTCGGCCATTTCACCGTCCAGCGTGGTTGCGGGATGGTGCGCGCGTCGTTCCAGCGATACCAAGCTTCAACAACCGCCTCGATTAATAGCGCAGAGCAGAGCACCGTCACGAGCCAGGAGATCGAAGGTGCGCGCGCCCTGCGCCGCGCGTGGGCAGGCGATTCGTCACCGTGATCGATTCCACGCGCCAGCAGACTCGTTAGGCCGAGACAGCCGACCAGAACGATGACGACGATGGAATAGCCGGCGGTGTCATGCCAACGCTCGACCGCAGTGATGTCACGCGTGGCGGCGATCCAGACGAGGAAGAGCGAGCGGCCGAAATTAGCGGCGAGCGCGAGCGCGGTCCCACAGAGCACGAGCGCGGTGCGCCGCGCCGTGGTGAGTTGTTTCAATTCGCCGAGGAGGAGCGCGATCATGAGCGCGGTTTGAAGGGAACGCACACCGCTGCAGGCTTCGTTCACGCCGACGGTTCCGTTATTGATGTGAATGACGGCGCCTTCGACCTGAGCGGGAATTCCAAAGAGGGCGAGAGTGTCGCTGGCAGCCGCGGCGACGCCGCGCATCAGCCCCTGAACGATGGGCGTTTCGATGGCAAGGATCCACGGCACGGCGACGAGAAAAAAGCAGATTGGAAAAGCAAAGTGACGCAGCCATTGTGTGCCGCCGGCGCGCCAGAGCAGGAAAAAGCTGAGCGTGAGCACGATAGCGGCGTGGACCCAGCCGAGGACACGCCAATCCGGACTCGAGACTTCGAACAACCGCACCGGCAGCAAAAGCAGAAGCGCAGGAACGGTGATTGCAATCGCGGCCAAGCGGACGAGGCGAGGCGTCGGAGGATTTGGTTCTGGCCGATGTCCCCACCGAACCCAAAGCAGATATGCGGTAAAGAACGGGACAAACCAGCCGTAGCTGTACTGCGGGTTGACGGACCACTCGCCGCTCAACGCGCGGCACAGGACGCCCCAGACGACAGCGAGCGCACCGCCGAGCAGGAGGTGATAAGCCGAAATCCGCCTAGGCGGATCTGCGAGCGCGTCGTGCAACGGGACGGGTGTTTCGAGAGTGTGAGCCATCATCAGACGCGGCAGGGCAGCTACATTAATACAGTTGCGCAAAATTGGGAACGACGATGCGGTTTGGCATCTGTCAGACGGTTCCTAAATCCACGCGCGGACTGAATTCCCTTGAAAGATTGCGTGATAAATCTACAATCGGCCGCGCTGCAGAATCTGCGGCACGTCTAGTCGCTATGGTATTTTCGCAGCCAAACCGTTTCGCCGATTGCGCGCTCAGCCGAGTTGTGCAGCGAGCGTTTGTCAGCGTCTAGCCGCAGGTGTGGGTCGCATGAGTTCTCCCCAAAAGCATCGCGCGATCTGCTTGTCGTTTTGCGCAGCATCGTTGATTTGCGCAACGGCAACTGCGTCCGCGCAGCAGGTGCTCGTCGCATCGGCCGAACAAGCGGCACCAACGAGTTCCACCGCACTGACTACAGCGGCAACATCGTTGCCGATGCCTGACGAGACATTTCTATCCAACAATGTCGAGAATGCAGATGCCGCCGCGCCGCTGCCGGCGGAAACCGAGCCGAACGTCTCCCCAACGGTCGCGACTCCGGTCGAATCGGGGTTTTCGTCTGTGCCGCGGCGTTTCCATTACAGCTTCGATGTCACCGTACAGGCGATCTACGATGACAATGTCAACGTGCAGCCGATCAACCAATTGTCCGACCTTTATTTCTCGATCGATCCGCGGCTCGTGCTCGGGTTCGGCGATATTGTGGCGCGGACCGAGACATTCCTGCGCCTCGAATACACGCCGAGCCTGGAAATCTACACAACGCATTCTGACCTGAACGCGTTCCAGCAGGTCGCCCGGCTAGAAGGGCAACATCAGATCAGCCGGCTCACACTGACGCTCGCCGCGCAGCTCGAACGGCTCGACAGTACTTATATCACCGTGTTCAACGGCGAGACCCCGGCGGATCAGGTGAACGTTGACGTCAGCACCCGCACGCGTGTTGATCTTTACGGCGCGAGCCTCGGCGCGAGCTACGATCTTTCGAGCAAAACATTCGTC
>CADDYX010000175.1 GCA_902810735.1 Verrucomicrobiota bacterium | reverse complement strand
GTCGAGGCAGTATTGCTGATCCCGTTTGCGCGTTGCTGTTGCGCCTGCTGCTGGGCGGGCAAATTCGGCGTGGTACTGGTCTGTGTGCCGCCTTGCTGGTTCGCGCCCGGCTCGGTAAGAGCTTGCGTGATCACTGGCAGCATATCCGCGGCCGACACGTAGCGAAGCGGCCGCGTGACTGGTTTCGCGAACTCCACGTTTTCGTCAAACTGCGCGATCAGCTGGCGGATGAACGGCATGTTCGACGGACGCGTGATGACGTGGATGCGGTTTGTGCGCACGTCCGCCGAAATCTTGATCTTGCCCACGACCAGCGTGTCTTCGGACAACACGGTCATGCCGCCGGGCTCCGTCTCGACCGCCACCTGCCCCGGTTGCGGTTGTCCGACAATCGGCGGCCGGATCGGCCGCACCGCATTCGGCAATGACGGCTGGCCCGGCTGGTTACCCTTCTCGAAGATGTCTTTCAGCATGTCGACCACCTTCTGGGCGTCGGCGCGCTCGAGCTTAACGAATTCGCTCACGACCTCAGCCGGCGCGACATCCAGTTGACTGACGATGCGCGCGAGCCGGCGAATGACGCCGGCGTTCTGCGTGACGAGCAGGCTGCCGGATTTGGGCAACGCGAGAATCGCTCCCGCGCTGCCGGGACCGCTCATGTATTGCGTGAGGACCTGCGCGAGCTCCTGCGGATCGGCGTAGCTGAGCTTAAACAGAAAGCTGACCGTCTGGTCGCCGGGCGGAATGTCGGCTTCGTTCGAAACGATCGGCACGGCCGCGACTCGCGGATTTTTCCCAACGCCGACTACCTCGACGATGTTCTCGTCAGCCGGCACGAGCGAGTAGCCGTTCAGCGAGAGGTTCATCTCGATAATTTTGATCGCCTCTTCGCGCGGCACGGGTTTGGTGATGAAAATGTTCACCTTGCCCTGGACGTTGTTGTCCATCACGAGCCGCTTGCCCGTGAGTGTCTCGTAAAGATGGAGCACGTCCTGCACATCGCTACTCGGGTACTGCAGCGTCACCATGTCTCCGGCAGTTATCGGATTACGCGGCGGCGCAGTTCGAGCTGCCGGCATCGGCGCAGGAGAAGCGGGCTCCTCGTCGTCTTCCTGGGCGAACGCGGGAACGAGTGTCGCGGCGAGCAACACCGCGATGCAGAGCGGGCGGAACACGGGGCTATTTAAGGGTGAAGCGTAACTGGGTCAACTTGCTTGCGCGCGTCGCTCATCCGGTAGCTAACTCGAAAGCGCAGTCATTCTACCGCATCCGACCCGCTCGATGCACGACAAACCTCGTGGCGTGCGGCGCGAGTTCGTGTCGCGGCTATTTCGCGCCGAGCCAGATTTCCGCGCCTTCGCGGGCAGCTTCCACCTCCAGCGGCTTGCCGTTTTCGAGCACGAGGTGTCGCGCCTGCTCGACCATGTCGTCGATTGTCGCATCGTCGTGGTTGGGATCGTGGTGGAAAAGGATGAGCTTGCGGACGTTCGCATCGAGCGCGAGCGAAACGACGCTGCTGAGCGATCCGTGGCCCCAGCCGATATGCTGCTGATACTCGTCGTCGTTGTATTGCGTATCGATCACGAGCAGATCGCAGCGGTCTAAAAACTCGACCAACTTCTGGCGCTCGGCGGTGGCGAACTTCCGCGCCTCATCTGGGCTGATGTGATCGCGTTCCGCCTGCTGCATCTTGAGCATTTCGAATGGCTCGTTATCCGGCAGAAACGCCATCGACCCGGTGCCGGTCTGAAGCCGGTAGCCGACGCACACGCCGGGGTGATTCAGGAAGCGCGCCTGCACTTGCACTTTGCCGATCGAAAAGTCCATTTCGCGCAGTTCCTCGATCGTAATGTTTCCCGGCACCTCGCTAAGATTGATCGGGAAAAACGGCGTCTCCATCTGACCGGCGAGGATCGCGCCGAGCCCGGCACGAGCGCCTTCGTATCCGAGGACGCGCACCTGGTTCTTCTTCTGGTAGGCGGGCAGGAAAAACGGGAGTCCCTGGATGTGGTCCCAGTGCGAATGTGTGATCAGCAGCGTCAGCTTGATCGGGCGCTCGCCGAACTCCTTGTCGAGCGCGAGCCCGAGCGGCCGAATTCCCGAGCCGGCATCGAGCACGATGATTTCGCCCTCGGCCCGGACCTCCACGCAGGTGGTGTTGCCGCCATAGCGCACCGTCGATGAACCCGGCACTGGGATGGAGCCGCGAACGCCCCAGAACTTGACGCGCGTCGATGGCGGGAAGAACTGCGGCGCAACCGCCGTTTCCGTCGCTGCGCGTTCGGCCGCAGGGAAAATGCGATCGATCGTCTCCATCAAGTTGGCCCACGCCATTGGCTTGATCAGATAGTCGTCGGCGCCCGCCTCGAGCGCACTGGCGCGGTCGACGCCGTAGTCGCGTCCGGAAAACACGACGATCTTCACCCGCGGCACCTGCTGCCTGACGGTGCGACAAACCTGGAAGCCATTGATCTTCGGCATCAGCAGATCGCACAGGATCACGTCCGGCCGATGCCTGACGGCTAATTGGATTCCTTCATCGCCGTCGCCAGCCTCGATGACATCCCAATTTTGCTCGCGAAACTGCTCGGCGGTCGCACGCCGGCTCTCCGCGTCGTCTTCGATCAGCAGAACGGAAGGCATTCTGAAAGCGCGCGACGCGTGCGATTACAACAAGGTCCGGCCGAAGGCGCCGGGACCGCGTTTCCATCGCAGCTCAGGGTCGAGGTTGATCTCCTCCGCCGGCACCTCAAAGCCGGCGGCGCGCAGCAGGTAGGCGACACCTTCGCGGCTTTCCATCGTCTCCTTCAAGCTGCGCGCGAAGAGCTCGACGTACTCTTTGTAGGAATCGAGCGCGAGTTTGCCTTCGGCGAAATGCTCCGCCAGCGCCTCATCGTGATAGTCGATCAACTCAATCAACGCGCGGCGCAGCTTCGCCCGCATCTCCGGGTCGACGACGATCTTGAACGGCGTTGCCGCGGGATCCGGCGCGCCGCTTTCGCGCACCGGCGCGACCGGCTGCGGCGCAGCGACGAGGCGGAAATCGCGAGGTTCGGATTCCATCGCGCGACGTTACGCCGTGCAGGTTGCGATTAAAAGAAAATCGGAATGATCAGGATCGCGACGATGTTCACGACCTTGATCATCGGATTGATCGCAGGGCCGGCGGTGTCTTTGTACGGATCACCCACCGTATCGCCCGTGACTGCCGCCGCATGCGCGGCCGAACCTTTGCCACCGAAATTTCCTTCTTCGATGAATTTCTTCGCGTTGTCCCACGCGCCGCCGCTGGAAGTCATCGCAATCGCGACAAAGAGACCGGTCACAATCGTGCCAACCAGCACACCGCCGAGCACGACCGGACCGAGCTGCGGAATGACCGCGACGACGACGACGCACAGCACCGGCAGCAGCGCCGGGATGATCATTTCGCGCAACGCCGCCTTCGTCACAATGTCGACGCAGGTGCCGTAATCCGGTTTGTCTTCGCCGCGGAGAATGCCGGGTTTCGCGGTGAGCTGGCGTCGCACTTCGCGCACCACGGCACCGGCGGCTTTACCCACCGCATCCATGCTGAACGCGGTGAAGATGAACGGCAGCAGGCCGCCGATGAAAAGCCCGATGACGACCTTCGGATCGGTCAGTGTAAAAACGAAATTGTAGGTGCGATGCCCGGCAGCGTAGTGCGCCTTTAGTTCTTCGACATACGAGCCGAACAATACCAGCGCGGCGAGACCGGCGGACGCGATCGCGTAGCCTTTTGTCACCGCCTTCATTGTATTGCCGACCGCGTCCAGCTCGTCCGTCACGCCGCGCACCTCTTTCGGCAGATGACTCATGACGGCAATGCCGCCGGCGTTGTCCGTAATCGGGCCGAACGCATCGAGCGAGATGATGATGCCGGCCATTGAAAGCATGCTCATGACCGCGATCGCGATGCCATATAAACCGGCGAAATGGTTGCTGAGCAGGATCGCGATGCCGATGAAGCCGACCGGGAGCGCGGTTGCGTGCTGCCCGATGGCGAGACCGGCGATGATGTTCGTGGCGTGGCCGGTCTCCGACGCGCGCGCAATTTTCTGCACCGGTCGGTGCTTCATCGACGTGTAATAGTTCGTGATCACGACTACCACCGCCGTCATCAGTAGTCCGATTAGCGACGCAATGTAGAGATCGTTCGCCGAGTGGCCGACGCCGGTAATTACGACACCGGCTGGAAACAGTGTGTGCGTGGCCGGCCAGAAGAGAATTGCCGACACGATCGCGCTCGCGACCACGCCGCCCATCAGCGAAGCCGCAGGTTTTTGGCCGGTCACGTTGACAAACAGGATGCCGACGATCGCGCCGAGCACCGAGATTCCGCCGAGCACAAAAGGATAAATCACCGCCGCGCGCGCGATCTCCGGCGCCGCGCCGCCGAGTGTCAGCGCACCGATCAGAATGGCGCCGATCAGGCTGACGGCGTAGGTCTCAAACACGTCGGCCGCCATTCCCGCGCAGTCGCCCACGTTGTCACCGACGTTATCAGCGATCGTCGCTGGATTGCGCGGATCGTCTTCATCCAAATTGCTCTCGATCTTACCGACCAGATCGGCGCCGACGTCGGCAGCCTTCGTGTAAATGCCACCGCCGAGACGCGCGAACACGCTGATCAGACTCGCGCCAAGCGCCAGGCCGACGAGGCTTCGGACCGCTACGTCGTGCCCCAGCATGTGACCGGCGATGGCGTAGAACGAGCCAACCGAAAGCAATGCCAGACCAACCACGAGCAACCCGGTAACCGCGCCCCCATTAAACGCGACGCGCAAAGCCGCCGTGCACGAGGTCATCGCCGCCTGTGTCACCCGCGAATTCGCCAGCACCGCGATGCGCATTCCGATGTAACCGGCCGCGAGCGAGCAAAACGCACCGATCAGGAAACCCAGCGCCGTCGACGCATCTTTCTTAAAGAACAGGAGCAGGAATATCACCACCGCGATGGCGCTGATCGTTACCACCTGTCGATTCAGGTATGCCTTGGCGCCTTCCTGCACTGCGCCGGAAATTTCCCGCATCCGCTCGTTGCCCGGGTTCGCGCGCAGGATTCGCTGGATGAGCAGGAATGCGAACACGAGTCCGGCCGCGGCGCAGATCATCGCGAGCGAGACACCATTCTTGAGCAGTGAGACGGCGAGGAATTGCATAGAGTTCCGGATTGCGAAGGCCGGATTGTAGGGAGATTTACCCCTGCCGCAACGGCTAATTGGCGCGCTGCTTGGCGTCGCCGGCCAATGCCTCTATAGCTCGAACACGGCCTTCAAACGGCCCAGAAAAGAGGTCCGATACTCCTGCTCTTTTCCATCGTGCGGCTGCGTTGCATCTCGAATGATGCCTTCGTTCTCCATGCGCCGCCGCGCCAGCAGCGCGCTGAGCTGCTCGAGACATTCGGGCGTTTCGTGGAAAATATCGCTCATCGTCGGCTTGGTGATCTCGAGCACTTCGCAATCGCCGTCCGCCCGCACTGTCGCCATCCGCCGTTCGCCGGTCAGCAACGACATTTCGCCAAAGCAATCGCCCGTCCGCAGAACGCCGACGCGCACCGCGCTCGTCGTGTTCGCGATCGCTACCTGCGCCGAGCCGCGCAGCAGAATGAACATCGAGTCACCGTCGGCGCCTTCTTCGATGATGCGTTCGCCGCGGCCGAAGTGTTTGACGTCCGCCTCGTCGACGATGCGGTTCAACTGGTCGTCGGTCAGGCATTGGAAGAGCGGCTCGTTGCGCAGA
>CADDYX010000174.1 GCA_902810735.1 Verrucomicrobiota bacterium | reverse complement strand
ACGTAACGCACCGGAAAACTTTCGTTACTCGTTGAAAGTAAATCGTTTGATTACACACGAAAAGCGCCTGGTCCGGACGCGGATGCTGGTCGAGGAGTTCTGCAAATTCTCGGAAATCCTTGGGCCGAAGCTGGGCTGTTTTCTGTTTCAATTTCCGCCGAGCTACCGCTACACGCCGTCGCGATTGAAGACGATTGCGACCCAGATCGATGCGTCGTTCCGCTGCGCGGTTGAGTTCCGGCATAGCGGCTGGTGGCGTGACCGGGTTTACCACGCTTTCCGCGAACGCGGCCTGATTTTTTGCACGGTCAGCGCGCCGAGGTTGCCGCAGGATTTGATCCGCACATCGGACGTCATCTACGCGCGGCTCCATGGCAGCAGCCGCTGGTATCGGCACGATTACTCGGATGACGAGCTGGAGATCTGGGCGGACAAAATTGCCGGCAGCGGCGCACGCGAAGCATGGGTCTATTTCGATAATGATCGTGACGCGTTCGCAATCGAGAACGCGAGCTCGTTGATCGAAAAGCTGCGGAGTCGCGGCGTCGAGCTCGGGCGAGGTGAACAATTGACGTCATGTCGCGTGGAGCAGTAACAGACAAGGCGATGGACGCCGCAATCGCGGAAGTCCGCGCGATCTACCGCGCGGTCGACGAGCGGCCGATCCAGCGCAATTGTCTCCAGCGGCGCGAGTGTTGCCATTTCCGGCTCACTGGACGGACGCCATATCTCACGCGCGGCGAAGCGCTGACCGCGGCGAAAGCGTTACGCGCGAGCGGACGCACACGCATGCCGGCACGGCTCGACGGGTGTTGCCCGTTCCTGAACGCCGCGACCGGCAAATGCATGATCTACAACGATCGGCCGTTCGGATGCCGCACGCACTTCTGCGCCGCCGCTGGCGGACCATACGCGCGGCACGAAATCGCCGATCTCGTGCAGCGGCTCGAGCGGATCGACCGGGAGCTGGGCGGAGACGGCGCACATGTTCTGCACAGCGCCGTCAGCGACGCGCTGCAGGAATTGCGGTAGCAACGCCGCTTTTGTAGCGCCGCTCCATCGCGATGGCGGTGGATGTGCGATTCAGTTGGTGTGGCGAGCGCTTCGCGAAAGCTGGAGATCACCAATCCGGATAAAATCCTCTACCCGGCAGCGCATTTCACCAAGCAGCAGGTCGTCGAGTACTACCTGCACGTTGCGCGCTGGTTGTTGCCGCATCTCAACAATCGCCCAGTCACGTTGAAGCGCTTTCCGGACGGTGTGCGCGGCGAATTCTTTTACGAGAAGGACGCGCCGTCGTTTACGCCAAAGTGGGTGAAAACTTTTCCGGTGCCGCGCCGTGAAGGTGGACCGCCGATCAGATACGTTTTGATCAACGACGCGAAGACACTCGCCTGGGCGGCGAACATGGCGGCGATTGAGCTGCACCCGTTCCTGCACGTTGCGCCGCGCATCGAGCGGCCAACGGCCGTGGTGTTCGATCTCGATCCGGGAGAAGGCGCTGACGTTCTGGACTGCTGCAACATCGCGCTGCGGTTGCGCGATGTCTTCACAGCCCTGCGGCTGAAGTCATTCGCGAAAGTATCAGGCTCAAAAGGAATTCAGGTCTACGTGCCGCTGAATACGGCCGTCAGCTACGAGATGACGCAACCGTTCGCGCGCACCGTTGCCGAGCTGCTCGAGCGCGAGCGCCCGGAGCTTATCGTCGCTGAAATGTCGAAGAACCTGCGGGTGGGAAAGGTGTTCATCGATTGGAGCCAGAACGCCGATCACAAGACGACCGTTGGCGTTTACTCGCTGCGCGCGAAGCGTGATCGGCCATTTGTCTCGATGCCGGTGAAGTGGAACGAGATCGAGCGTGCGCGCGCGAGCGGGAAAGCGGACGCGCTCTACTTCACGCCGGAGGAAGCACTCAAGCGGCTAGGCAAAATGGGCGATCTGTTCGCGCCGGTTTTGAAACTCAAACAAAAGCTGCCGCAAGTCTTTGGCAGGGAGACACCGCGAGGCCGACCGTCGCCGCGTGGCCGGCGGGCGCGCCCTACCGCGCTGCGCGAATACGACGCCAAGCGCCATTTCGACAAAACGACGGAGCCGCCAGCGGAGTTGCCACGGCGAAGCAGGCAGGGCGGGCGACGCCGCTTCGTTGTGCAAAAGCATGCTGCATCGCACCTGCATTACGATTTTCGTCTCGAGATGCATGACGTGCTGAAATCGTGGGCGGTGCCGAAAGGTGTGCCGCTAACCAAAGGTGAGACACACAGCGCGTTCGAAACCGAGGATCACCCGCTCGAGTACCTGCAGTTCGAGGGAATCATCCCGGAAGGCGAATACGGCGGCGGGACGGTGATGGTGTGGGACATCGGGAGTTACGACATCGTCGACGGCAACTACTGGAAAGGCGCGCTGAAGGTTTTCCTTAGCGGGAAAAAGCTCCGCGGCGAATGGACGCTTACGCGCGACGAAAGCGAACGCGGCAGAACGAAGTGGCTGCTCCAGAAAACCGGCGCTGCGGCGAGACACATTCCGCCGAAGCGGCAGAACATCTCCGCGATCACGGCTCGAACAATGGAGCAGATCGGGATCGACAAATCTGCGGTCTGGCAGAGCGATCGCGCTGAGCAGAAAAGCAAACGCCCAACGCCGAACGCTCAACGTTCAACGTTAAAAGGCGCGAAGCCCAAGTTCGTGCCGCCGATGAAAGCGACGCCGGTCGAGAAGCTCCCCGCCGGTGACGAGTGGATGTACGAGGTGAAGTGGGACGGGTATCGGGTGCTCGCAATCAAAGATGGCGACGATGTGCAGCTGCGCTCGTTGAAAGATCGCCCGCTGAACAGCGATTTCCCCGGTGTGCGTGACGCGCTTGGAGGCATTTCAGCGGGCACGGCGGTGATCGACGGCGAAGTGGTCGCGATCAACCGCGAAGGCAAGCCATCGTTCCAGATGCTGCAGAATCGCGCGTCCATCGGGCGCGATTGGCAGATTGTGTATTACGCATTCGATCTGCTGCATCTCGACGGGCGCGATTTGAAACAAGCGGCGCTCGAGGAGCGTAAAGCCGAACTGAAACGCGCGATCGCGAACTCGGGCGTGCTTTACAGCGGCGAGCTCAATGGCACGCCGGATGAGATCGTCCGCTCGGTTGAAGCAGCCGGACTCGAGGGCGTGATCGCGAAGCGGCGCGATTCGCCGTACCAGCCGCGCGGCCGCACATCTGCGTGGCTGAAGCTGCGGCTTGGCTGGTCGCAAGAATTCGTGGTCGGCGGCTACAATCCGGACGCGCGCAGTTTCCAGTCGCTGCTCGTTGGTTACTACGACGCGCGCAAACTCATGTTTGCCGGAAAAGTGCGGCAGGGCTTTAACCCCGCATCGCGCGCCGCGTTGATGAAGCAGCTGGCGCCACTCGCGACAAACCGCTGCCCATTCGCCAATCTGCCGAGCAGCAAGAAGAGCCACTTCGGCGAAGGCGTGACAGCCGAAGACATGGAGAAGCTGAAATGGCTGAAGCCGACGCTCGTTGCGCAGGTGCGATTCGCCGAGTGGACAACTTACGGTCTGCTGCGCCACGCGACCTTTCTCGGTCTGCGCGACGACAAGAGCGCTCGCGAGGTGGTTCGGGAAAGCTGATCAGTGCGCGGCGATCGGCGCCGCTGTTTTGCGAACGCGTTTGAAGAGCAAAACCAAGGGCGTGCAAAGAAGGCAGCTGAGCGCGAAGAAGCGAAAGTTGTGGACGTAACTGACAAGCGCTGCCTGCTGCTGGAGAAGTCCATACAGCACGCGCGGCGCCTGTTTCATTGCCTCCCATTCACCGACGCGCGGCGCGAGCGCGGATTGAATCGCGAGCAGCCTCTGCTGCACAGCCGGATTGAACATCGACATATGCGTCGAGAGAATCGCCTGGTTCGATTGCGCGGTGCGCGCCACGAACGTGGTGATCATCGCGATACCGACACTGCCGCCGACATTGCGCATCAAATTGAAGATGCCGGTCGCGTTGCCCATCTGCTCCTGGCTGAGCAAACCCATCGTGGCTGTCGTTAGCGGCACAAAAATGAGGCTGATTGCAACGCCGCTGATGATGATCGGCACGACAATGCTGCTAATTCCGATCTGCAGATTGACTCCGCCAAGCATGAAGCACGCGTAGGCAAGCAGCAGAAATCCGATGCCGATGAGAATGCGATTGCTGATTTTGCCGACGAGGCGTCCGACGAGAATCGTCATCAGCAACGCGCCGACGCCGCGTGGGCTCATCGCGATGCCGGCGTCGAGCGCGGTGTAGTGGAGCAGATTCTGCATGAAGAGCGGCAGGATCGCCGTCGTGCCGTAGAGCAAAGCGCCGAGCAGCAGGATCATCAGGCAGCCGATCGCGAAGTTGCGGTTTTTCAGCACGCGCAAATCGACGATCGGATGGTCGCTCATCAGCTCGCGCGCGATGAACGCCAGAAACGCGGCGCCGGAGACGACTGCGCAGATCACGATCGGCCGTGAGGCGAACCAGTCGAGCTCCTGCCCTTTGTCGAGCATGAATTGCAATGTCGCGAGCCAGACGCTCAGCAGGCCGAAGCCGATGTAGTCGATGTTCGCCGCCGAAATGCGCCTGAGATATGGCGGATCCTCGACCAGCGCGTTCGCCATCATCGCGGCTCCGAAGCCGATCGGCAGGTTGATGTAAAAAATCCACCGCCAGGAGTAATTGTCGGTGATCCAGCCGCCGAGTGTCGGACCGAGAATCGGCGCCACCACGACTCCCATCGCGAAAACAGCCATCGCGGCGCCGCGTTTTTGTGGCGGAAAACTCTCGAGCAACACAGCCTGTGAAATCGGTTGGAGCGCGCCGCCGCTCGCGCCCTGCAGCACGCGCGCGACAATCAGGAATCCAAGGCTGCCAGCGACACCGCAGAGCGCCGACGCGATGGTGAAGAGCACGATGCAGCTGATCAGAAAGCGCTTTCGTCCGAACAACTGACCGAGCCAGTTCGTGGCGGGCAGGATGATGGCGTTGGCGACGAGATAACTGGTCAGCACCCAGGTCGCCTCGTCCGTCGTCGCGGAAAGATTCCCAGCGATGTGCGGCAGAGAGACGTTGGCGACCGACGTGTCGAGCACTTCCATAAACGTCGCCAACATCACCGCGACGGCGATCAGCCATGGGTTATGGCTCGGCGTCCATTGCTGCTGCGGCGCAGCCGGCGCGGCATTAGCCATTATCGATCGGCCAGTTGAATTTTGCCGAGCCAGAGCGCCGCGCCGATTACTACGAGCGACGACAGAATGATCGCGATCACCGCGACCGTGATTGCGACATGAAGCGCCGAGGTCACCTTTACATCCGGCACCGCCGACATGCCGGGCCCGAGCACGCGCTGAACATCCGGCTGTTCATCGAACAAAATTTTGACCGGCACGCGCTGCACCACCTTGACGTAGTTGCCGGTCGCGTTTTCCGGCGGCAGCAAGCTGAACCGGGCGCCGCTCCCCGCCTGGATGCTGTCGACGTGCCCGTGCAGTTTGCGATCAGGATAGGCGTCGACCAGGATCTCCACCGGCTGACCCGGGCGCATGTTCGCAAGTTGCGTCTCCTTGAAATTCGCGGTCACCCACACGTCCGGCGTGACGAGCGCGAAAAGATTTTGCCCGACCTGGACGTAGGAGCCGGGCTCGACCGCTTTGCTTGTCACGCGACCATCGGCGGGCGCGGTGACTTGCGTGTAAGAAGACTGGAGCGTCGCCTGTTTTAAACCGGCTTCCGCCTCGGCGACCTCCGCCTTCGCCGCTTCCACCTGCACGCGAGCTGCCT
>CADDYX010000173.1 GCA_902810735.1 Verrucomicrobiota bacterium | reverse complement strand
CAGCAAGGATGGCAAGAATGTTGCGACCGTTGCACACAGCACGCTGGGCATGACGCTCGATCTGTTCGCGAATTTCGCGCAGTTCGTTTACGACGACGCGAACCCGGAGAATCCGATAGGGCCGTCACCGCGCGGCATTCCAAACACCGATGCGTGGATGCTCGGCTGGCAGATCGGCGCGAAGCTCAACTTCGACAAGCACACCTACGTGCAAGCGGCGCCAACGATCTATAATTATACCGGCGGAGGCGACACGTTTAATCGCTTCTACTCCGGCGACCCGGACATTCGCATCGGCACTCCGCCGACGCGCACGGCGCTAAACCAGACCGGCATCAATAGCCTGCTCGTCTATGACATGCCGGTCGAGTTCGGATGGACAATGGCCAAGATTCCGTTCCGGATCTTCGGCGACTTCGCTGTTAATCTCGATGCAGACGATCGGGCCGCGGCGGCAGGGCATCCCGACAAGGGCGGCCAGCGCTACGCCTATCAGATCGGCGTTGGCGCGGGGAAAATTAAGGGAAAGCACGATTGGGCGGTCAGCGCCTGGTGGCAGCACACGGAGCAGTATTCGCTCGATCCGAATCTCGTTGATTCCGACATCTTCGATAGTCGCGTGAACATTGAAGGCGTTGCGCTGCAGGGCGGCTACGCCTTAAGCGATGCGATCACGATTAACCTTACCTACGCCTATGGTCGGCAGTCCGACCGCGCGCTCGGGACGGGCGGCGTTGGCGATACTGGGCTCAATCCGCTGCGCGATTACCAACTCTTCCAAGCCGACCTCAATTGGAAATTCTAAACCTAACAACTGAACACCAACTCCTCACTTATGAAACTCACTGCATTAACTCTTGTGCTGACGGCGCTCGTCAGCGGCAGCGCATCTGCGCAAATGACGATCAACGGCGCGGGCGCGACGTTTCCGTATCCGATCTACTCGAAGTGGTTCGACGAATACGCGAAGGTCGATTCATCGGTGCGCTTCAACTATCAATCGATCGGCTCGGGCGGCGGACAAAAGCAGATCATCGCGCAGACGGTCGATTTCGGCGCGAGCGACGGACCAATGACCGATGAGAATCTGAAGAGCGCGCCGGGAAAGTTGCTTCACATTCCGACCGTCGCCGGCGCGGTCGTGATGACTTACAACCTCCCCGGAAATCCGGCGGTGAAACTCGACGGTGAAACGATCGCAGGGATTTATCTCGGCACGATCAAAAAGTGGAACGACGCGAAGATCGCGGCGCTGAACTCCGGCGTCTCATTACCGGACCAGGAGATCGTGGTTGTGCATCGCTCCGATGGCAGCGGCACGACATTTATCTTTACCGACTACCTCAGCAAAGTTAGCGCGGACTGGAAATCAAAGGTCGGCACCAACACATCGGTGAACTGGCCGACAGGTCTCGGGGGCAAAGGGAATGAAGGTGTCTCCGGCCAGGTGAAGCAAACCCCCGGTGCAATCGGGTACGTCGAGCTGATCTATGCGAAGCAAAACAAAATGCCCGTCGCGGAGGTGAAGAACAGCGACGGCGTGTTCGTTGGACCAACCGTCGAATCTGTCACTGCCGCGATGGCGACAGCGCAAATTCCCGATGACTTCCGTTTCTCGATTACGAATCCGGCCGGCAAAGATTCTTATCCGATTGCCGGCGCGACATGGTTGCTCGTATACGAACAGCAGAATGACGCCGCGAAAGGCGCGAAGCTGGTCGAGTTTCTTAAATGGTCCATGGCGAAAGGTGAAGAGATGGCGAAGCAGTTGGATTACGCGCCATTGCCGCAGGAGCTTCGCGAGCGCGTGCTGAAACGGATCAATGAGATTAAGTTCTAGGGATGGCAACCGCCGCAGTTCCAACGTCAGTCCTACAGCTGCGGCCGGCGTCCCGCTTCGGCGACCGCGCTTTTGAATGGCTGACATTCGCGATGTCGTTAGGCGTCGTCGTGCTTGTCATCCTTGTCGGCTGGCAGCTCGCCCGCGGTTCGCATCTCGCGATCACGAAGTTCGGTTTTCACTTCCTGGCGACTTCGACATGGGACCCAGTCGCTGAACAGTACGGCGCGCTACCCTTCATTTATGGAACTGTTGTTTCGTCCCTGCTCGCACTCATCATCGCCGTTCCGCTAAGCATCGCGACCGCGATCTATTTAACTGAGCTTGCACCGCTCTGGATTCGGCAGCCGCTCGCCTCGGGCATTGAAATGCTCGCCGCTATACCGAGCGTGATCCTAGGCTTGTGGGGAATCTTTGTCATGATTCCGTGGCTGCGCGCGCATGCATTCCCTGCGCTGAAAGCGGCGCTTGGCTGGACGCCATTTTTCACCGGGCCGATCTACGGCGTCAGCATGCTCGCGGGCGGCATCATCATTGCAATCATGATTCTGCCGATCATCACTTCGGTAGCCCGCGAGATCATGCGCAGCGTGCCGAATCTGCAACGTGAAGCCGCCTACGCGCTTGGCGCGACCAAATGGGAAGTTACGCGCATTGCGGTGCTGAGTTACGCGAAGAACGGCTTGTTCGGGGCGGCAATTCTCGGACTGGGTCGCGCACTCGGCGAGACGATGGCGGTGACGATGGTGATCGGCAACACACCGCAAATCAAAGCGTCGCTTTTCGCGCCGGGCTACACGCTCGCAAGTGTGATCGCGAATGAGTTTACCGAAGCAACAACCGACATGTATCTCCAGGCGCTCTTCGAAATTGGACTAGTCCTCTTCGGCATCACCATTCTTGCGAACCTGCTCGCACAACTGCTCCTCAAAACGATGACCCGCAAAATGACAACGCGCGTTGCGCAATAGGATGAGCGGCTCGGCGAATCATCAGTTTCGAAAGGCCAAGAGCCTCATCGCATCGCTGCTCTGTTCAGTCGCTGCCTTGCTCGTGATCGCGCCGCTCGGCCTGATCTTCTTCTACCTGCTGCGAAGTGGGCTCAGCTCGTTGAACGTCGCGTTTTTCACCAATCTGCCGAGGCCGGTGGGCGAACCCGGCGGCGGGATGGCGAATGCGATTGTCGGCTCGGGCGAACTGCTCGCACTCGCCTCGCTCATCGGTGTTCCGGTCGGCGTGCTGGGCGGTGTTTACCTCGCAGAGTACGGCACCGCGCGCGTGAACGCATTGCTGCGCTTCGTCGCCGATGTCCTGAACGGCGTTCCATCAATCATCTGGGGCGTTGTCGTCTACGGTCTAATAGTTCTCCCCTTCAAAAGCTTCTCCGCGTACGCCGGCAGTCTTGCGCTCGGTTTCATGATGATTCCACTGATCATGCGGACAACTGAAGAAGTGTTATTGCTTGTGCCTGGCGGTTACCGCGAGGCGGCGCTCGCCCTGGGAATCAGTCGTTGGAAAACGATCGTTCACATCGTAATGAAGACGGCCTCCAAAGGTATCGTCACTGGTGTTCTGCTGGCCCTCGCGCGAATCGCGGGGGAGACGGCGCCGCTCCTGTTCACTGCGTTCGGCAATCGTTTTTGGAATCGCAGCCTGGCCGAGCCTATCGCCGCGCTGCCACTGCAAATCTTCACCTACGCGATCTCGCCGTACGATGACTGGCACCGGCAGGCTTGGGCCGGTGCGCTTCTCCTCGTCGCGATGATCTTTCTGATCAACCTGCTCGTTCGCTTTTTGACGCGCGGCCGCGCCGCACGCGTAGCATGATCGAAACGTTGCCAGCGATGCAGACTACTCGCGTTCGCACGGTCGACTTTATGCAACCATTGACTGATCAGCCTCAACCGGATGCGCCCGCTTTCGGGGTGAAAAACCTCTCGATGTGGTACGGGGCGAAAGAGGCGATCAAAAACGTCACGATCGACGTTCCCGCCAAACGAGTCACCGCGATCATTGGTCCGAGCGGCTGCGGTAAATCGACATTTTTGCGCTGCCTCAATCGCATGCACGAGCTGGTGCCGCGGACGCGTGTGGAAGGCGAGGTGCTTTTCGCCGGCCAAAACCTCTACTCCCCTGATGTCGATCCGGCCATGATCCGGCGGCGCATCGGCATGGTTTTCCAGAAATCGAATCCGTTCCCAACGATGTCGATCGCGGAGAACGTGCTTGTTGGTCTCAAGCTCAATGGCGTTCGCGATCGCAACCTGCTGAACGAGCGGCTTGAGAAATCACTCCGGATGGCCGCGCTCTGGAGTGAAGTGAAAGACGATTTGCGGAAACCCGGCATCAGCCTTTCCGGCGGACAACAGCAGCGCCTTTGCATCGCGCGAGCGATCGCGATTGAGCCCGAAGTGTTGCTGATGGATGAGCCGGCATCCGCGCTCGATCCGATCGCGACGATGAAGATCGAGGAGTTGATCACGGAGCTGAAAGCGAACTACACGATCGTGATCGTCACGCACAACATGCAGCAGGCCAGCCGCTGTTCGGATTTCACCGCATTCTTTTACATGGGCGCGCTAATCGAGTTCGCGAACACGGCGAAAATCTTTTCCAATCCGACTCGCCGTCAGACGGAAGACTACATTACCGGGCGGTTCGGCTAAAATCATGGAAGAGAAGAGACACATCCTCGGCACCTTCGACGAAGCGCTTCGCTCGCTACGCGAGAATGTGCTCATGATGGCGAGTCTGACCGAGCGCAACCTGAACCACGCCATAGCTGGCCTGTTGCAGCGCGATGATGAGTTGTGCGCGCTCTCCATTGCCGACGATGCTGAAATCGATGAGTTGGAGAAGCAGATCGATAAAGACGGCATCGACGTGCTGCTTCGGTTCCAACCGGTCGCGTCGGACCTGCGCCGCGTCGTCTCGGCAATCAAGATGAACTCAAATCTCGAGCGCGTCGCGGACCAAGCCGTGAGCATTGGCCGGCGAGCGCGCAAGCTGAACCAGCATCCGCCGCTCCAGGAAATCGAATTAATCGACCCAATGCATCGACACGCAGTCGCGATGCTGCGTGACAGTGTTGACGCCTATATGCGAGAAGACGCTGCCCTAGCACGGGAGATCAAGCCGCGTGATAAAGCACTCGACGAAATGAATTCCAATGCCGGTCGCACTTTGACGGAGCGAATGGGAGACAACCCAGAGCAGCTCCGCGGTTATCTCAATTTAATGTTCATCGCGCGCTGCTTGGAACGCGTCGGCGATCATGCAACCAACATTGCCGAAGACGCGGTCTACGCCGTCGCGGCTGAAGACATTCGGCACATGCACAAAAAACCGGCCATTGAAGAGCAACACAGCCCGGAGGTGTAATTTTATCGCTCGCGGCGCGCCGTAAAGGTATTGCTCGCTGCGCTGCGCTCCACCTTGACTGTGCTCGCTCCGCGGGGCCAGGTCTGTATCGGTTGCGCTGGAGGAGCAGTTGCTTGTTAGGAAATGCTCACGTATTAGCGCGTGAGCGAAATGCGTCGAAGCTCCTGCGCGAAACTCGCTTTCGCCCACACGACGCGATTCTGATCGGCTGGGGAATGCCGCAACACCGGCGAGCGAGATCGTTCAGGCACACGATGGATCATGTCCCAGCTCAAAAGTGTTACAGTAAAGTGTTACAATCGAATCGGCGGCGCTTCCGCGAAAACTCGCAAATCGCGCAGGGCGAAGGAGAAAGATGGTGCGCGGTAGAGGTTTCGAACCTCTGACCCCTACCGTGTCAAGGTAGTGCTCTACCACTGAGCTAACCGCGCGAAGAAGACTGAAACGTGACGAGTGACCGGTGACGAGTCAAGCCGTGGGAACCGCCATGGGCGCGGCACTGCAACGAACTGAGGCGAGTACGGTTACGCCGCGAGCTTGGCGGCGTCTTTATGGCCGAGGATTCGAACGGTCTGCTGCAGCTGCTCGATCTGGAGCGGCTTTTT
>CADDYX010000172.1 GCA_902810735.1 Verrucomicrobiota bacterium | reverse complement strand
CTCGCGCCATCGAATCGTAATCGAGCTTGTCCGGCGTGTCGCTGCGGCGGTGGTAGTGCGGATAACGGAAAGGCGCCGTGTCGGTCACCATCACCGCCGGGTAACCGTTTTGCCAGAACGACCAGTGGTCCGACCAGCCGACGCCTGGCACGCTGCCAGGGAGCGCGCCGCCCTCACTCGGGATCTGCGCATGCTGTCGAAACGCGCCGATCGTCTCACGCACGAGCTGACGCGAGGCAACGTTGCCGACGAAACCGATGAAGTTGCCGCGCGTCGGATAAAACAGCCCGAGCCCCGGCAGCGGATAATGCTGCGAACCGGGGGCGTCCGAGTAGTAGCCAATCGTCTCGAGACTCAGCATCGCGACGATGCGATCGCCGCGCTGTTTGCAACGCCCGGCGTAGACAAGGCTGCCCATCTCGCGTCTCAAGAAATGCGGTTGTTCCTCGTTCGGAAACGCGACAAAGCGGAGTGTGCGTCTGGCTTCGTGACCCGCGAATCGCCGCGCGAGCGCGAGCACCGCAGCCGCGCCGCTGCCGTTATCGTCCGCCGCCGGCGATCCAAACACAGAATCGTAGTGCGCGCCGATCACGACGATCTCCGGTGAGCTGCCACGGATTTCGGCTTCGATGTTGTCGCACCTCATGCCATCGAGATCGTAGCTGTCGCGGCGCACCTGCAAACCGGCGGCGGTAAGCGCGCGATCAATGTAATTGGCGGCCGCCTGAAGCTGTGGGTAATGCGCGGTATTTCGCTCGCCGATTTCGCCGGCCAGCGCTTGGACATCGGATCGCAGCTCGTCGCGCAGCTTCAGCTCTTCGGGCGTCAACGGCGAGGGCGGCCTTGAATACGTGCGGCCAGGCATGCGGATCATCGTCCACCATGCGATCGAAGCCGCTGCGGCGACGACGATCAGAATCAGCAGAACTGCGCGCATCAGCCGATTTTCCGCCGGAACCGCAGCGCGCAAATGCAGAAGAGCGCGACAGCCATCACGCACAGGATCGCGAGGTTCGGCCAATATTCGAAGAAATGCGCGCCGCGCAGAATGATCGCGCGGCTCAGCGCGATGAAGTAGGTGGTCGGGATGAGCGTGCCGATGGCGTAGAAGATCCACGGCATCGTCTCGCGCGGGAAAATGAAGCCCGAGAAGAAGACGCTCGGCAGAATGAATGTCATCGACATCTGCAGCGCCTGCATCTGGTTCTCAGCTTTCGTCGCGACGAGCAAGCCGAGGCTGAGGAGCGCGAACACGTAAACGAATGTCGAGACGACGAGCGCGAGCAGACTGCCCGCGATCGGCACCGCGAAGACAAAACGCATGATGCCGTAGAGGAGGAGCGCCATCATCATTCCGATGCAGAGATAGGGCACGAGTTTGCCGAGCATCAGGCCCCAGCGGCTGAGCGGGCTGACGAGCAATTGCTCGAGCGTGCCGCGTTCGCGCTCGCGCACCACGGCCATGGCGGTCGCAAAGGTGGTGCCGATCTGAAGCACGACGCCAATCACACCGGGAACGAAAAAGTTCGGGCTCCGCATCGTCGGGTTGTAAAGCATCTGCGGACGGACTTCGATCGGCGGACTTCGCCGCGCGGTTTCGCGCATCAGCGTCTGCAGAGATTGGGTGAGCGCGACGGCGACCGCGGTGTTGAGCGCCTGGAGTGCGGTGGTGGAATTAGAACCGTCGATCAGTAGTTGTACCTGCGCGGGATAACCGGCGCGCACATCGCGCGTGAAGTGCGGCGGGATTTCCAGACCGCAGTAGGCGCGGCCTTTCCGGATTTGACTCGCGAGCTCATCGACATTCCGCACTTCGCCGACCACGCGGAACGTCTCCGTATTGACGAACTTCTCGACGAGCTGACGGCTTTCGACTGTGCGGTCCTCGTTCAGCACGACCATCGCCATATGTTTGACGTCGTTATCGAGCGCGTAGCCGAACGCGATCATTTCGATCAACGGCGGGAAAAACATGAAGAAGAGCGTCATCGGATCGCGCCAGACGCTGATGAATTCCTTGAACAGAATGGCGCCGAGACCGCGGAAAGGCTGATGCTTCATTGAAAGCACAACGGTCATCCCGAGCGGAGCGAGGGACCTCGCACAGAGTCAAAGAGCGTTGGCGAGAGATCAGCCCAGCGAGGGTTCAGTGTCTCAAGGAGTTCGTTCTTCTTTGAACGCCGCCACCCTTTGATTTCTTTTTCGCGCGCGATTGCATCGCGCGGATCATCGTAGCTCTCGTAATAAACGAGATGATCAAGCTTGTACATCTGCGTGAAGCCTTCTATTTCGCCCCGCTGATGCTCGGAAACGCGACGCTCCAGGCTGTTGGTTATGCCGGTGTAAAGGACGACTCGGCTGCGGTTGGTCATCATATAGACGAAGTACGCTTTCACCGCGGGTGTGAGGTCCCTCGCTTTGCTCGGGATGACGGCGCGCGAATCACGCGGCTTTTCTCCCGTTCGCGTTCGCGTGCTGCGCGGTCAGGGTGACGAAGACGTCTTCGAGCGATGGGCCGATCACGTGGACGTCGACGTTGCCGATGCCGACCGCGCGGAGCTGTTGCTCAATCTGCTCGCGCTTGATTTTGTCGTCGACGAGCAGGTGCATCGACTGGCCGAACACGGTCGCGCTCCGCACACCGGAAAGCTGGCGAATGGATTGCAGCGCTCGCGTGACGTGGTCGCAGGTCACATCGAGCCGGCGCGTTCCCGCCGGACTGACCGCGGGCATTCGCTTCAATTCGTCCGGTTCGCCGCAGACGATCAGCTTCGACATGTAGATGTAACCGACGTGATCGCATCGTTCCGCTTCGTCCATGTAATGCGTCGTGACGAACAGCGTCATTCCCTGTCCGGCGAATTCGAAGAGCAGGTCCCACAGTTCGCGACGCGCAACCGGATCGATGCCAGCCGTCGGTTCGTCCAAAAAGAGCACCGTCGGCTTGTGCATCAGCGCACACGCCATCGCAAGCCGCTGGCGCCAGCCGCCGGATAATAACGCCGCGCGGCGATTGATGTATGGCTCGAGGTGCGTGGTCGCGATTAGCTCGTCGCGGCGTTTGCGCAACGCGGCGCCATTCAGCCCGTAGAGCTTGCCGGAGAACGTGAGGTTTTCGTCCACTGTCAGCTCGTCGTAGAGCGAAAATTTTTGCGACATGTAGCCGATCAATTCCTTGATCGCGTCGCCCTCGCGCCGCACATCGTGGCCGGCGATTCGCGCGGTGCCGTCGCTCGGCTCGAGAATGCCACAGAGCATCCGGATGACGGTTGATTTGCCGGAGCCGTTCGGGCCGAGGAAACCGAAGATCGAGCCGCGCCCGACAGAAAAGCTGACGTGATCGACCGCGGTAAAATCGCCAAACCGCTTCGTCAGCCGATCACATTCGATCATCGCGTCCATCAAAGGCAGAAGACGAATAACGAACGTAGGGACGCAGGAAGAAGAATTGAACGGCGAACCGTCTTTCCTATCTTCCTGCTTTCCTGATTCATTTCTTTGCGGGCACGTTCGGAAAGTAGACGTCGGCTGACATACCGGCGCGTAGTTGGTCCTCACGATTCTCGAGCCGGATTTTGACGCCGAACACCTGCCGGATTCGGTCTGAGACCGTCTGGACATTCCGCGGGGTGAACTCGGCCTGCCGGCTGATTTGCTCGACGACTCCGCTGAATTCTTTGTCGGCAAATGAGTCGACGTGCACGCGCACCGTCTCACCCAGTTTGATCAGACCGAGCCACGGCTCGGGTACGTAGACGCGCACCCAAAGGTGCTGCGGCAGAATCAATGTCGCGACTTCGCGATTCGGCGGCAGCACGTCGCCGACTTTCACGTTCAGCACTTCAAGAATGCAATCGCCCGGCGCGACAACGTTCATCTCCGCGAGCTGCGCGTCCATCGCCGCAAGCTGCGCGCGCGCCTGCGCGATCCGCATCCGCGCGGCGTCGACGTTTTTCTCCTGTGTTTTTGCCGCACTCGCGGCGCGTTCCGCGTCGTTTGAGGAAACGGCGTGGCTCTTGAGCAGGTCCTGCTGACGGCGTGCATCGCTGCGCAAAAATTCGAGCTGTGACGCTTGCGCTTCAGCATCGCGCATCGCGGTGTCGATTTGGGCCGCGGCGACATCGCGCTGCGCTTTCAACTCCGCGGCGTCGAGCTCGACGATCGCGTCGCCGGCATGCAGCGCCTGGCCTTCCTGCGCGAGAATCTTCGCGACCCGTCCACCGGAACGCGGCGCGACGTGGACTTCATCGACTTCGATGGTGCCGGACACGGCGTTCTTCTGGCGCTGGCAACTGGCGAGCGAGAGAATGACGAGCGCGGCAACGATCGTGGTTCTGCGGATTGAGGACTGCAACATCAGTGGAACTGGTCGCGATTATGTTCCATCAAGCCGCGACAATGGAAAACACCGTCACCGGCTCTTCAACGCCGCGAATCGGCTGCGGCGGGAGTTGCTCGAGCGGAAACTGCCGCTGCAACTGCTCTCTCGTCGCCGAGGTCAGCAACATCGAGCGCCCGACCGTTTTCGTCAGCGTCTCCACCCGCGAGGCGATGTTCACGGTGCTGCCGATGGCGGTAAATTCCAGCCGCTCCGGCGATCCGATGCTGCCGACCACCGCGGGGCCGGTGTGAATACCGATGCCGACAGCGATCGGGTCCGCCGGTGCATGCCCGCTGTTCAACCCTCCGAGCGCGGCAAGCATCTCGACTCCGGCCGCAACCGCGTCGTCGGCATGCTGAAGCTCCGTTGATTCGACACCGAACAACGCCATGAATCCGTCGCCCAGGAACTTGTTGATGATCCCGCGATGTTTCGCCTCAACCACGTCCACCATGACGCGCAGAAAATCGTTCAACACCGCGACCGTTTGCGACGGCGAGAGGTCAGCGGTGCGACGCGTGAACGAGCGGATATCGACAAACATCACGGTGATGACCCGCTCTACGCCGCTCAGGCCAGGGTCATGCTCGAGAAGCTGTTCGGCGGTTTTGCGGCCGACGTGCAGGCCGAACATGCGGCGCAGGCGCTCCTTCTCGCGCAGCTCGTCGAGCATGTGATTGAACTCCCCAATCAACAGCCCGAACTCGTCCGCGCGATGCAGGTCGAGACGGAAATCGAGCCGGCCCTCAGCCACGCGCTGCGCCGCCGTCCGCAGCTCATCGATCGGTTTTGTGACGAGGCGACCGACCATCACGGCTGTGCACAACCCGAACGCCACGCCCACCGTCCCGACGAAAACAGCGAACCACGCCGGATCGGTGCCCGGAGCCGGCGGAGCAAAGCTCAGGAGTAGCAGCGAACCGATCGGGCAAATGCCGGCGGAAATCATCCAGAGCACACCGCGTTCGCGCAGCGACACAGGTCGCGCACCGGGAATCAGATCGGCCCGCGCGTTGCGGAACAGCACCGGAAACAAACCCCACTGGCTCGCCAGTTCGACGAGAAAGAAACTGTGCGTGACGGAGATGAATGCGGAGACGAGGAATGAGATCGGCAGATGCCAGAGCAGCATGCGATCGAGACCGCCGACCGAGGCGAGCGAGGCGAGGAAAACCGGGATGCAAATCAGCCATGCACCGCCGGCGATCGTTGCGCTCCACCACGGCAGATGAATGATGCGGCGGCGCGCGTCAGTCAGCACCGGGTCGTCGTGCTGTTGGTCGCGCGCGGCGAGTCGCAACGCAGGTCGGAGCGAAAAGACGAGGCGCAACCAGATCGCGATCGCAATCGGATAGGCAATGGCGTTGTACGCGATGCAGGTCTGGAGGAAGCGCTGCCGCAACGCGTACGACGTCAGCAACGGCTGAACGACGACAAGATTGTACCAAATGT
>CADDYX010000171.1 GCA_902810735.1 Verrucomicrobiota bacterium | reverse complement strand
TCATCGTTGCTCACGCAGCACAGGCCAAATCGGCAGTCGTTTGAAGTGCGGATCGTCGGCGAAGGCGGACGGCTGAATATCAATTGGCTGCTGGCGGAGGAGAATCCACAGAAGCTCGAGGTGTTGCGCAAATACCTGGAGAACCACGGCATCGAATTGAACGACCGCGACCACATGATCGATTGTCTGCTCGATTGGGTCGACGCCGATAATCTGGTTCGACTGAACGGCGCGGAATCGGAGCGCGATTACGAGCCGTCCAATGCTCCGCTCGAAACGCTCGACGAGCTCAAGCGCGTCCGCGGCTGGCAGAAATTTACGGCGACGAAAAACTGGGATGCTGATTTCACGCTCAACAGCACCGGCCCGATTGATCTCGCCTGGGCTTCACGCGAAGTGCTGCTCGCGTTGCCGGGAATGACCGAGCAGCTGGTCGACCAGTTTCTCGCATTGCGTCGCGGCCCGGACGGAATCGATGGCACCGAGGATGACCCGCAGTTTCAGTCGCTCGAGGACGTGCGGGTTGCGCTCGGATTTACCCCGGAACAATTTACCGCGCTTGCCGGCCTGGTCGGGTTTAAAGATGAAGTGCTGCGCGTTACAAGCGTCGGCAAGTCGGCGGACGTCACGCGCGTCGTGGAGATGGTGATCCGCAAAGGCGAGGACGGAACGCAACTGATTAGCTGGAAGGAGCTGTGATATCGATCCGAAGCAGAACATCGCGCGGCCGGTCTTCGTAGTTCCCGCCGGGATCGGCTGGAACATCGTGCGATTTGCGCAGCATTCCGGTGCCTGGGAAGTGCGCGGTGTCGCTAATCTCGAGGAAGCGGCCGGAATTCTGACGACCGACGACGATGTCGTGCTCGGTTTGCCAATTACGGCCGTGCTCGCGCAACGGCTGCGGCTTCCGACCGTCGAGCCGGATGAGTTTGGCGAGATGGTGCGGCTGCAAATTGAAAAGTCGCTGCCCTATTCGCCCGAGGAAGTCACAGCCGACTTCGACCTGATCGAGAAGACGGAGCAGGAGAGCATCATCTCCGCTGTCGCCGTCCATAACGAGAAGCTCAGCGAGATTGCCGGGCCGCTCGTCTCGCGCGGAATTATCCCCAGCCAGGTGACCGTCTACGGCGCGCAGCGTTCCGCTACGCATGCGCCTTCCGGGACCGCGTTGCTGATTTATCCGGAAACGGAATCGACCGTCTGCGCGATCTCGGAGGAGGGGAAGCTGAGTTTCACCCGCTCGTTAAACGGCGCGGATGCCGCCCAGCTCCAGCGCGATCTGCCGCAACTCGCGCTCACTGCAGAGCTGCAGGGCATCGATACGAACTTCTCGACCGTGCTGCTCGACGAAAGTCTGTTCCCGTTGCGCGAAACGCTGCAGGATGTCTTCGCCACGCCCGCCGACCTGGTGTCGGTGGAAGCGCCGCCGGCGCCGGTGCGGTTGAATTTGCTCCCGGCGAGCTGGCGACAACGCCGCCACCAGATCGCCAGCCAGCGCGAATGGCGCAAACGCCTGCTCTGGGCGGCGGCGGCTTATGCGGCGATTCTGGTTCTCTTTATCGCGTATCTCGGCGTGCTGCGTTTCCGCGTGAGCCGCGCCGAAAAACGCGTGGCGCGCGATGAGCCGAAGATTGCGTTCATCAAGAAAACGGAAGCTGCCTGGAAGGAGCTGGCGCCGGCAATCGACCCGCACTACTACCCCGTCGAGGTGCTGCTGCACGTATTCGAAAGTTTGCCGTCCGCGGACGTGCGGATCACGCAGTTCAGCCAGTCGGCGCGCGAGATTTCGATTGATGGTGAAGCAAACAGCGCCGCGCTCGCTTACCAATTTGCCGACAAGCTGAAGAAGAACGGCGGCCTGCAAATGTTCCGCTTCGATCTGACGAGCGCGCCGCGGATCCTGCCGAACGAGCACGCGCAGTTTCGCGTGGAGGGAAAACCGCGATGAGATTCACCTGGATCGAAAAGATGAATCGACGCGAGCGCATCCTCGTCGGGATCGTCGCGGCAACCGTCTTCGTGCTGGTGAATTACTTCATCTGGACGGCACTGCTCGGTCGCATCTCGCAGGCGCGCGCCACCCTGGCCGACCGCTCCGCGGCGCGCAAAGCGCAGAGCGTCTACATGAAAGAAGTCGCGCTCTGGACCGCGCGCGACGCGTGGTTGCGTCAGCACCAGCCGCAACTCAAAAGTCCGGTGGAAGCCTCGACATTGCTCGACCAGGTGAAGCAGATCGCGCAGAAGCATAACGTATTGATCGAGAACCCGGCGATCGGCACCGGCGAATCAGGGCCAAACCACCAGGCGGTCTTCGCATCGATCGAAACGAAGAGCCCGTGGCCGCCGCTCGTTCACTTCCTTTACGACGTGCAACAGCCGGAATCGTTCGTAGTGTTTGAAAGCGTGAACCTCCAGATCGACAGCGCGGACAAGACGATGATGCGCGGCAAGTTCAAGATTGCGCGGTGGTTTGCCCCCGGCGCTGCTGCGAGATGAAATCGCTAATCGCATTGTTGTTCATCGCCACCGCGGCGTCATTATCCGCGCAGGACGTGCCGAAGCCGTTCAGCTTCGGCCGCTACCAGCGAATGCTGGACCACTCGCCGTTCGCCGTCGCGACAGCGGTCGCGGTGCCAGCCGCCACGCCGAATTTCGCCAAGGATTTGTATGTAGCGAACGCGGCGAAATCGCCGGATGGCGACATGGTAACGATCGCATCGAGCAGCGATCGCAATTTCAAAAAATATCTGACAACGAAAGCGCCGGAGGACGGATACAGCATCTCGAAAATCGATTGGTCGAGCCGGGTGGGGGAAACGAAAGTGACGATCTCGAAGGATGGCCAATTCGCGACGCTCACGTTCAATCAGGCGTTGCTGACGCAGCCGCTGCCGGCACAGGCGCAGCAGAACCAGGACGTCGATCAGCCGAATAACGCTGGGCAGCCGGTTCCGATTACCCCGTCCGTGTCCAACCGCGTGATGAAGCCGGCGCCGATTCCGATGCTGCCTACGCCGCCGCCGCGGATTCGCGGTATGATCCCGCGCAATCCGAATATGCGCGTGCCGGCTACGCCGCCGCCGACTCGCTACTGACCGGAGCTCGCGCTAACCGCCCCAATCGTCGTCCGCGGTGTCGGGCTTGCGATCCGGGCCAGCAGAGTAGAGGTCGTAACCGTTCGGATTTTTGCGGCCGGGATTCAGGTAGATGTAGTCGTTCTGCCACGGATCCTTCGGCATCTCTTTATACAGCTGATACCAGCGAGTGGGCCGCGGATCCGTGCTCGGCTGCACGACGAGCGCCTGTAAACCTTGCTCGGTCGTTGGCAGAAAACCGTTCATGCTTTCGTAGAGCTTCAGCTGCGTGCTGATGCCCTGGATGTCACCGGAAACGCGCGTGTGCTTCGCGTACTCAACGTTCCCGCTCAGCTTGTAAATTGCCGCGCCCATCAGCAGCGCGATGATCGTCACCACGAGCATGATCTCGAGCAGCGTAAATCCCCCTTGTCTTTGCTTCATAACTTAACGCCCGGGCACGAGCTGGTAGTCGGATTTGTCCCAGAGATATTTTAGCTGGACCTGCGTCGCGCGAATTGCGGAAACCGCCGTGCCGCCGCCCGCAGTGACGAGCACGTCGTTCGATCCCGCGCGCAAATAACTCACGGGAATCAGCTTCTGAGCACGGATCCAGCCGGTGTATTGAAAACGCATTTCGCGAGCCAGTGCACCCATTTCGCCGCGATAGCCGGGGTCGGAGAGCTCCGGCAGAGTAAGTGAGACAGAGCCGACGCTCTGGCCGTTCACGTAGATTTCCGGCGGCGCGCCGACATCAGGACTGGCGACTTCGAATGTGAGCAGCGCCGCGAGCGGTTGTGATTCGATGCCGAATTGAAATGCAGCGCCGTTCTGGACGCTCGCGCCGATCCGAATCGTCTCGTCCGCGAGTGTAGCCGTGACCGTGCCGAAGCGTTCCACATCCTGGGCCGGCGCATGCAGCGGTGTCGCGGCTGAAAACGGCTCCGGAATGAGGTCGCGATGCTCGACGTTCACCGGATGGAGTACTTCGCTGCTCGTCATCCAATCCATGTAGGCGCCTCGCACCGTCTTGCCGTCACCCGGAACCTCGATGTCGATCGTCGATGCGCCATTCATTGGGATCATCACTGTCTCGGAAGTCGGCAGATCGACACCGGCGCCGAGCGGCGACGAACGAAGCACTTGCGTGCCAGATTCGTCCCACGCGATCAGCGTTGGTTGCGCCTCGGGTTTGTCGTCAAAGAACAAGCGGAACAACAGCACCTGCGAATCCGGGCGGGGCCGCGACACGCGGATGCGAAACACCGTCCGGCCAGCTTGGCCCGGCTTTGCCTCGGGTGAAGCGAGCGACACCGCTTCAATCCACGCCGGCGCGGTTTGCGCCTTCGAATTCGCGACCGGCGATTGCCGCAGATCGAGCCACGCACTTTCCGCGGCAGCCGCTGACGTCCGAGTTTCTGCCGGGAGCTGCGAACTCAACACTTCCTGAGCGCGCAGCGCTGGCGAGGCCAGGATAAACGCCAGCACGACGAGGCGGGGGAACATGAGCGGCGCGATGTTAGCTCAGTGGGGGCGCATCTGCAAACTATGCGTCATCTCGAACACCGCCGATAGAATACTGTAGACGACGAAGCCGACGATCACCGCGATCAGCATGATGATCAGCGGTGGAATCAACGACGAAATCAGCTGCACGGTGCGGTCGAGCTCCCGCTCGTAGACATCGGCAATCGTCTGCATCGTTTGCGCGAAGTGGCCGGTCTGTTCGCCGACCGCCATCATGTCGGTGAACAATTCCGGAAAGAGCTGCTGCTCGGCGAGCGCTGCGGAGAGCGTGGCGCCGTCGATGACATTGCGGCGCACTTCCGCCATTTTGATTTCGAGATAACGATTGCCCGCGATCTCCGCCACCAGGTCAATTGATTTGAGCAGCGGAATGCCGTTCTCCATCAAAGTGCCGAGCGTGCGCGAAAATTGCGCGTAATAGCGGTGGCGAATCACGCGACCGTAGCCGGGCACAATCAAACGGAAACGGTCCCACGTCGTGCGTCCTTCATCAGTCCGAACAAACGCGCGCAACCCGGCACCTGCTCCGACGACCAGCAGCAATCCGAGCCACCAGTAGGTGGTAATCAGATGGTGCACGCTCAGCAAAATGCGCGTCGGGAGCGGCAGCGATCCGCCGTTCTGTGACATGAACTGCGTTAGCTGCGGCACCATGAAGGTGATGAAAATCGTGATCAGTCCTGCGCCTGCGATCGCGAGGAAAGCGGGATAGATCAGCGCCTGTTGCACGCGATCACGCAGGTTTTTCGCCTGCATCAAATGCTGCACCAGACGGGAGAGAATTTCCGGCAGCGCACCGCTCGCCTCGCCCGCAGCTACCAGGTTCACGTAGATCGCCGGGAAGACCCGCGGAAAATCTCGCAGCGCCTGCGAGAAGCTGCGCCCGTCGATCAGCGCCTGGTGCAAGGCCCGCGTCATTTGTTGCACGCGTGGCTGCTTCAGTCGTTTCTCGAGAACCGACAGCCCTTCGTCCAGCGTCATGCCGGCCTGCAGCAGGTGCCCGAGCTGCTCGGTAAAAATCAGCAATTGCGCATGCGGAACCCGAAGGCGCTGCGTCGATAAAGCGACCGCCGCCGGAGCGGACGCGTCGCTGCTACGCGCGACCGGCTTGGGAGCGCCGACCGGCTCGATGCGGACCGGAATGTACCGCAGCTGCTCGATCTGGCGGATCGCTACTCCGCGATCCGGACAGTCCAGCACCCCTTCGACAAGGCCGCCCTGCGCGTCGCGTGCTCGATAAGAAAACTGCGGCATTCAATCCCTTTGGCCGCTG
>CADDYX010000170.1 GCA_902810735.1 Verrucomicrobiota bacterium | reverse complement strand
GTCCCAGACGGTGAGGAACAGGCCGCAGACGATCGGGCCGACGATGAAGCCGATCGCGCCGAATAGATAGAGGCCGCCGAGTGTGCCGACGAGGATGAGGAGGTCGGGCATTTTGGCGTCTTTGCCGACGAGGCTCGGGCGCAGGACGTTGTCGATCGTGCCGACGACCGCGGCGCACCAGGCGAAGAGGAGCAGGGCGGCGAGCGTGTGACCGGTGAGGAAAAGATAAATCACCGCCGGCACCCACACCAGCGCGGAGCCGATCCCCGGAACGATCGAGAGCACAGCCATCAGCGTTCCCCAAAACGCCGCGCCGTCGATGCCTGCAACCCAGAAGGCGAGCCCGGCGAGCGCGCCCTGGACGATGCCGATGACAAGCGTGCCTTTGATCGTGGCGCGCGTGACGGAGGTGAGCCGATCGAGCACGAGCAATTCGTCGTCGTGAGTGAGCGGCGTGTAGTAGAGGATTTTCTCGATGATGCGGCGGCCGTCGCGGAAGAAGAAGAACATCGCGTAGAGCATCACAAACAAGTTGAGCAGGAACCCGGCGGTGCCGGCGGTGAACGACGTCGCGCTGGCGACGAGGAACGCGCCTGCCGCTTTCGCGACGCGGCCGGCGGTTTCCAGAATCTGCGCGTGCGCGGGCACGTACGGCGCGAGCGCCGGGAAGCGTTGCACCAGCCAGTCATGCGCGTTGAAACCGCTCGACGCGCCAAAGTGTTGCTGGACCCACGGAATCGCCTGGTCGCTGATCGCGACAGCCTGCGAAACAACGATGCCGACGAAAGCGCTAATCGGTCCCGCAACGACAACGAACAACACGAGGAGCGTGAGCGTCGCGGCGAGGGAACGCCGTCCGCGCAGGATGCGAACGAACCAGCGGTAGAGTGGATGAAAGAGCCCGGCGAGCATCGCGCCGAGCAGAAGCGGCTTCAGGAATGGCCATGCGACAGCGAGAAACAACAACGAGACGCCAACGACGAGCAGGAGGACGAATGCGGTGCGGAAGCTCGCGGGTGTGATTGCCGGCCGCTCCATCGCGGCAGTATCGGTGGCGGGTTGATGAAATCCAACTGCGGAAGGGAAACCGCTGTTGAAACCGAAAGTCGACGCCGGCTTTGCAGAGGCGGTGGCTGCCAACAAAGTTCCGATTGTACGGGCGAGAGATTTTACTGCCGGTTCATCCAAAATCGCAGTAACTGTTCTGCTCGCATGAGCGTGGCGCCGTCGATCGAGCTTGAGAAGGTGAGCGCCGCGGCATCGCCGGCGGGTCAACGCTCATCGCAGCATCTCGCTGTTCATGTTGCGCCCGCGGTGAGCGATCCGGCGCGTCTCGACGCCGTCGCGCGGACCGGATTGCTCGACTCGCCGCCGGAGGAGAGTTTCGATCGGTTGACGCGGTTGGCGGCGAAGCTGATTGGCGCGCCGGCGACGTTCATTTCGCTCGTCGATGAGCAGCGCGATTTTTACAAAAGCTGCTTCGGGTTCGCGGAGCCGCTCGCGACGAAGCGCGAGATCGAAGGCCGGACGTTTTGTCATTTCGCGATCGTGTCAGACGGGCCGCTGCTGATTCGTGACACGATGGCTGATCCGGTGTTCCGCGAAGTGCCGACGGTGAAATCGCTCGGCGTGCGCGCCTACGCCGGCATTCCGCTGGTCACGGATGACGGGCAGGCGATCGGGAGTTTCTGCGCGATCGATTTCAGGCCGCGCGAATGGACGGCGCTCGACGTCGAGATTTTGACCGAGCTGGCGGCATCCGCGATGCGCGAGATCAAACTGCGCGGCGCGTTAACCGAGGCGGAAAAGCAGACGCGAATGGCGCGGGAAGCGACCCGCTCGCGCGAGGAAGTGCTGGCGGTGGTGGCGCACGATCTGCGGACGCCGCTGAATTTTTTCCGCATGGGCGTGCAGCTCACTGCTGCTGATCCGGCGGCGCCGGAAAACAAGGAGTTGCTCGAGCGAATGGAGCGGTCGGTCGACCTGATGTCACGGCTGATCGAGGACCTGCTGGAGGTGGCGAAGATCGAAGCCGGCGGCGTGAAGCTGCGGACGCGTCCGTTGCAACCGGCGACGTTACTCGACGACGCGCTCGCGATCTTGAGCCCGCTCGCCGAACGGCACAGTGTCCGGCTGTCAGTTCACGCGGACTCGGATTTGCCGGCGGTGCGCGCGGATTACGAGCGGATCCTGCGCGTGTTTACGAATCTGGTCGTGAACGCGGTGAAGTTCAGTCCGGCCAATGGCGAAGTGTGCGTGACTGCGGCGCGACACGGCGAGACGATTGTGCGGTTTTCCGTCATCGATCGCGGCGCGGGGATTCGCCCCGAAGATGTGGAGCGATTGTTCGACCGCTTCTGGCAGGCGGACGCGGCAGATCGGCGCGGCGCAGGTCTCGGCCTCGCGATCGCGAAGTCGATGGTGACGGCGCACGGCGGGCAGATTGGCGTGACGAGCACGCTCGGCAAAGGGAGCACGTTCTACTTCGACCTGCCGGTCGCTTAGCGGCTCGGCGATTTCAATTTTCTGCCACTGCGTTCAACTGCAACGCGTCGCGCAGGTGCGGGACGAGGCGTTTCGTAAACTCCACAGAGTCGCCGGCCGAGAGATGCGACCATTCGGGGCAGGTGAAGCTGGCGAGCTCGGGAAAATCTTCGAAGTAAATGCCGGGCGCGGCGGTTTGCTGGAGGAGAGGGTCCCAGGTTTTGGCGCGGGGGGTTTGTTCGTCTTCAAGTTTCTTTAACTCACCGCTGACCGGGAAGCGGACGAAGACGATTTTGCCGCCGCGGGCGCGGAGTTTGTCGACGGCGATTTTCGTGTCGGTGTAACGCGCGGCGATGGCCGCGTTCATCTTCGCTCCGAACGCTTCGGGCGGCACGAAAGTCGGCGGAGGCGGCGGCGTGAACAGCTTGAGCCAGCCTCGTTTCACCCGGTCTTGCAGCCGGCCGGGCTGCGCGCATTGCTCGACCATGCGCGCGCGGCGTTCGCGATCAATCGAGCAAAAGTAGGGCGGGAGCCGCGGCGGCACGAGGGCGTTCGGCCGATTCGGAATCGGCAGCTCTTTCAATAGAGCCTCGAGCGTGAGGTCGTCCTGTTTCAGGAAGGCGAAGCTCAGCTCGAGCGGGATGGAAAGCTCGTGGCTGGCGCGTTGCGCCCATGTCTGGCCGTGATAACGCTGAACTGCCTTGCGCGACAGCTCGACCGGCGGCGCTTCGGGCGGGGCGAAGTACAACCGCGGGACAATGCTGCAAATGATCGTGCCGTGGAAATGCTCGTCGTCGGCGAGATCCTTCAGCACCGGATAAGCGCAACTGCCGGCGTGCGCGAGCTGGACCGGACGTTTACCGAGGCCGTGCTCGATCTCGTCGAGATCCATGTCGAACCACATCCGCGAATCGCCGATGAGCACGAGCGATTCCGGTTGCACGCGCCGGCGCGCTTCGGCCCAGAGATCGGAGGTGTCGTTGAGCGTCGGCTCGTAGCCTAACGAGCGGCAATAAACTTCCCACACGGCGACCGCGATGAGGACCGCGACGATCACTGTGACGCTGATCCCGCGCCACGGATGTGCGGGGATCACGCGCTGAAATTCAAAATTGGAAGTAGATGAAGGCATTGCTGTTGCCCTGCGTGAGGATGATGGCGCAGGCCATGAGGAACCACGCACTCGTCACGACCCAGCGCGGCAGGCGCGCGACGGCGGCTTCGAGCGAGATCTCGCGCAACGACCAGTGCGCGATCAGGAGGAAGAAGGTGACGACGGCGACCTGGAGGATTTCACGCGTGCTGAGGATGGCGTCGGCGCGCGCGTGCCGGCCGAACATGCCGGAGATCATGCGGCTCGCGGTCTCGAAATCTGAGGCGCGGAAATAAACCCACGCGACGAGCACCGCGATGTAGGTGATGAGGCCGACCAGAAGTTGGAACGCGAGGCTCTCGGCCCACCGCGGCGGTTGTTTAAAGACGGCTTTGATCAGCCGCTCGATCGCGAGATACGAGCCGTGCAGCAAACCCCAGACGACGAACGTCCACGCCGCGCCGTGCCACAGCCCGCCGATGAACATGACGATGATGAGATTCACCATCGCGCGCGCGGCGCCCTGCCGATTTCCGCCGAGCGGGATGTAGAGGTAATCGCGCAGGAACGTTGACAGCGAGATGTGCCAGCGCCGCCAGAAATCGGAGAAGCCGACGGCGGCGTACGGGAAGCGGAAGTTGTCTTTCAAGTGGAAGCCGAGGCAGAGCGCGGCGCCAATCGCGCAGATGGAATAGCCGGCGAAGTCGAAGAAGATTTGGCCGGCGAACGCGATCACGCCAGTCCACGAATCGAGCGCGACGAGTGGACCGGCGTAGCCGAAGACGCGATCGGCCGAGCCGGCGAGCAACGTATCGGCGAGCACGACCTTCTCGAAAAGCCCGAGCGTCATCAGGAGCAGGCCCCAGAGGAAGCGGCCCTTCTGCGGTTGCGGCGGCGCTTCGAGCTGCGGGAGGAAATCGCCGGCGCGGACGATCGGACCGGCGACAAGCTGCGGGAAAAACGAAACGGCGAGCGTGAAATCGCGGAGCGATCGCGTGGGCCGCATCACGCCGCGGTAGATGTCGAGCGTGTAGGAAAGCGAGTGAAAGGTGTAGAACGAGATGCCGATCGGCAGGAAGACATCGAGGTGCGGCGGTTTGTATTGAATGCCGCCGCGTGCCAGCACCCAGGTGAAATTCTCGAGCAGGAAATTCCCGTACTTGAAGAAGCCGAGCATGCTCAGGTTCACGGCCACGCTGATCCAAAGCCAGACGCGCCGCTCGGCCGGCGTCTGCACCTTCCCCATTTTGCGACCGAGATAGAAATCGAGCGCGGTGGTGGAAAAAAGCAGTGCCGCGAACGGCGGATTCCACGCGCCGTAAAAAATGTAGCTCGCGACGAGGAGCAGATTCTTGCGCCCGTTCCACGAACGCATGCTCCAGTACAAGCTGAGGACGACAGCGAAGAAGACGACGAACGTCAGCGAATTGAACAGCATCGCGGGCGTTCGTGTTAACAGCGGACAGTGCCCGCGGGAAAGCAGAAAATCCTGCCGCTAAACAAGATAGAGCGGCTGCCGTGCCGTGGCGAAACGGGCCATCGTCAGACGTCGATCGCACGTCTGGTCGGCGCGCGCGTCAGTCTCCCGGTGCGAGGAGTCGCGCTTTCGTTTCGTCCGGCAAGCTCGAGCGCGAGATCCAGGATGTCGCGTTCCCGGGATCGACCTCAAGCCAGGCGCTGGCAACGATCTCCATTTCGCTATCCCTCATCTCGCGGTCGCTGATTGTCTCCGCCCAACGAATCGCCACCTGCGGATCGGATGAAGCGGCGCGGTTGGCGAAGGCGCCGACCGCCGCATCGCGGGAGGGGCCGGCAGACAAATCGGCGAGCCAGTTTGCGGCCGCGTTCGGGTCGGTCTTTGCCCATTCGTTGATCAGGTCCTGGAAGGCTTGCTCGCGCGTGTTCCCCTCCGGAAAGGAAGCGGCCCAGGCGCTTGCCGCGGCGGGATCGCTCGTCGCCCATTGCGAAACGATCGAACTGGCGGCCTCGACCTGCGCTTCGCCGGAAAGCTGAGAAGCCATCTCTGCCGCCGAATTCGGATCGGTGTAGGAAAGAACGGAAATCACGTTTGGCAGGACGGCATCGCGAGCGGCGTTATCCGGCAACTGCTGCGCCCATGCGAGCGCCGCAGCCGAATCAGTTTGGGCCCACCGCGCGGCCGTTTTTTCCAGGAGATCATGACCTGATTCGCCGCTGCAATGGCGCATTGCAAAATCGGCCGCCGCGCCGGGATCGTCTTCGCTCCACCGGGCGAGGATTGGGTCGAATGCACTCTGCCGCGTGCTTCCGTCCGGCAACTGTTCAGCCCAGTGCAGAGCAGTCTGTACATCGGTATCCGCCAGCTCCGCCGCGACTGCTTGCGCAGTGGCGTCCTTTTCCTCTTTCCTGCCGAGCGACGCGACGTAC
>CADDYX010000169.1 GCA_902810735.1 Verrucomicrobiota bacterium | reverse complement strand
CACCATACGCAAGGTGACGGGCAATGGCGTGGTGACGACAGTGGCGGGCAGCGCGAGCAGTTCTGGCAGCGCCGACGGGATGCGCAGCGCCGCTCGATTCAACCAGCCGGTCGGGGTGGCGGTGGACGGAAGCGGGAACCTGTATGTGGCTGATAGTGGCAACTCCACGATCCGCGAGGTGACTGCCGATGGGGTGGTGACGACGATCGGTGGCATGCCGGGCGCCCTCGGAGGTGGCGAGGGGCTTGGCACCAGCGCTGCGTTCGACTCTCCTGAGCGGGTCGCGTTCGGTACCAGCGGAAAACTTTTCGTGGCGAATACGGGCACGGACAGCATCGCTCAGGGAATTCTTCCCGCCGCCCCGGCGATCAGCGCGCCGACTGTCGCGGGCGTGACGGATAGCAGCGTGACGTTGGGCGGAAACGTGACAAGCGACGGCGCGGCGACAGTCACCGAGCGGGGGATAGTTTATTCCAGAACAGCCGACGACTCCGACCCAACGCTGTCGACGGGAACGAACGTGACGACGAGCGGTACGACCGGCGTCTTCACGGTGAACGTCAGCGGACTGAGCGCGGCCACCACCTACAGCTTCAAGGCCTACGCGACAAGCTCGATAGGCACGAGCTACACGGAACTTGCGACGTTCATGACCGTGGGAACACCAACACCGACTCCGAAGGTCGAATTCACCGCGGCCAATTACCGCGTGGAGGAGAATCAGAGGGTGGTCACGGTGACGCTGAAACGCACTGGCGACCAATCCAAGCCCGCGACCGTTCACGTCGCCACCAGCAACGGGAGTGCGCGCGCCGGTTCTGATTACATCGCCGAATCGTCCGACCAGACAATTCCGGCCGGCGCCACGACAAAGGAGTTCCAAGTCCGAATCATCAACGATCGTGCGGCGGAGCAGAGCAAGACGTTCACCGTCAGGCTGACGCCAAGCGCGAGCGCCGATCTGGGCGCGCAAAGCACCGCCACGGTCACAATCATCGACAAAGACAGACCAACGGTCGAGTTCGCTTCGGCAGCCTACAAGGTCAAGGAGAGGAACAAGCCGGCGACTCTCACGATTAAGCGTATCGGTAAACAGTCGACCAAAGTGCGCGTGCATTACCAGACCGGCGATGGCACAGCCAAAGCGGGCGCCGATTACCGCGCGAGATCGGGTGACGTCTTATTCCCTGCCACTGGCGGGGACACGGCGACGATCACCATTCCGATCATCAACAATCAGAAACGCGAACCGGACAAAACATTCACCGTGACGTTGACGGGCACACCGACGGCGTTTGTGGGCGCGCCGAAGACGGCCACCGTCACGATTGTCGATTTGGATTGAGCTAGATGCGTATTGCCGCGCGCCGGATTCTTCTGTTTCGTCGTCGGGGTCAGGCAATCATCCGCAAACATCGACGTTCACCGGCTGCGTGCTAGAAAGCCGCTCGCGCGCGGCAAGAACGACGTGATCGCTGTAGTTGGTCGAAATCTGCCGTGTCATGCAACCGCCGTATCCGAACGGCGACATTCTCCTGCTTTCCTGAAATGCAACCGCCCGCGAGTGAATGGCGGGCGGCCTTCTTTAGCGCTTCCGAGGCTAGCGCGGCCGCGGACGAGGGCGAATAGACGGCGGCTGTTCGCGCCGGCAACGCAACTCGTTGCGCTTCGAACGCGGCTGGTGCCGTCCGTGACGCAGCTCAGACGCTCCCGAACTGATCTTTCGTGCTCCCCAGCTCGGTTTTGCCGTGCTCGCCAGCCGGCGGTTCCCCGCGTCGCGACGGCCTAAAACCGATGTCGCGCCGGTTTCCACCGCCTGATCCGCGGGTGCGATTTTTCTGTCTCGCTATTCCGGTGAGGAAATCATCCGGTTTCGGCGAGCAATTCGCCTTTGCGTGCAGAATTAACGTAAAAACCCTAGACATTCATCAGCATTTTGCATAAAACGCCACCGGATTACGTCACCCGACGTTTCAACGCATCTTCGGCACGGCTGTTTAGGCGCCTGGGCTGGATCTCCGCTGAGACACCGCTTTACGCGATCTCCAGATCCAACTGGAGCCAGTGGAGTTAGCCCAAAGCGAGGCCGTTCAGGCGATGCGGATGAGGCTGGTCTGCTGGTTCCACGCGGCGCCGCGGCAGTTGTAACCCCAAAACCAGCAAACCAGCTCCATGATCACAAACGTTCATCCGTCTCCCGTACTTCTCCCGAGTCGTTCACACGCGCCACATGTCACGAGGGCGCTTCGGAAAGCCGGGCTGCTCATCGCGGCTCTGCTCAGCGTCTCCACGATTTACGCGGCGACGATCACGGTGAGTAACACGGCCGACAGCGGCGCGGGCTCGTTGCGTCAGGCGATCCTGGATTCAGCCGATGGTGACACGATTGATTTTTCAGTCACCGGCGTGATCACGCTGACCAGCGGGGAACTGCTCGTAAGCCACAGTATCACCATCTCAGGTCCCGGCGCAGCCGAGCTGGCGGTGAACGGCAATGCAGCCAGCCGGGTGTTTCACACCGGCGGGGGCATCGGCGTGGCGATTTCCGGCCTGACAATCCGCAACGGCGTGGCGAGCGGGGATTACGGCGGCGGCATCTTAAATGATCACGCGACGCTGACCCTCACCGACTGCATGGTGAGCGGGAACTCCGCGTTTTACGGCGGGGGCGTCTCCAACGAGGCGGATTCGGGTGGCGCGACGCTCATCCTCACCAACACCACGTTGAGCGGCAACTCCGCGAACAGCGGTGCGGGCATCTACAGCTCCGGCGTGTCCGGCACCGCGAATGTCGGGGTTACCAATAGCACGCTGAGCGGCAACTCCGCTTCTTACGGCGGTGGCATCTATAATTACGGCTACTCGGGCACCGCGACGCTCACGGTTATCAACAGCACGTTGAGCGGCAACTCCGCTACTCAATCTTATGCTGGCGGAGGCATCTACAACTACCCGGCCCCGACGGCGACGCGACGCTCACGATCGGGAACACGATTCTCAAAGCCGGCGGTTCGGGCGGAAACATTTCCAGCGAAGGCACCGTCAGTTGAAACGGCTACAACCTGAGCAGCGACGACGGTGGCGGGTTCCTGACCGCGACCGGCGACCAGACCAACACCGATCCGATGCTTGGTCCGCTGGAGGACAACGGCGGTCCGACCTTTACCCACGCGTTGGTTGTCGGGAGCCCGGCGATCGATGCGGGCAAGGATCTCAGCGGCACGGGTAAGGATCAGCGCGGCCGGACGCGGCCCTATGACGATGCGTCGAAAAACGCTGCCCCTGGCGACAAGAGCGACATCGGCGCGTTCGAGCTCATTTCGCAGGTGGTAACGAACAGTGACGACAGCGGCGCCGGCTCATTGCGTCAGGCGATCGCTGACGCTGGCACTGCCGACGCGATTTATTTCGATTCGTCGCTCAATGGGCAGGCGATCACACTCACGAGCGGCGAACTACTGGTTGATGAGAGTCTCATCATCGCCGGTCCCGGCGCAGACAAGCTGGCGGTGGACGGCAACGCCAATGGTCGCGTCTTCCACATCGGGTCCGGCACGAATGTGACGATTTCGGGCCTGACGATCCGCAACGGTGTGGCGAGCGGTGGGTTCCCGGACGACGCCGGCGGTGGCATCTACAATGATCACGGCACGCTGACACTCACCGATAGCGCGGTCAGCGGCAATTCCGGCGTCTACGGCGCGGGGTTCTACAGCAACGGCGAGGGCAGCGGCAGCGCAACGCTGACGCTCACCAACAGCACGGTCAGCGGCAACACCGCTGACGAACTCGCCGGCGGCATCTACAACGACGGCTTCCAAGGCGACGCGACGCTGACGGTCACCAACAGCACGGTCAGTGGCAACGCGGCTCATAACTCCCAAGATCTCGGCGGCGGCGGCATCTACAACGGCGGCAGTCAATCCGGCAGCGTCGCGACGCTGACGCTCACCAACAGCACGCTCAGCGGCAACTCCGCTGTTTCCGGCGGTGGCATCTACAATGATCACGCGACACTGATCATCGGAAATACGATCCTCAATACAGGCGCTTCGGGAGAAAACATTTTTAACGAGTTCGGCACCATCACGTCGGAGGGCCACAACCTGAGCAGTGACGGCGGCGTGAACAACATGACCGGCTCCTCGGGAGCTTTGAATGGGCCGGGCGACCAGACCGACACCGACCCGAAGCTCGGGCCGCTGGCCGATAACGGCGGCGCGACGCTGACGCACGCGCTCCTGCTCGGCAGCCCCGCACTCGATGCGGGTGATAACACGCTGGCGAGCAATGCCGGCCTGACGACGGATCAACGCGGGACAGGATTCGGCCGCGTGCTCGATGCGGGCTCCGACGCCGACACGACGCAAACGGTGGATATCGGCGCGTTTGAAGCCGATCCGTCGATTGAGGACATCACCGACAAGTCGACCGACGAAGACACGCCGCTGAGTTTCACTTTCAACGTGGGCGACAGCGCGACGCCTTTCGCTTCGATCACGGCAATATCGAGCAACACGACACTGGTCCCGAACGGAAATCTTTCGGTGGGCAACGACACTCCTTCGACGCGCACCCTCTCGATCACCCCTGCGGCAAATCAAAACGGCACCGCCACGATCACCGTGACCGCAACAAAAACGATCAACGGTAAGACGCTCAGCATGAGCGACACCTTCGTCCTGATTGTCTCCGCCGTGAATGATGCGCCGGTCGCGGATGCGCAGTCAGTCACGACCAATGAAGACGCCGCCAAAGCGATTACGCTCACCGGGTCCGATGTGGAGGGCGACGCGTTGACCTTCAGCGTAGTGACCCATCCGGCACACGGCACCTTGAGCGGCACGGCGCCGAACCTGACCTACACGCCGAATGTTAACTACAGCGGCCCGGACAGTTTCACCTTCAAGGCGAACGACGGCCACGCCGATCCAAATACCGCAACGGTGTCGATCGATGTGGTGGCGCTACCAAGGGTGGAGTTCAACTCCGCCAGCTATGACGCGCAGGAGAACGCGGGCATCGTGACGCTGACTTTGACCCGCAGTGGCGATCAAACGAAAGCGGCGACCGTTCACGTCGGGACGAGCGACGGCAGTGCGCACGCCGGGTCTGACTACATCGCCACCTCCACCGACGTGACGATTCCCGCCGGATTCGCGCAAGAGGCGTTCACGGTTTCGATTGCCAACGATCGCGCCGCCGAGACAGCCGAGGATTTCACCGTGACGCTGACGTCGAGCGCGAGCGCCAAAATAGGCGCGCAAAGCAGCGCGAACGTGACGATCATCGACAAGGATGGCCCGCGCCCGACAGTTGAGTTCAGTCCGGCGGCTTACCGGGTGAAGGAGAAACACCGACCCGTCGTGCTGACGCTGAAGCGAATCGGGAAGCAGTCGACGGACGCGACGGTGCACTTCGTGACCAGCGACGGCACCGCCAAAGCGGGTTCCGATTACCGGGCGAGATCGGGCGAAGTCGTCTTCGCGGCCGGCGGCTCCGACACCCAGACAATCAGCATCCCGATCATCGACAATCGCAAACATGAACCAAACCAGACGTTCACGGTGACGTTGACCGGCACACCAACAGCGAGGGTCGCCGCACCGAAGACCGCGACTGTGACGATTCGCGATTCGGACTGATGGTCGCCTTCGCGCCGGCGAATCGGCGCGAACGTTGCGGCGGTCGACACACCGCCGAGCGTGGTGTCATTGCGACGGCAGTCGACGAATCTTCGCACGTTTGAACGCCGGAAGAGGTCTTCCCGCCACTGTGGCGGGACTCGACATGACAAAAGCCGCGCTTATTTTTCTGGAAAGCGGCGGCGAATGAAAGACCACCAGTTCACGCTCGGGATCGAGGAAGAGTTCGCCATCGTCGATCCGCGGACGCGCGAGCTGAAGTCGCACATCCAGGAGATTCTCGAAGTCGGCAAAGTCACGCTCAAGGAGCGGGTCAAGCCGGAGATGCATCAGTCGGTCGTGGAACTCGGGACCGACATTTGCGGCGATGTG
>CADDYX010000168.1 GCA_902810735.1 Verrucomicrobiota bacterium | reverse complement strand
CATTTCTGGTGGCCGAAAATCAGCGGCCGCATGTATCCCGAGCGGCTCGCGCGGATGAGTGCGATCATCATTTTCCTCGGCTTCAATCTGACCTTCTTCCCTCAATTCATTCTCGGTTATCTGGGCATGCCGCGGCGCTATCACGTCTACGCGCCGGAGTTTCAGGTGCTGAATGTTTTGTCGAGCGCCGGTGCATCGATTCTCGCCGTCGGTTATCTGTTACCGCTCGCCTATCTGATCTGGTCGTGGAAATACGGCAAAGTCGCCGGCCCAAATCCCTGGCGCGCGACCGGGCTCGAATGGACTACCGCCTCACCGCCGCCGCCGGACAATTTCGAAGTCACGCCGATTGTCGACGAACAGCCGTATCGCTACGATCCGCGGGCGGCCGAAGCGGAACTACAACATGCCTAACGAGTTGTTGGAAGCTCCAGTCGAGCACCAATTCGACAATGCCGAGCAACAACGCGACGCCGCGACAATGGGCATGTGGCTGTTCCTTGCCACGGAAGTGCTGTTCTTCGGCGCGATGTTTCTCGGTTACACGGCGTATCGTTTTTCGTATCCGCAGGCGTTCGCAGATGCGAGCCGGCACACGCTGATCGCATTCGGCGGAACGAACACCGCTGTGCTTCTGATCAGCAGCGCCGTTATGGCGTTCGCCGTTCGCGCTGCCTCGCAGAACAAGCGCGGCTTGCTCGGGCTACTGTTGTTTGTCACTGCTTCGCTCGGCGCGGTCTTTCTCGTCATCAAAGGTTTCGAGTACGCGCACGAAATTCGTGAAGGCCTTTTCCCCGGCCGCGGCTTTCGCATCGACGCTGCTGATCCGACGCACGCGGAGCTCTTTTATTATTTGTACTGGTTGATGACGGGTGTGCATGCGCTGCATGTCACGATTGGCGTGTTGCTCATCAGCTTTTTCGCGCTGCGGGCGTGGCTAACCGACGCATTTCAGAATCATGACACGCCGGTCGAGTTGCTAGGGCTTTACTGGCATTTCGTCGATATCGTCTGGGTGTTTCTCTTCCCGCTCATTTACATGATCGACCGCCACACATGAACGCGCCGACCGCTCGCACTTACCTGATCAATGGCGTTGCGCTGCTTGGCTTTCTCGCGCTCACCATCGCGGCCGCTTACATCAATCTCGGCCCACTCAACACGATAGTCGCGATGTCGATCTCCGCCGCGAAAGCTGCGCTAATCATTCTGTTCTTCATGCACATGCGCTACAGCAAACCCGTTATGTGGCTCTTCGTGGGCGCAGGTTTTTTCTGGCTCGGCATCATGCTCGTTCTCGCGATGAGTGACTACCTGAGCCGCGGCTGGCATTAGCCGCGTCGCGGCATTGTCATTGATCACGAACCGCGCCGGGCGCGATCTCCTCAGAGTGACTCCTGGGAACTAACCCACTCGAAGGCGAATCGAATCAGTTCTGGAGCGCCACTAAGATCGAGCTTTTCTTTCAGGTGTGTACGATGGCTGTCTACCGTCTTCTGGCTTAGGTGCAGGCGATCAGCGATATCCTTCGAACTAAGCCCTTTTCCGAGTAGCGTCAGAACCTCGAGTTCACGATCGCTCAGCCGATCGATCGGCGATTTTTGCTCGCCGCCAGCGGCATGCAGATACTGATGCACGATGCTCTTTTGCAAACGTTCGCTCACGTAATCCTCGCCGCGCAGCACCGCCCGGATCGCCTCCAGGATTCGATCACGCGCTTCCCGCTTCATGACATAGCCGCTCGCGCCTGCTCGCAAGGCGCGCTCGGCGTATCGCGCCTCATCGTGCATCGAGAGAACGAGAAGTGCGACGAGCGGCCGGATCGCCTTCAGGTTCTTGATGAGTTCTATGCCGTCGACCCCGCCTAACGAGATATCGACGATCGCCAGGTCCGGCTGGAATTTCATTACTGCGGTGAGTGCCTCTTCGGCGCTGCTCGCTTCGCCGCAAACAGTGATGTCCGGTTCGCGACTAATAAGCTGCGCAAGTCCGTCGCGGACGACCGCATGATCGTCGACGAGCAGCACCTTTGCTTTGGTCTTAACTGCCTTTTTCAACGTTCGTCCCGGCTCCGGGTGACGGTAAGGAACAGCGCATCCTGGTGCCGTGGGGTGCTGCCTTTTCGAAGACGACTGTCGCACCAATAAGGCGGGCGCGATGTTTGATGATGTTCAAGCCGCGGCAGCCATCATGGGATTCGCCTGCGGGAAGGCCGCTGCCATCATCTTCTACCGTTAGCGTAATGCGATCTGCAAGGCGCTCCAACCTCGTCTGCACACGAGAGCCTCCGCTGTGCTTGATTGCGTTCGTAAGCGCTTCCTGGGCGATGCGGTAGAGATGATTGGCGATCGAGTTGTCCTCGACGACAACCGGTTCGTCGCACTCGAATGCGCAGTCGAGTGGATGCGCATTGCACAGCGCCTGGACCAGTTCTGCCAACGCATTCATCAGTCCATCCGGCCGCAGTGGAACTGGATCCACACCGCGCGCGAGATCGTGCGCCTGCGCGATCGACCGATTCACCAGGTCCGCAATTCGTGAGGCGTTCGAGGCGAGCGGCGATTGCGCGCTTTCCAGGTCGCGTTGCAACGCGAGCGATTGAAAAAGCGCGCCGGTCAGGCTCTGCCCGAGACCGTCGTGGAGATCGCGACTGAAGCGGCGCTGCTCGTTATCTTTTATTTCGAGCACTTCCTTCTCCAGCCGCTCGCGCTCTGCCATTTCAGCCTCGAGATCGGCGGTGCGTTCCTGCACCCGCAGCTCTAGCTCGGCGCGGGCGGCAAAGAGTTCCGCCTCGAGCTGCCGATGAGCCGTGATGTCGGTGACCGCGCGAATGAACCCCAGTACTTGCCTTGAATATCCGTACAGAGCGGTCCCTTCAGCTAACACCCAGCGCGTCGTGCCGTCCGGTCGCGCGAGCCGATACTCTTCACGGAACAGTTCATCGGCTTCTCGCATTGCGTCCCATCGCGAAAGCACGGCGTGCCGGTCTGCCGGATGAATTGATTGGATCCAGCCATCGCCGATCGCCTGATCGATGGTGAGGCCGGTCATCTCCGCCCACCGGTCGTTTATATAGTTACAACGGCCTTTTGCATCGAACCGAATGATGCCGACAGGCGCGACGCGAGCCAGCGCAGCGAACGTGATTTCGCGCTCGCGTAGCGCGTCCTGCGTGGCCCCGACGGCGCTCTCCCCTGCCACCATATTAGACGAAAGCATTGGTAGAGGTTTCGTGATGCGTTTGGCAATAGCAAACACGGACTCCGGCGCGCGCGATGGGCGCAGCTAACCTCCCGTCAACCCGCGTCGACCGGATCGTTTCCGTTCGAGCTGCTAACGTAGGTAACGAGGCGCGGTGCGATTTGCTCCAGTGCGAGGTGGTCGTGCGCCAGGTCTTCGCCCGTCTCGGGATCGCGCGGGCTCGCAGGCATGTGCTCGTTGCGGTGGGTCACGACGCGCCCGTTGTTTCGGCGAACCTCGCGCAATCCGGCGATACCGCCGTCCCTTGCATGAAGCACCAGCACGGCGACGACACGGTCCTTGTGGCAAGCCGAGGCCGTGCGAAACAGCACGTCAATTGATGGGCGGTGATTGTTTTCTTCGGCATCGATCGTGAGCCGTATCTTTGTGCCGTCCAACGCGAGGTGTTTGCCATCGGCGGCGACATAGACTCGGCTCGGCTGAAAAACTTCGCCATCGACTGCATCCGACGTGTGCATCCGTCCCGGTGAATTGAGAACGTCGGCGAGCAGGATTGGGTTTCCGGGGGTGGTGTTCAGTACCACGAAAACCGAGGCGGGAAAACCGGCCGGCAGTCCTGCGATCACCTGTGTCAATGCCGCTGCGCCACCGACCGGCGCACCGATAACAACGATGTCGCGCATTCTAGACTCGTCGTACAACTGAACGCATTTGCGTGTGCCGCGTTACCGATTTCTCTCCTCAACGCAGAACGCGCCGGCCAGCACTCCCGCCAGCGCGAGAGCGCCGGCTGCAAGCCATACGCGATTTTTGTTCGCCCAAAGCTGCAGGCTAAACTCCCGCGCGCGAGCATCGAAGCTCCCGTGCGCGCCGTGGTCGCGATCGCCGTCGACCGGTTCCCACAAGTTGTCGCGGCGATTCGGGTCGACCGGCTCGCTCGTCTGCTGTGAACTTACGCCTTTGGCGGCGAGGTAATGATCAAGCAACCCCGGCGCGATTTTGTCGCCGACGATCGCCTCGACGGTTGGGATGCCGACGTAAACTTCTCTGCGATTGTTATCGGCCGCGTAGACGATCGCGTCGGCCGCAATTTCGGGCTGAAAAATCGGCGGGACCGGTTGCGGTTTGCGCGGCAGACGGCTTTTCACCCAGCTGAACTGTGGCGTATTCAACGCCGGCATCTGCACCATCGTCACCCGGACGTTGCTTTCGTCGTGGATCAGCTCGCAACGAAGCGAATCGCAGAAGCCCTGAATTGCGTGCTTGGACGCGCAATACGCAGCCTGCAACGGAATACCACGGTAAGCGAGTGCCGACCCGACCTGAATGATCACGCCACGATCGCGCGGCAACATGCGTTTCAGCGCCGCGAGCGTGCCGTAAACCACTCCGAGATACGTCACCTCGGTGACGCGCTTGAATTCCTCCGCGGTCATCTCCTTGACCGGCGAAAACACAGAGCACATTGCGTCGTTCACCCAAACATCGATCGGCCCGAAGTTTGCCTCGACCTGTTCCGCGGCAACCTCAACGGCGTGCGCATCAGCAACGTCAGTAGGAAGAGCGAGCGCTGTTCCGCCGAGGTCACGCACGTCGCGTGCAGCTCCTTCCAGTCCGGCCTTCCCGCGCGCGAGCAGCCCGATGTGCGCTCCCTTTCGCGCAAACGCCTGCGCCGTCGCACGGCCTACGCCTGCGGATGCACCCGTGACCACCACCACCTTCGCTCGATTTCGACTCTTCATCCTCAATCAGGATTCCGAAGATGCGCGACAGACGCAAAGATTTCGCTACGCGCAAGCCACGCGATGATCAGCGAGATCGCCGCCGAAACGAGGCAGAGGGTGCAGCCCGCATGCACGAGCAACGGCTGCGAAATCGCGAGCACGGCTGCCGCCACCGCGGCCGCTGCCACGATCGCACCGTAAGCGAGGACAACCCACGGCAGGCGGCGCCATCGCTCGGCACCGCCGATCGCCCCGGTGACAAATTCCGCGAGATAACCGGCCGCGCCGAGCGAAGCGTCCGGAACCGGAAGCATCCGCGAGATCGGCGAATGCAGGACTTTCCGGCTGCCGTTCCGGAACAGCGGATCCCAGACGTGAGGAATGACCTGAAGTTGATAGAGCGCGAGGTACGACGCGATCACGAATCCCGCAGCTGCCAGCAACAGAATGACGACGCGCTCTGACCAGGCGGAGGGATTGAGCCCGACTGCTGCTTCCTGCTCGTGAGATAACACGTCACGGAAGCGTCCGAGCACGCCGTGCGTGTCGCTATCGGGCAGCGTTCGCGGCCGACTTTGAGAAAACTTCGCAGCCCGCGATGGGAAGCGCCCGCATCGGAAAAATTGGCGGCGGCTACTGCGGTGCCGTGATTTGGATCTGGGGCACCCCGCTGGCTTGCAACTGCTGGTTAATTGCGGCGAGCTGGTCGTGCTTCAGCTTTTGCCAGTAGTCGGTGACGGCCGGCGCGTCGCGCAGAACATCGGCGACTGCGGCTTTCACCGCCGGCCGCGGCGCTGCGTCCACCTCCTGCAGCTGCGAGAACAGATCTTGCAGCTTCGCCAGCAAATCGAACGTGAGCGGCGCGAACGGCCGCGGATTTGCCGGCGCGAACTTGGCCAGCTCTTTGCCAAAGCTGTCGAGCTGCTGGGCGAGCGCCGCGTTGTTCCCAACCTGTTCTTTGGCTTTGCCAAGTTGCTTATTCACCGCATCGAACTCGTCGCCGATCTTCTCGAGCTGCGGCCGGATATCGTAAAGCTGCTTCGATAGTGTGAACTGCTCCATCAGCTCCGCCTCCGTGGCCTTGATCCGCGGATCGATCTTCAACGTCAGCGGCTGCGTCGTGCTTTTCCCGTTCACCGTCAGCACGACGGAGTAGTTGCCTGGCGCGGCCCACGGGCCGGTCGGTTCGGGCGCCGTTTTGTGAGCGATCGCACTCATCGGGAACTCGGGATCGATGCCCGCAACCGGCGCACAATGCATGTCCCACAGGAACCGATGCAATCCGCGCGATGTGGAGAGCGGCTGCGGTGGATGAATCCAGTAGGTCGGAATCTTCAGCTTCGTCTCGTCGATATGCGGCGGCGGATCGTTGCTCGCG
>CADDYX010000167.1 GCA_902810735.1 Verrucomicrobiota bacterium | reverse complement strand
GACGTCGCCGACAGCCGCTGCTTGCGCGGAACGCTTGGCGCAATCGACCAGCGCCATTTCACCGAAAAAGTCTTGCTCCATCAGAAAGGCGAGCGTTTCCTGCTGTCCGCCGCGACCTTTTTTGGAGATTTTGACTGATCCTTCTGCAATCAGGTACAGGCAGTTACCCGGTTCATCCTCCTCGAAAATAATCTCAGCGGGCGCGCACCGAACGATGTCGATCTGCGCAGCGATTGCCGCGTAGCTCACCTCGTCGAGGCCGGTCAGCAGCTCATTGTTACGAAAACAAGGCCGCTCAGGCGCATCAAACCGCCCGAGGTGTGGACCGGCAGCCTCAGCTAGATGGACAATATTTTGGCTTCCCAAGAGAGGCTCCCCTCCTGGAAGAGAGCAACAGATGTGCCGCAACTACGTGGTGGCAGTGTTTGATCCCAACTCTACACTTCTGCAGTTTGGGACAGGCCAGGGTGGCGAAATTGGCAGACGCGCCAGACTTAGGATCTGGTGGAGCAATCCTTAGGGGTTCGAGTCCCCTCCCTGGCAGCTATTTGCGCACTTTGCCGCCGACCGCGGTGTCGAAGTAAACAGTGTTGTCCACCCGCGAGCTGCGCAGCCATTCCTGCCACGCTTCTTCGCCAGGACGTTTTGCGACGACGGTTTGCGGCACTGCCTGGAGCTTCGCGCCGTCGGCTTCGCGCAAGGCTTCGCGGATGATACGGCCATCGAGTGGCGCCGGCGTCTGGACCCCGAGCAGGTGGAGGACAGTCGGCGCGATGTCGATATTCCCCGTCGGCGTAGGATCTTCGAAGGCGCGGCGGAAATCCGGGCCTGCCGCGATGAAGGTGTTGTGCACGTCGAACGGGCTCAACGTGGCGTGCGTCCCCTGACCTGGCTTTCTGTTCCAGTCGCAGTCGATCATTCCGGGAACGCCGAACTGGTTCTTCTCCGACGTCCAACGGAACGACATGACAATATCCGGCGCGTCCGGCGTATCGATGCGGATCGCGGAGAGCGGCAACGTTCCGGGAAATTTTTCGCGGGTGAACATTGCGCCCGCGAAGTCGCTCTCCTGCAGCCATTCGGTGACGCGCTGGCAGGTATCGCGATCGTGTTGGTAAACGTAAAACAGCACCGTGCCGCCGTCGCCGACGAGCAGGATGTCACCAGCTTTCGGCGATTCAGGCATTTGCTTCGTTGCGTGAAAACCGGATTCCGCCAGTTGTTTAACGACATCGATCGAGCGGCGGATCGTGGAAAAACCGTGATCCGAGACGACGAGCACGTCGGTCGTTTCGCGCGCGTGCTTCGCGTCGAGCGCGTGCAGCACGGCCGCAAGATCATCATCAGCGGCTTTGATTCCGGCGAGCGCTTCAGGGGAACCGGGCGCGTGGTTGTGCTCGGAAAGATCAGGCTCGCCGAGCCAGAGGAGCGAGAACTCCGGCACGCCGTCGCGCCAGAGAAATTCCGTCAGCGCATGTGTCGCATACGCAGCGCGGTCGCGCGCCGTCGCCGTCGACTCGACGAGTAACGGGCCGAGCAGTTTCGTCAATTCAGCGCGCGATGCGGCGGGAATCGGCGCGCCGGCGAATATGGTCAGCGGCGCCGCGGCGGCCGTTGCAATCGTCCATTCGTTGTGACGATCGTGCAGCACCGCGGCTGATTTGCTGCCCGACAACGCAACGCGTTTTCCGGCGCCGCGCACCAGTTCGGCGATCGTCGCCGCGCCGAGGTATTTGCCGTCGGAACGTTTGTCCCCGCCGGTGATTGTTTCCTGGTCGGCAGTATCGAGCGGCCGCCGCGGGTCGATCGCCGGACGGAACTCCGAGTTCGCAAATATGCCGGAGCGGTTCGGGTAAACGCCGGTTGCAATCGCGGTGCCGTTTACGTTGGTCGCCGTGCAATAGACGGAGTGATGGTTGAGGAAGCGAACGCCGTCGCGCGCGAGCTTGTCCAGCGTCGGCGCATATTGCGGCGTCACGAAGTCCGGCCGCATGCCGTCCCAGACCACCAGCACGACGTGCCGCTCCGGCGGGAGCGCAGCGGGCGCCGCTGCGACCGTGCTACATACGATCGCGAGCGCGGCGATCGCTTTCACTTCTTCGCCAGCGCTGCGTCGATCGCGTCGCGAAATGCCTGAGGGGCGTTTTTGCCGGCCCGGACGCGCTGGTTGTTCACGAAAATAGCCGGCGTGCTGTCGACTTTGAGAGAAGCGCCGCGACGCTCGTCCGCAGCGATACGCGCGCTGACCTGCTGACCTTTCATGTCGGCTTCAAACCGCGCGACATCGAGCCCGAGCTTCGTTGCGTGGCCGTCGAAAATGTTCTGCGGATCAGGCGCATCCGCCCAGATCTTCTGTGTCTGGTAAAGCAGATGGTGCATCTCCCAGAAATGGCCCTGCAGGCCGGCTGCCTCCGCCGCCCGCGCCGCGATGCGTGAATGCGCGTGAACGGGCAGGGGATGCTCGCGAAAAATGACACGCAGCTTGCTGCCGTATTGTTTTTCCAAGCCATCGATAATTGGTGCAACCGTGGCGCACGGCGGGCATTGGAAATCGCCGAACTCTTCGAGCAAAACGGGGGCGGTGATCTCCCCGCGGGCGTGCGGTGGATCAGCGCCGGCGTCGCCGGTGAGGACAACCGCCGGTTTAAGATGCGTGCGATACCACATCGTCGCGCCGACAATCGTGGCGGCCAAGACAACACCAATGATGATGAAAGGCAGGTAGCGTTTCATCGAGGTGGCGGGGCCAGATGGTGCATTGGAATCGATTTCACTGTTGAGCTGAGCGCAATCACGCCAGCGGAGACTCCGAATTGGTAGGACGGAAAATGATGCGACACAAATCTCTTTCTCGAGTCGTTGATTCGATCCGCCGTTGCGCGTTAGCAGCCGCCGCGTTCGGGTTGACCCAGGCGGCGAATGCCGTCACGCCGGTGACGGTGGGCAGCAAAGGCAACGAGCCGCTGATCGCGATTTCGCCGGACGGCACACTTTACATCAGCGCGCTGCAACATCTTTATCGCTCCACCAACGGTGGCGCGAGTTGGAAGGAGCTGGCCGGTCCTCCTGAGGCGTCGCAGTTGAACCTGAATTCCGACAGCTCGCTGTCGATCGATCCGGGAAACCGTGTCTACTTCACGTTCGATTATCCGTATGCCGGCACGACGGCGGTTTGCACGAGTGACGATCACGGCGACAGCTGGTCGTGCAACCCGGCGGTCGTGCCCGGCGGGACCGACCGGATGTGGGTGCTCGCGCCGTCGATGACAGCCGCCTACGAAGTAACGAACGAGGGACTCTACGAGACGGCGTTTCTCAAGAGCACCGATCGCGGCCAAACCTGGACGCCACGCGCGCTCGGCAGCGGTTTGCTCGAGCCGCAGACTGGGCCGCTGCTGCAAAAGCGATGCAGCAGTTTCGTGCTGCAGCCGATCAAGATATACGGCAACGGTCCTGCCGACGAGGAAGTCAAAATCTACGTCTACGATCCTGATGCGACCGGCAGCGTTATCTCAGATATCCGCGGCACCGGATTGAAATTGCCAACCGCGCTTCCGAGCGCCTCGCTCGGAAAAGACGGCACGCTTTGGGTCGTCTCGGAGGAAGCGAACCCCGCTGGTGGCCGCCAGGTGGTCGTTGCGCGTTCCGCCGACGAAGGCGCGCACTGGAAGAAGCTTCCGCCGCTGCCCGCGACCACCACCGGGACCGCGACGTTCAGCTGGGTCGCTGCTGCCGAGCCGGGACACGTCGGTGTCCTCTATTATTATACGACGGAGAACGGCGATCCGGGCGCGCTCGGCAAAGCGGTGTGGTCGGCGCAATGGGCCGAGTCGTTTGACGCCGACAGCTCGGCACCGAGCTGGATGGTCACAACGGTCGAGGAGAAAATCCACAGCGGCCCGATCTGCGTGGCGGCGGATTGCACCGGGACGAACCGCTTTGCCGGCGACTTCATCACGGCGGCGTTTGATGCGGCCGGCGCGGCGCATCTCACCTGGATGCGACAAGATGATGCCGCTGGAGCGACATCAATTCGCTATGCGCGCATCCAATCTCTGACGACTCCGTCCGGGTATGTGCCGCCACCTTGCGGCACGATCGAGACGCCGACACCGACGCCCGACCCGAACGCAACGCCTGCGAATGTGAAGCTGGTGAACATCTCCGGACGCGTGCTGGAACAAACAGGCGACAAGGTCGGCATCGGCGGCTTCATCATCACCGGGCAAAAACCGAAGCGCGTGGTCGTGCGCGGGATCGGGCCGTCGTTAAAAGCAGGTAACCAGCCGCTTTCCGGACGACTTGAAGATCCGGCGATCGAGCTGCACAACGGCAGCGGTGGCACGATGGCGAACGACAACTGGCGCAGCTCGCAATCGAGCGAGTTAATGAAGAGCGGAATCGCACCGCTCGACAGTCGCGAAGCGGCGATCATCGCCACGCTGCCGCCCGGCGACTACACCGCGATTGTTCACGGGCGAAACGACGCGACCGGCATCGGCCTCGCGGAAATTTACGACATCGAGCCCGACCAAAAAGGCGAGCTCGGCAATCTCTCGGTGCGCGCCGATGTCGGTGTGGACGACAATGTGTTGATCGACGGTGTCATCGTCCGCGGCATGGCACCGCGGCGCGTGTTATTCCGCGGCATCGGACCCGAGCTACGCCAGCGCGGCGTGACAGGTGAACTGAAGGACCCCACGCTCGAGTTGCACGACGGGAACGGAACGCTCCTGCGAAGGAACGACAGCTGGCGCAAAGCCCCGAATGCGCCGGAGATCGAACGAAGCGGCCTGGCGCCGAAGGACGAGCGCGAGCCGGCGATTCTCATGCGACTCGCACCCGGCGCCTACACGAGCATCGTTCGTGGTGCGAACGGCACCACCGGCATCGCTCTCGCCGAAGCGTACAAGCTGGATTAAGTCTGCGCTACAGCACCGTCCACTTCGGCCGGCGCGTGCGAGCGTCGGTTTGCCAGAGGCGTTGGCCGCCAAGAAACGCGTTGCGGTTGTGACCCGGCTCGATCCCGGCCGGAAACGAGTCGAACTGATGCCGGTTGCCGCCGCCGAGCACCACATAGTCGGCGATGAACGCGATCTTCAGCTGCTTGACGCTGTGCAGCACGCGGCGTTTCCAATCGCGCTTGCCGAAACGCTCCAGCCCACTTTTACCGAGGATTTCGTCAATGATCGTGTCCTCATACGGCAGATCGCCCAGCTCCAGTGGCAGCACCGTTCCGGGCCAGACGAGCGTCGAGCCGAGGCCGGTGCCGAGTCCGAGGAAGAGCATGCGGCCGCCACGATAACTGCCGAGCGCCTGCATCGCGGCGTCGTTGATCACGCGCACCGGTTGGCGGAGCGGCTTCGCGAAATCAAAACCGACCCAGCCCCTGCCGAGGTGGCGCGGCTCTTTCGCGATGCGGCCGCGTAACACCGGGGAGGGAAAGCCGATCGAAATGCCGTCGAATTTCCAATCGCCGACCGTGCGCTGGATCGCGGCGACGAGCTGTTGCGGCGTGAGCTTCGGGCCGGAATCGAACTGCCGCTGCTGGTTCGCCGACGTCATCAGCTTCACGTGCGTGCCGCCGATGTCGACGACGAGAATTCGCCTCGCCATGCCGCGTGTGGCTAGTCGCCGAGGCCGATCGAGCTGCCGATCCGCTGGAAAAACCCGCGCCGCTCCTGTTTCACCTGCACGGTGGCAGGCCAGCACTCGACGATCTCAAGCGCGAGAAAGCGGAATAGCGTCAGGCGGGCGAACTTGATATCGAGCCGCAGGTTTTTCGCGATCTGCCCGATCGAACGGACGCCGTTGAACTGCGATGCGAATTGCGCTTCAGCGACGGTCAGGCGCAGTTTCTGGACGCGTTCGTAGCCGTCTCGCGTGTAGGCAGGAATGCGGCTCGCGTCGGTATCGGGCGTGTCGCGGAGTTCCTGGAATTGCAGCAAGCGCAGCGTGCTGAGCGCCCACTGATCGATATCGCCGTCGCCCGGAACGTCATTGGCGTAATCGGGCAGCTGCATCAGCTCGAACACGAAACGAACGCGGTCTGCCGACCAAAGCTGCGCAAACAATTTCTGGCCGTAATGCTGCACCAGCTGCATCGCCGGTTCGCGCAGGACGAGATTCTGCCCGCTGAGTGTCAGGAACATCGGGCAGCCGGTCTCGCGCTGTTGATCCCGCGCCGCCGCGGTCTGCGTCGCGTCGACGTTGACGAGGGTGATCGGCGCTTCAGGGCAGTAGAGCTCGGGATCGCGGGTGGTGACGAGGACGATCTCGCCGTTGCGCGCAAGCAGCTCGATGGTC
>CADDYX010000166.1 GCA_902810735.1 Verrucomicrobiota bacterium | reverse complement strand
CTCAAGCACTGGGTTTTTGAGCGGGTCCGACACCGGCAGCGACGGCCCGAGGCCGCGCAGCAGCACACGTTTCGTGCCGCTGCCTTTGATGATGAATCCTGCGTCACCGATTTTGTCACCGCTCTGGACAAAGACGCGGCCGGAGATGTTCGCGAGTTGGGCCGGCGGCGGAACGGTCGCGAGACTCGGATCGAACACATACGTCTGCGCGACGTCGATCAGGTTGAACAACGAGCCGCCGATGCCCGCGAACGACGGCGTCGTGTTCGCCGGCTGGCTGAGCGTCATCGTGCTCGCAGTGACCTCGTGCAATTTCGCGTCGATCGGGTGCTCTTCGTCCACTGCCGAGACCGGCACGTAAATGGTGATGGTGCCGTTCGGGCCGAGAGATGATTGACAATTGGCCGCCGGGAGCGCCGTGGAGCCGGGATAGGTCAGCGCAACGCCACCTCCGACCACCTCGACCGCATTTTCGCCGACAAAGCACTGCAGGTCTGCGCCGTTATTCGATTCGGCATACGCGAAGAAATTCTTGCCGCCGTTCGGATCGCTCGTCGATGGGACCAGCCACTGCGTCAGCCAAACGAGATCGGTGTCAGGGTCCTGATCGGTCGTCGGCGCAAGGCTGAGATTATTCATCTGCATCACCACCTGGTAACAAGGCGCGCTGCTGGAGCATGGCGCGCTCGTGACGACACGCACGCTCGAGCCCACGATGTCCAACTGCGGCATGTTGCTGCTGATTACGCCCGCCGCTTCGTAGCGGCCGTCGCCTGCCGGATCGGAGACGGTATTGAATGGCTTAGTTCCGGTGATCTGCACCGGCGATCTGTTGGCGAGCAATCCGTCCCCGCCGTTCTGCCGAACGTATATCCCGTGCGGCGCGAACACCTCGTCGATGTTATTCGAGTCGGCGTAACTGATCTGCGCTTCACCTTGCGCGCCGATACGCAGTTGCAGGAAATCTCCCAGCGTGCGGTCGCCGTTCTGACCACCCATTACCGTTTGAATGCTGCCGCGATGGATGAAGTGGTCGCTTGCCTGTACCGGCGCGCTGAACGTCGGCGTCGCGGAGTGCGCGTTCAGCGATTGCGTGTACCAAAGACTCCAGTCGCAGCTGACTGGGCACGAATCGGGTCCGTTTGAAGGATAGGTCGGCGCGCCCGGCGTGCCGTACCACGCGATGCCGACGCGTCCGTCACTGCCGGCCGCAATCCACGCGAACACATTATTGCGCAATGTGCCGACCGGTGAACCTGACGTGTCGATCGTAACCGGCGCCGACCAGGTGTTCCCCTGATCGGTCGAGAAGGAATACTTCAGCAGCGTGTCGCCGTTGATGTCTCCGTTGGAATCAATCGGCGCCTGTTCCCACACCGCGTACAGATTGCCGGCTTTGTCGATCGCCATCGTCGGAAAACTGCCGCCGGTCTTCTGCGTGCTTCCCAGGTCAGCGACGAGGATGTCCGTGCAATTCAGGCCGCTCGGATCGCTGACGTTCGGGACCGGCGCGCCAAACCCGACGGGGAAACAGCGCCCGATCATGATTTTGTGCAGCAACGCGTCGTCGTGGATCACAAAAATGTGTTTCACCGGTTCGGGCAGCGCTGCGAATCCGCCGCTGCCGTTTGGCTGGCCCAGCGTGGTCGCGACCGGGCTGATTTCGTTGTTGCCCATGATGGCTTCGTCGCATCCGAGCGGGTTGCTGACTTTGTTCGCCGGGGCGAATTGAATGCCCGCCGTCGCGCTCAACCCCGCCACAGGCGAGCGATACATCACGAGAATGTTTTGTCCGAGATTGGTCGGCGAACCGCAGGATGCTGGCGCTTGCGCGACTTCATCGTTCGCGAGGTAAATGCTCCCGCCGTTCGTCGGGTCGCCGTCGATCGCGTACCATTGCCGATCGACCACGGCGTCCAGCACGCCGCTGTTGCTGCAGAGAAAAGTTGCGCCCTGATCATCGGAGCGCGCCGTGCTGAAATTCGCCAGCGTCAGATCGGCGAAATACAAGTGCCCCGAAGTATCGACGCCAAGCTCAGTGTCGCCCCCGCCGCCGCAGGTCGTCACCTTGCCTTCGAACGGCTTCGCGTCCGGCACCCACTTGAAGGTGCGGCCTGCATCGAGCGAACGCCAGATCCAGCTCGTGTCGGCGCTCAGCGTGCCCGGCGCGCTGGTGTAGAGGCGGTTCGCATTCGATGGATCGAGCCGCAGGTTCTGCTCGAAGCCGACGCCACCGATCCCGCTGATCACGGGATTGCCGAATGTCGGCGGCGCAGACGGTGTGGCCGCGGCGAAGCTGAACAACGCCATCGACAGCGCGGTCGTGGTCAGAAGGAGGGCGACGGCGATGCGGAAAAGAGAGATGCCCGAGCGTGTCGAATCAGAATTGGTGTGCATAGATGGAACTCCTTTGCCCGGCATTGCAGCAGTGCGCCTATTCGCTCTTCACTAGGCCGGCCGAACGGCAGTTTGCCGGAACGGAATGTCAACTGTCGAGAAGAATGGCAGACAGGAATGCTGTCGGAATCCGCGGTGAGCCGCTGCGTTCGACAGACCAATGCGTTTGAGCATTTTCCGCGTAAGTAGCTCGACGCGTCATAATTTCGCGAAACAGCCGGGCGTATTTGGCATGCGAGCAGCTTTATGCGTCGTCATTCTCCTTAGCTTCATGTCAGCCACAATCCTACTTCGATGCACGCCACCCGTACCACTCCACTTCTCTTTCTCATAACCCTGGGCGCTCTGCTCGTCGCTTCAGCAGCGCGAGCGCAGACGAGCCAGACCGTCACCGTCTCCAGCACCGTTCCGCAGGTGCTCTCGCTCGCGATCGACGCGAACACGTTGTCGATCCCGTTCCTGAGCAGCGACTACAGCAGCTCAACCGGCGCGGCGACAAAAACCGTCACCAGCGGCAACACGCTTTCCATCACCAGCAACAAGAGCTGGACCGTGAGCGTGAAAGCAAATGCCGCCGCGTTTTCGTTCACGCCATCTGCCGGCGACGCTGATCCGTCAAAAACGGCCGGCGCGTTCTCCTACCGGCTGAATGGCGGAACGACGTTCACCGCGATCACGACCACGAATGCGTCGCTCAAAACCGGCAGCAAAGGCGGCACCTCCACGACAGGCAACAGTTTCGCGGTCGACTACCAACTGACGAGCAATCTCTCGCAGGACCCGCCCGGCACCTATTCGCTCGGCGTGGTTTACACGCTCACCGCTCCGTAGTTCGGCAGAACACGAGTCAGAAAACCCAAATGATGAAATCCAAATTTTTCGCGCTGCTTTTTGCCGCGAGCGTGCTCGGTTGCGGTCTCGCCAGCGCAGGCACTGAGCAAACGGTGACCTTCACCGCTGTGGTTCCGAGCGTTCTCGAACTCACCACCTCGACAAACGCCGCCGGTGTGACCATCACGAGCGGCGATTACACCACCTCCAGCGACATCAGCATTGAAGCGGCGGCGGCGCACGAGCTGTCGGTGCGCGCAAATCGGGCGTGGCTGATCACGGCCAAAAGCGGTGCTGCGACCTTTAGCTTTACTCCTGCGCAGGTCGGCGAGACGCGCAGCAAGCCAGCGAGCGACCTCGAAGTGCGGAAAGCGAACGGCACGTATCAAGCGTTGAGCACGACCGGCGTCAACCTGGCGTCAGGATCGGCCGGTTCGCCGACCGACAGCGGCAACACCTTTAGCGTCGACTACAAGTTCCTCAGCAACATCACGGTCGATCCCGCGGGCACTTACACACTCGACACGATTTACACGCTCACGGCTCCCTAGCGACGGGACGTGTCGCCTGCCTTCTCCAATCCATGCGTAAGCGTTCTGTCTTTGTCTCGCGCTGCTGCGCGCTCCTGATTGCGGTTCTGCCGAGTACCGGCGCGCTGCGGGCAGGCATCATCGTCAATCTCGGAAAAATCGTGGTTGATCTCGGGCGCGACGGCCGCACCACGCGCCAGCTCGAGATCGCCAACACGAACGACAAGCCGACCGATGTCACTGTTTTTCCGGCCGACTGGGCGCAGGACGAAAAAGGCGCGGTCGAAGCGATCGAGCCGGGTAAAGAAACAGCTCCCGATTGCGCCGCAGCGTGGGTGGCTGTCAATCCGCAGCGATTCACCCTCGGCAAAGGCGAGAAGAAAATCGTCAACGTCTCAATCGCGGTGCCGAAGGGCGCACCGATGCCGTTGAAAGAATATCGCGCGATGGTGTTCACCGAGACAACCGACGTCGGCAAGTCTCAAGCCGCAACGCCCGGCCGCGAGCTGCAGGTGCGTGTGATCGGCCGAATCGGCACGAAGATTTTCATGCGCAATCCGCAGCTGGCCGCCCAGCCGGACTGCGAAGTCACGAAAATTGAAGATGCCAGGAAGGACGGCAAGCGCACGCTACTCATCCACGCCCGCAACAAAGGGAATGTGCATGTTCAGTGCGACAATTCGACGATCACTTTTCGCGACAACAGCGGCGCTACCGTGCAAACAATGCCGCTGCCAGCGTTCTCGATCTTGCCTGGACAGAGCCGATTGATCGACTTTGAGCTCCCCGCGCCCGGAAAATCGAAGCTGCAGCCAGGCAAGAAATACGACGCGCTCGCTGTGCTTGACTACGGCGGCAGCGACCTCGTCGCTGGCGAGCTCGAGCTGACCTATTAGGCCGCATGAGATGTGGCTCCGAGCGCTTCTCGTGTCGGTGCTTCTCAGCACGTTGTTTAGTGCAAGCCACGCCAGTGACGCCGCGGATGTTGAGTGGTCGATCAGCACGCCGGCCACTGAAGTCGCACCGAAAACTTTCGCGAGCGTAGCGCTGCGCATCCGCAATTCGAGCGACCGCGCCGCGTCGGCTCACTTCGACGTGAGCGCTTCCAAACCGCTCCAGTCCGTGTCGCCAGTCAGCGTGGACGTGCAGTTGCAGCCCAGAGAAGAAAAGACGCTTCTCCACACGATCTATGTTCCGCCAGGAGCTGCCGGCGGGACGGCTCCGCTGGTCGCCGTCCACGAGCAGGATGGTCAGACACGCGATGTGCACATCGCGGTCAAGTCGGCGCCTGCGTTCAAGGCGCGGATCGTCGATGGCGACACACGGTTCGTCCGCTCCGGCGAAAAGGCGAGCTACAAAATTCGCATCGAGAACGTCGGCAACGCGCCGCTCACCTTCGCATTGTCATCGAGCACCTCGCCCGAAAATTCGCACACGCGCTGCACACCGGAACGCGTCGCGCTCGAGGCTGGCAAGACAATCGAAACGTCGATTGAAGTTCAACCGTCCGCGAACGTCGCCGCCTACACGCCATTCGTAACCATTGCCGAAGTCGCTCCAGCCGAAATGGGCGATGCCTCTGCCAAGGAGAGCCTCTACTTTCACACCGAAGTTTTTCCGCCGCAGACACCGCCGGATCGCGTCGCGCTTTACGAAGTGCTGCACGCGAGCATCCAGACGGCGATCGGCAGCGCCAGCGATTCTGGCGGAAGCGGAGTCTTCAACGAATCACTCACCGTTGAAGGCCTTCTCGCCGAAAACACGCGACTGCAGTTCCTGCAATCGTTTACGCATTTCGGCGACAAAGATGGCGAGTTCTCCAGCGCGCTTTCGTCGCTGCCGGAAACCAGCCGGCGCAATTTCTTCCATCTCGGTTTGCTGAATCCACACTGGGAAGCGGAGGTCGGCGAAGTCACGGCGACGACCGCGCGATTGCTTTCTTCACGCGAAACGGGCGACGGAGTTCGCGCGGCGCTGCGTCCCCTGAAGCGTCCCGAAGATCTGCAGGTCGAAATTTTCACAGAGCGAAACACGCTAACGTTGACGGACAAGGACGTGTTCGGAGCGTCGGCCAGCGGCAATCCTGCCACCGGCCAGCTGGAGTTCTGGCGCTTCGGCACGCTCAGCAAACGCCGCGATTTCGGTCCGCAAGGTGAAGACTGGGATAGCGCCGCGTTTGAAACCGGCTGGAAGCTCCCCGTCCAGATACCGCTGCGCGCGGAATTCTCCGGCGCGGCAGGTCAGAGCGAAGGCCGCTCTGCCGGCGCGGCGTGGCTTGCCGGCCTCCATTATAACCGCACCGCAGCCGGCGAGACGGATGCTTCACCATTGAAAGCGGGAATCGAATACGCGAACGGCGACAGAGATTTTCCCGGCGCGGAAAACGGACGCGAAGATCGCCGCGCGTATGCGAGCTACCGATTTAGCAGTCGCACGAACTTCGTCGAGGCCTACGGGAACTACAATGACTCGACCTACAGCGTCGTGCCGGAATTTGAGCAAACACTCGCGGATGTCCTGGACGTCACCCCTGATTTTCTGCGCACCAGCCAATCGCGCCTGCTGAATGC
>CADDYX010000165.1 GCA_902810735.1 Verrucomicrobiota bacterium | reverse complement strand
TAGTAATCCTCCATCGGCACGACGCGGTTTACCCGACCACCATCGTCGGAGTTCCGCCGATGGAGGATTACTACATGGGCGACGCGAGCGTCCGAATTTTCCTGCCGGTGTTCAAAATGAACTTCCCGGAGATCGTCGACATGACGCTGCCGCCCGAAGGCGTTTTCCACAATCTCGTCTTCGTCAGCATCCGGAAGCAGTACGCGTATCAGGCGTTCAAGGTGATGCACGGCTTGTGGGGAATGGGCCAGATGATGTTCAGCAAATACATCGTTGTCGTGGACGAGGACTGCGATGTGCACAACACGAGCGAGGTGCTGTTCCGGCTCTGCGCGAACACGGATCCGGAGCGGGATAGCACGACGATTCGCAACCCGAGCGACTCGCTCGATCACGCGCCGACAGCGCAGAACGTCGGCTCGCACATGGGGTTCGACGCGACGCGCAAGCTGGCCGGCGAAGGCTATTCGCGGCCGTGGCCGGAGCTGGTTCGGATGAACGAAGAAGCGCAGCGCCTCGTCGATGCGTTGCAAAAGAAAACGGGTTGATCCGGCTGGCGCCGAATCAACCCGCTCAAGATTGACTGCTGCCGATCGTTACGGACGGCGGAAAATGCAGCCGCTGCTCGGATCGCGGACGAGCGCGCCGCGCGGAACTCCGCGCACGTCAACGAGACGGTGCGGCGGACATGGGCTCTGCACGAAACCAGGCGAGCTGCTCCACTGCGCAACGACATAACCGCCTTGCGGTGGTGGGCCGTAACGCGCGGCCTCTTGTTCGGAAATCGCGGCGCCGACCAGTGCCCCGGTTCCGGCGCCGATCGCCGCACCGGCAGCAGCGCCGCGGACAGTTCCAGTTGCGGCTGCGCCGACAACGGCGCCGGTCGCGGCCCCATAGCCTGCGCCCTGTCCCACGTACGTGTCGCATGAAGCGAGCGAGAGCGCGCTAAGAGCGGCCGCGCTGAGAATCAGTAGTTGGTGTTTTTTCATTGAGTAAGTTCGGTCCGGAAGTGCGGCGCTCACGGCAGCGCGAAGACTTTTTTCACGCGCGTGTCGAGAACCAGTTCGTTCTTCTTAATTTCGCGGCAGTCGTATCTGGTGTACGGCGGATACGGGCTCTTGAAGATGCCGCCCGTCGCTCGCATTTCGTCGATGGTAGGCTTGTCCGCGACAGGATATCCGCCACGCGGTGGCGGGTATTTCTTCATCGCCTCCTCCTTGGTAATTGGCACCGCTTTTTCGAGCGGCGCCTGTGCACGGATCGTTCCAACCATGCCGCAGAGGCACAGAATCAACGCGCTGAACAACGCAAAACTTTTGGTCTTCATACTGATTTCGATTCGCAACTACATCCAGAGACGGACGCGTGCAGGCCGGAATTCAACCAAACTTCAGCAGCTCAACGCCGACGTGGAACGCCTTTTCCCATTTCGTGAGGCGATAATCGCGGGTGAAAACGTGAAAACCGTCGCGCTCAATCCGCCGAAGCAGCGCGCGGTAGACGGAGCTCATGATTTCGGCAGCGGTCATTGACCCGCGATCCTCGCGCGGTAACAGCTTGCGTGCGCGGTCGAAAAACTCCCACGCGCGCGCCGCCTGGAATTGCATCACCGCGAGGAACGCCGGGTTGTAAATTTCGCGCTGCAGTTCGGTCTCCGAATAGGCGAAGCGGGCAAGCTCGTCACGCGGGATGTAGACCCTGCCGTTGCGCAGATCCTTGGCGACATCACGGATAATATTCGTGGTTTGCAACGCGAGACCGAGCTCGACCGCGTAGTCGCGGCACGTCGGGTTCTTGTAGCCGAAGATTTCGATGCTCACGAGCCCGACAGCACTGGCGACGCGGTAACAGTAGACGCGCAGCTCTTCGAAGGTGTCGTAGCGCGCGATCGTAAGATCCATCTCCACGCCATCAATGATCTCCTCGAGCATCACCGGCGCGATCGAGTACTTGGCCAGAACGCGCCGAAGCTCCGGCGCGAGCGCCGGCTCGTTTGCTGCCGCCCGATGCAACGCGACGCGCCACGCGCCGAGCTGTTCGCGTTTCTGCTCGGCCGTGAGCTCCGCCGAGTCGGCAATATCGTCGATCAACCGGCAGAAAGCGTAGAAAACGGTAATGTCGGCGCGGCGCTCGCGGCCTAACGAAACAAAGGCGAGCGCGAGATTCGAGCCGCTTTGCCGGGTCACATCGGCCGCGTTCACGTTTCGCTTTCCGTCGGTTAGTACGCGATCCAGGTCTCCTGCCCGATCCGCGCCGTCTCACATTGCCGGAAAAGGCAGACCCACGAAGCGAGCAGCCAGCCGGTTAAAAAGCCGCGCGCGAGCACGTAGATCGCTTTCCAGATCAGAAGCACGGCGGTCCGCTCGGCAATCGCGCCGCGCACAATCGCGTCCGCGGCGATGAGGAAGAAAAAATGCAGCGCGCAGATGAGCAGGAACCAGCCGAACCGCACCGCGTTCTGCTGGAGAAACAGACGATGGGCCGCGATCGCTTCGCGCAGTTTCTCGTTGTGAAGCACCAGAGAAATCTGCACCGAGCTGAAGAGGATGATCAGCGCGCTCATCACCGCGCGCTGGACCGGCAGATAATCGAGCACGTTCGGAATCTCACGAAAATAGGCGAGCAACAGCGGCGTCCGCACGAGCAATGCGCTGACGATCACGACCACTCCCGCCCATTCGAGGACATAGCTAAATCGCCGCATCGCGAATTGAAAGAGCGCCACTTCGGTAAAGCTCAGGCCCTTGATCCAAGCGAGGCAGACGGTGATGAGGTAGACCTGAATGTAGACGCCGAGGAAGTATTCAAAAATGAACGCAACCGCGTCGATCGCCGCCGAAATCTGCAGAATCCCCGCCGCCGGAACATTGCTGCCCCAGTGCGGCAAACCCCAGAAGACGATCGGCTTCGCCAGACTCGCGATGACGCTTAAGAGCACGACCAGGTAGATCGGATAACTCCAGAAGCGAAACCGCTTCCGCAGCGCCGAAAAAAACGCGCCGTGCAGTCCCCGCCAGTTCGTCAGCATCAACACTGCGGCAACAGCGGAGAGCGGATAGGTCGTCGTCGCGCAATCGAAGATGCCGGCCACTCCTTCGACCGCCGGCAGCGGCACCTCGCCCCAAACTTCGATGAAACGCGGCCAGTGCCAGCTCGCGATCGAGCCAACCTGGTGCAGATCGAGGTCACTCGAAGCGGTGAACGGCGTGAAGGTGACGAACTGGAAAACGGCGTAGGCAAAGCCCAGAAGTGCGTAAGTCAGCCAAACGCGCTCGAACCGCGCCAGGCACCGAAAACCGTCGCGAAACGCAACGCGGATCGGATTGAACCACATCAACAGCGCGTAGCCGAGAGCTAGTCCGGCGAGCGGATACAGACGCGTTGCCATTACGCGAAAAGCCGCCGTCGTCTCATTCCGAGCGAAGTCGAGGAATATCCGAGGATGTCTCGACTCCGCTCGACATCACAGATCAGCGAATCAATCCCCAGTGCGGGTAAAAAGGCCAGTAAACCAGCAGACCACGTCCGACGAGATTCTCCTCCGGCACCGGTCCCCAGTAGCGGCTGTCGTAGCTGTTGTAGCTGTTGTCGCCCATTGCGAAGTAGCCGTGCTCCGGCACGGTGTAAGTCTGCTCCGGTTCGGCAAGATGATCCCGGCCCGGCGCATAACCGCGATAGGGCGGCTTGGCGGCCATGACACGCTGAAATCCGAAGCCCTTCGCCTTTTCGCCGTTGATGTAGAGGAATGGCGGATCAACCCGCAGTGCGTCGCCAGGCACACCGGCAAGTCGCTTGATAAAGAAGGGCGCGCCGGTTTCGGGATCATCCGGGATTCCAAAAATCCTGTCGGTGCGAAAGACGAACACGTCACCGCGGCGCGGCTTCACAAAATTGTAGCTCAGCTTGTCGACGAACACCTGGTCGCCGGTATCGATCGCGCCGCGCGCAATCACTTCGCCTTGCCGGTAATGTCTCCCTTCCGAAACGCGAAAGTCCTGCCGAAGCGTCTCGTGCGGCGCGTAGACGAGGAACGACTGCCGCTCGCAGACGACGCGCGAGAAGTTGAAGAAAAACAGGAAATTCTTCGGCACGATCTGAAGCACCCGGTCGTCCTCCGCGGAGACCACGTTGATGTAGTTGCGGCCGAGAATGAAATACTCCGCAACCTGCCGCACGATGTTCGGCGGCGGCGTGTCCATCGGATGACCGATGATGCCGTTGAGCGTCGGCTGCATCGAGCCGGTCGGGATTTTGAACGGCTGTAGAAAGTACGAGCGGATGCCGACCGCGACGATGATCGCGACCAGCACCACTTCGCAATTCTCGCGCCAGGACGACTCCCACGTCACCGGCGTCAGCTTGTGCAGCTTGGCATCGAGCGATTCGGCCTGACTGCGAATCTGTGCGTGATCTTTCGTGCGCAGCGCCTGTTTGAGCGAATCGATCGAGGTCGAGATGTCGGCATACTCGACGTCGCTCATCACGTCGCGTTTGTAGCGGAGATACTTCTCCGCATGTCGCACCAGCAGCTGGCTGTGCTTGACGGTGCGCGATTTGAACATGCGCGCGGACAGTACCCGATCAGCCGGTTTTGAAAACCGCAATGTGCAGGCCGTAGAGCATTCCGCGCTTGCGCTTCAACTCCCTGCGCGCCGCTCCGCACGGCCGACTGCACCCGCAATCCGATTCAGCGTCAGATGAAATCCCCTCGCCTGCTGCCGCTGGTCGTGCTGTTGCTGTTTCCAATTGCGCTGCTCGCCCGAGACGCTCGCGAGCAGGCGCGAATCGATTACCTCATCGCTGGCGTCGAAAAATCCGCGGATGTGAAATTCATCCGGAACAGCACCGAATACAGCGGAACAGCGGCGGCCGCGCATCTGCGGATGAAGCTCGGTTACCTCGGCGAGCGGGTGAAAACGGCCGAGGATTTCATCAAGTATTGCGCGTCCGAGTCGTCCGTAACGCACCAAAAATATCGCGTGCGTCTGCCGAATGGCGTCACGCGCGACGCGTCCGACTATTTCGCCGAGCGGCTGCGTGAGTTCGATCAGCGGAAGAAGTAGTCCTTCGTCCCCGATCAGCTGCCTCTTTGCCGCTGAAACACGCGGCCAACGTCCTCTCGCCGGAATTGTAGCGCCGCAGCGAGCTACTGCGTCTTCAGCACCTCAATGAAGGCTTCCTGCGGGATGTTGATCCGGCCGATGCTTTTCATGCGCTTCTTCCCCTCTTTTTGTTTCTCGAGGAGTTTGCGCTTCCGCGTGATATCGCCGCCGTAGCATTTCGCGGTCACGTTCTTGCGCATCGCGGTCACGGTTTCACGCGCGACGATTTTGCCGCCGATCGCGGCCTGAATCGCGACCTGATAAAGCTGTTTCGGGATGACTTCCTTTAATTTCGCGGCGAGCTGCCGGCCGCGGCCATCGGCACGGTCGCGGTGCACGATGGTGGAGAACGCATCGACCGGCTCTCCGTTGACCAGCAAATCGAGCTTCACCAATTTCGCCGCGCGATAGCCGGCGTGCTCGTAATCCATCGATCCGTAGCCGCGAGTGATGCTCTTAATCTTGTCGTTGAAATCGACAAGAATTTCGTTGAGCGGCAGCTCGCAATGAAGCATGACGCGGCGCTGATCGAGCGTCTCGGTGTGGTCCATCAAGCCGCGCTTTTCGAGAATCAGCTGAAGGATGTCACCGATACTTTCGTTCGGGCAAAGCACATAAGCTTTCACGATCGGCTCGCGGATTTCCTCGATCAGACTCGGATCGGGCAGATGCGCGGGATTATCGACCAGCACCGTCTCGCCGCGCGTGGTCAGGATTTCGTAAACGACGCTCGGGCTGGTCGCGATGATGTCCATGTTGTACTCGCGCCGGAGCCGCTCCTGGATGATCTCCATGTGAAGCAGGCCGAGAAATCCGCAGCGGAATCCGAACCCGAGCGCGACCGAGCTTTCCGGCGTGTAGATGAACGCGGAGTCGTTCAGGCGCAGCTTGCCGATCGCAGTTTTCAGATGCTCGAAGTCGGCGGTGTTGATCGGATAGATGCCGCAAAAAACCATCGGATGGATTTCCTGGAACCCGGGGAGCGGCTCGCGCGCTGAGTTCCGCGCGTCGGTGATCGTGTCGCCGATCTTCATGTCGGCGGTGGTCTTGATGTTGGCGATGAAATAGCCGACGTCGCCGGCGTTCAATCGCGGCTGCGCGTACATCTTCGGCGTAAAGACGCCGACTTCCTTGATCTCGTAGCGCGTGTCGTTGCTCATCAGCTTGATCGCCTGCTCGTCCTGGATTTTGCCGGAGACGACACGCACGTAGCCGACGACGCCGCGGTAAATATCGAAAACCGAATCGAAAACGAGCGCGCGGAGAACGTCGTCTTTCGGTACCACCGGCGGCGGA
>CADDYX010000164.1 GCA_902810735.1 Verrucomicrobiota bacterium | reverse complement strand
GACTTGAACGCGCAGATCATTCTCGGTAACACGTATCATCTATTCGTTAGGCCGGGATTGGATGTGCTCCGCCATTTTGGCGGATTGCATCGGTTCATGAGCTGGGATGGACCGATTCTAACCGACAGCGGCGGTTACCAGATCTTCTCGTTGGCGAAGCTGCGGAAGATCACGGATGAAGGTGTCCACTTTCAGAATCATCTCGACGGGACGCCGACGTTCATTTCGCCGGAGATCGCGATGGAAATCCAGGCGACGCTCGGGAGCGATGTCGCGATGGTGCTGGATGAGTGCCCGCCGTGGCCGTGTGAACGGGAGTACGCGGCGCGCAGTCTCGAGATGACGGTTCGGTGGGCCGCGCGCTGCAAGGAAGCAAACGGACGCGCAACGCCCAACGCCGAACGCCGAATGCACCAGCTCGTGTTCGGGATCGTGCAGGGCGCGACATTTCCTGATCTGCGGCGCGAGAGCGCGGAGGCGACGGTGCAGATCGGGTTCGATGGCTACGCGATCGGGGGCGTGAGCGTCGGTGAGCCCGAGGAAGAGATGATGCGCGCGGTGGAAAATAGCGAACCGTATCTCCCCGCCGACAAACCGCGTTACGCGATGGGACTCGGCACGCCGCCGCAGATGCTGGAGCTGATCGCGCGCGGCGTGGACATGTTCGACTGCGTGTTGCCGACGCGGCTGGCGCGCAACGGAACGGCGTTCACTTCGGGCGGGACGTTGAACCTGAAGAACGCGGAGTTCGCGCTCGACGAACGACCAATCGAGGAGAACTGCGCTTGCCCCGCGTGCGACGGGTTCACGCGCGGCTATCTGCGTCACCTGGTAAAAGCAGAGGAGATTCTGGGATTGCGGCTGATCACCCTTCACAACCTGCAATTCTATATAGAGCTGATGCGCAATGCTCGCGATGCGATCGAGCGCGGCGGCTTTGACGCATTCCGGCGAGAATTCGTCGCCGGCTATAAGACTCGCGACCGACTGCTCTCGGAGGGCGATTCCGCGGCATGAAATATCTCGTGGATGCGACGGGCGCGCGGCCTCTTGCAATGACGTCGCCCTTGGCTTCAATTCAGACCCGCAGGTTCGGCGCTGCTGCCGGACGGCGATCTCTCCTTTGCCGATGATCCATCTTTTCGCTCAAGCTCCGGCGCCGGCCGGCAATCCGCTCGCCTCGTTCGTGCCGATTATCCTGATTTTCATTATCATGTACTTCGTCCTCTTTCGGCCGCAGATGCGTCGGCAGAAGGAACAGCAAAAGCTGGTCTCGGCGTTAAAGACCGGCGACCGCGTGGTGACCGCTTCCGGGATTCACGGCATGATTTCCAACGTGAAGGAAACTACCGTCGTCGTGAAAGTGGCGGATAACGTGAAGATCGAGATGGAGAAGAGCGCGGTCACAAATGTGGTGAAGCCGAGCGCTGCGTGAGATGACGCCGGCCCTCACATTTTTCATCGGACTGGGCCTGCTGGTCCTCTTCGGCTGGTATTTCGCCACTGAGCACGGGCTGCGAAAACGGCTGATTGCGACCGCGCTCATGCTCACGCTGGTCGTGTTCAGCGTCGTGACGATCTGGCCACCGCAAAAGAAGATCGCGCTCGGCCTCGATATCCAGGGCGGCACCTCGTTCCTGATTCGGCTTGTTCACCAGCCCGGCGACACGAAGCAAATCACGCGCGCCACACTCGATCAGGCGGTCGAAGTCATCCGCAAGCGCGTCGACTACTTTGGCGGCGGCGAGCCGGTGATCAGCCCGGTCGGGAACGACCGGATTTTGGTTCAAATTCCAGGCCTAAGTACCGAGAAAATCAAAGAGGCGCGCGACCAGTTGTCACGTGTCGCGAAACTGGAGTTTCGCCTGGTTTATCCCGACAACGGCGAGCGGCTGAAAGCGATCGACTCGGGCCAGGATGTGATTCCGCCGGAGTATCGGATCGAAACCTATCATCCAGCGCACGCGGATGACAGCGGGCGCAAGCAGCCGGACGAGCGCATCCTGGTTAAGAAGAAAGCCGATCTCGGCGGTGACCGCGTTACCAGCTCGACCGCGTATTACGGGAATGAAGGCTGGAGCGTGCAGCTGAAATTCGACGGCGAAGGCGCCAAAAAATTTGGGCAGATCACCGAGCAAAACAAAGGGCATCGCTTCGCGATCGTCCTCGATGGCGTCATCCAGTCAGCGCCGGTTATTCGAGACGCGATTTACGGCGGCGACGCGGTGATCACCGGACGGTTCGCCGAACAGGAGGCGCGCGGCCTCGCCAGCGTTCTCGAGAACCCGCTGCAGACGCCGGTCAGCATCGAGGAGGAGCGAAGCGTCTCGCCGACCCTCGGCATGGATTCGATCCGCGCGAGCATCATCGCGGGTTTGGTCGGGCTGGCGATCACGCTCCTCGGCGTGATGATTTATTACCGGTTTCTTGGCTTCATCGCGAATCTCGCGCTGCTCGTTAACATCGTGCTGCTGATCGGCGCGCTGACAATGTTCAACTTCGTCCTCACGCTGCCGGGCATCGCGGGCATCATCCTGACCGTCGGCATCGCGGTCGATGCGAGCGTGCTCATTTACGAGCGCCTGCGGGAAGAGCTCGCGCTCGGTAAATCGCTGAAGGTGGCGACTGCGTCAGCTTACGACAAGGCGTTCAGCTCGATCTTCGACGCGAATGTGACCACGCTGATCACGGCGGCCATTCTGTTTTGGGAGGCGAGCGGTCCGGTGAAAGGCTTCGCGATTTCGCTCACGCTCGGCATCCTCGCGTCGCTGTTCACCGCGCTAATCGTCGGACGCAATGCGCTTGGCTGGTTTGTCGACACTGGCCGCGTCAGGAAGGTGTCGATGCTGCATCTGATTTCATCGCAGCACATCAACTTCCTCGGCAAAGGTTTTATCGCCTGCATGCTCTCGCTGCTCCTGCTGATTGCCGGCGGGACCGCTTTTTACATCCGCGGTGAACGCAACTTCGGCGTCGATTTCCGTGGAGGCGACCTGCTCACCATGAGCAGCGCGCAGCCGGTGAGCGTAGAGCAGGTGCGCGAGACGTTGAAGCCGATCCACCGCGACGGCGCGGCGATCCAGCAGTCGACGCAGAACGGCAAGAATTATGTGACGATCCGCAGCGACCTCGGCACGAGCGACGAAATCCAGCGCCAGATCATCCAGGCGCTGCCGCAAGCCGGATTGAAAGTTGAGCAGGCGGAGCGCGTCGGCGCACTGGTCGGCGGCGAGCTCGCGCGCAGCTCTTTGAAGGCGCTCGGCATCGGCATTCTCGGCATTCTCATTTACGTGACGATGCGTTTCGAGCTGGCGTTTGCCGTCGGCGCGATTGTCGCGCTGCTGCACGACGTGCTGATGACGGTCGGCGTGTTTGCGCTGTTCGGCCGCGAATTGACGCTGACGATGGTCGGCGCAGTCCTCACGATCGCCGGTTATTCGATCAATGACACGATCGTGGTCTACGACCGAATCCGCGAAGGCCTGGCCAGCGGTCGCAAAGGTTCCATCGAACAGATCATGAACGACAGCATCAACCAGACGCTGAGCCGCACGATCCTGACCAGCACCGTGACGGCGATCCCGATTCTGTGCCTGTTCCTCTTCGGCGGATCGGTGTTGCGCGATTTCGCGCTCGCAATTTTAATCGGCGTGGTCGTCGGCACCTACTCGTCGATTTTCATCGCTTCGCCGATCGTCCTTTGGTGGACGCGGGCGCGCGGCGGGAGTGAAGCGAGCCTGCGTCGGGAGGTCAAGCAGAAGGCCGCAAGTCCCACCGGCTCAGCAGCTTCTGTTTGAGCTGCGCGAAACTTATTCACAGCTATTGACGCTGCCGTGCGCGGCGCGTAATCTCGCATTCGCCGGCCGAGCCGGATACATTTTCGAAAACGCCAGGAGACACACATGCCAGAAGTCATCGTACGCAAAGGTGAGCCAGTCGATCGGGCGCTCAAGCGCTTGAAAAACAAACTGGACGCCGAAGGCATTCTTGAAGAAGTGCGGCGCCTGCGAGCGTTCGAAACGCCATCGCAAAAAACCCGCCGAAAGGCCAAGGCGAACGCGAAGCGCGGCCGGACGCGCTTTCGTTTTAATCCGTCGTAAAGACGTTCGCTTGCCTGGCCGAAATGCAGCGGCGCTCGCACGAGCGCCGTTTTGACGTACCCGCTAGTCGCATTCGCACACGATCCGGAATCCGAGATCGTTGCAGGCGTAGGTCGGCGTGTTAGACGCGCGGGCGGTCGCGCGCAGACTCGTGAACCGCGATTTCCAACTGCCGCCCCGGTAAACGCGCTTGGTGCCGGCGGTCGGGCCGCGTGGATCGACGCGCGGCGACCCGCGATAGGTTTCGTAGTAGTCGAGGCACCACTCCCACACGTTGCCGGCCATGTCGTGCATGCCAAAGGGACTCGCGCCAAATGGAAACGCGCCGACTGGCGAGCTTTCGGCGTATCCGTCGTCGATCTCGCGATCGCTCCAGGCGAACGCAGTGCTTTTGTCTGCAAAATTTGCCAAATCACCGCGTCCGCCATGGTTGCCCCACGGATATCTGCGGTTGTCGCTGCCACGCGCCGCGTACTCCCATTCTGCTTCGGTCGGCAATCGGTATTTCTTCTTCTCGCGCGCCGAAACGAACTGGCAAAATTTCATCGCCTCGAGGCTGCTCACATAGACGACCGGATGGCGCTCGCTTGCGCCGATCGCACGCTTGCGGACGTGCGTCGGATCGAACTGCTCGTACTCGCCATTGGTGATCGGAAATCGCGAGATATAGAAGCGGCTGAGCTTCACGCGTGTGAGAGGCCGTTCGTCCGGCGCCGCCTCGAACGCGTCGCTGCCCATCGTGAACATACCGGACGGGACGAGAAGCATCTCGGTTCCAACTGAGCTGACGAAACTTTGAAGTCGCGCGGCTGGGCGCGCATGCGCGGCTGTTTCAACCGCAGCGGCGGCTGGTGCTTGCGGCACGGGATCGGCTGGGGTCGAGACGACGGATGCTTTCGCCGCGGGAGCAGTACTCGCGTCGCGCGCGTCATCCATTTCGTCGAGGTAGAGATCGACCAGGTCCTCGGCGTCATCGGCTTCGAGGCCGAGGGTCTCGGCCATGTTGATAAACGTGTCGCGGGCGTCGTCTGACATGTCGACCGAGTCGAGTCTGCTGAGACGAAGCATGCGCAAAAATTCCTCGCGGGGATTGGAGGATTGCGGGTGTGCCGAGCCGTTGCTCGCCACCGTGGGCTGGACTGGCGCGACCTCGATCCGTTGAATGCCGTCCTCGCTGATTTTGGTCTCGACCAGTTCGCCGACCTCTTGCTCCGGTAACCCTTGCTCAGCCCCGAAACGACGGAGATTTTTTTCCTCCTCCGCGGTGAGGACACCGTCGGCGACTGCAAAGCTCAGGTACTTGGAAAACTCGGCAACTGCCCGGTCGTGCGCCTGGCTCGCCAACTCTTCATCGATCTGACTCCGGCGCTCCGGATCGAGCAGAGTGACGCGAGCCTGCGTGATGTAATGCGAAGATTCGTCGAGTCCGGGGCGGAGCATCTGTGCCAGCGGATTGCTGGGCTGATTCTTCAGCGGGAGCTTTTTTTGCCACCAGCGCAGCAGCTCGCGGCAATGCTCTTCGATCAGCTCGTCGCTTGGATTATCGGCCGGATCGAGACAAAGCCGCTCGTAAAGGTTTAGCGACTTGTATTTCGTCCAGCCGTCCCACTTTCGCGGGTCGTCCGGCAGCGGCAGCGGAAACAGGGCTTCCGACTGCATTGAGCTACTCCACGGTCAGCGATTTGAGACCTGTCGCCGCGTGGGCAATCTCATGCGGAGCAAGGCCGGTCTTCCGCTCGATCGAGACCTTTGCCTCGTTTCCGCAAGCTTTCACTGCCACCTGCAGAACCTGATTGGCGTTGTACTCGTAGGTCAGCTCAACCGGCGAGCCCTTGGGCAGGAACGCCGGGAGTTCCACGTCGCAAACGCCGAGTGGTGTGCACTCTGCCGGAAGCGTGCTTTCTCCTTCCACGATGCGAACAACCGCGCGCTGCATGTTGGCAGTCGCAGTGCCGAAGGAATTCTTCGCGCTGGCAGGAATCGCCGTCATTTTGCGAATCATCGGAAAGACGTATTCCTCCAGGTGCGCGTCATCCCACAGCACGACACCAAGCGTGTGCGAAGTGATGTCCGTCACCTGCATGAGGCCGCCTTCGCGTCCGGAGAATTGCTGGCGCGTGGTGTCCGACAAAAATTTCTCGCCCGTCTCCTCTTCCTCCTGCAACAGAGACAAGACGGCCTGAATCGCGGCGCCGACCGCAACCGCTTCGTCGGGATTAACATCGTCAACCACCGGAGCTGGCGAGAGCTGGCCAATCATCTCGCGCACCATCGGCATTCGAGTCATGCCGCCGACGAGGAGCACCTTGTCCAATTCGTTCCATTTCA
>CADDYX010000163.1 GCA_902810735.1 Verrucomicrobiota bacterium | reverse complement strand
GTTTGTTGCCGTTGTGGTCGCGTTGCTTTTGATGATCTGCGGATCAACGCTGCTGGCTCCACTTTTGGATCCGCACGAGCATGTCCTCTGGTTTGTTCTCTATTGGTTCGCCTGCGCGTGGGTAACAATTCTCGCGCTGTTGCTCGCCTTGTTTGATTTGCTGCTCGTGCGCCGTGATGGACGCGCGCTGCGCCGCGATCTACGGCAAGAGCTTTCGGCCGGAACGACTCGCGATAATGAACAGCACTGATGTCGAAGGACGTTTATCGCTGTAGAACATCAAAGCCGCGCTCTCCGTCGCGGGCGAGGCATCCGTTCGTAGCCGTGAATGCGAAATGTAGCGTTCTTATGAACCCCCCCGTATGCCTCAACGAAAAACTCGCCCGCAGAGTTCCCCCGCGCCAGATCTAATCCGCACTGGCATTCGCGGTCTCGACGATATCCTTCTTGGCGGTCTCAAGCAGGGAAACATCATGCTGGTGGAGGGCGCGCCCGGAACCGGCAAGACGACGCTCGGTCTCGAGTTCATCTACCGCGGGATTGTCGAGCACGACGAGCCGGGCCTGATTGTCGCGTTCGAGCTTTCGCCGGACAAGCTGCTGCGTGACGCAGCGGGGTTTGGCTGGGATTTCCGGAAACTCGAAGACGGCGGCAAACTGCGGATGATTTACACTTCGCCGCTTGTGCTGCTGCAGGAGCTGCAGGCGCATGATGGACTGCTCCTGAGCGAAATCCGCCGAGCCAAGGCCAAGCGACTGTTGCTCGACGGGCTGACGCCGCTCAAACTTTTCGGCGAGTTGTTTAACGGCCGGCCGTTCCGCGACAGCCTTCATCTCCTGGTGGAAAGCCTGCAGCGCGAAGAACTCACCGCAATGCTGACGCGGGAAGCGCCGGAATCGGACGAGGCGCGCGGCGGCGAGATCTCACATGAAGCATTCGTCTGCGACACGGTTATCACTTTGCGCCGGGAAGAATTTGGCCGCGGCCAGTCGCGGTCGATTTCGATCGCAAAATCGCGCGGCCAGAACTTCATCGCCGGCCGGCATACATTGCGCATCGAACCGCATGCAGGGGTGCGCATTTACCAGCGCGCTCAGAGCCGCGTCCGGGTGGTGCGGGAGCAGCCGACCTCGTCGGAGCGTTCCTCAGTGGGCAATGCCGCGATCGACCAGATGATCGGTCAAGGCGTGTTCGACGGATCGGTCACGCTGGTGGTGGGTGTCTCGGGCACCGGCAAGACGGTGCTCGGAACGCACTTTCTGGTGGAAGGCGCGCGCCAGGGCAAACGCGGCCTGCTCGTGTCGCTCGATGAGCATCCGGCGCAGATCATGCGTAACGCGGCTTCGCTGGACTTGCCGCTCCAGAAATATGTCGATGATGGAATGGTGCAGGTGCATTACGACTCGCCGCAGGAGCTGGAGCTCGACGTCCATTACGATCAAATTACCCGCATCGTCGACGAACACGATGTACAACGGGTGCTGATCGACTCGCTCGCCGCTTACATTGTGGACGAGCAAAACATGCGCGAGTTCCGCGATTTCATTTACGCGCTCAACACCTTTTTCAAGGACCGGCTCGTGACGGCGTTTATGAATTATGAGAGTCCGGAGCTGCTCGGCGTTTCCCAAATGTCGGAGACGATGAAGGCGTCGCCCATCGTCGATAATATTATTCTGCTCAACTACGTGGAGTTCTCGAATCGTCTGCGGCGCGCGATCACGGTGCCGAAAGCGCGCGGCACTGCGCCGTCGCGGTTGACGCGCGAGTACCGGATCGTCAAAGGCGGGATGGAGCTGGACCGCCTCGATCAGGCGCAGGAATCGGAGCGCGTGCCGCAGTTGCCATTCTCGAGTTATTATGGCGTGCTCGCTCGCGCGCCGGCACGTCGCAGTCCGGTGATCGATGAACAGGTGATGGTGCACGCAGCAAACGCCGACCCCGCTGACATGAAAGCCACTGGCGATGTGCTGGAAAGCGCGGCAAAGTCTGACCAGGCGCGACCGCCGCGCAAGCAGCGGCGATCGAGCGCAAATCCATCGAAATCGAAAAAATGAAGAAGGGACGCGCGCTGGCTCAGCGGAAGCCGGCGCCGCCGAAGCGGGCTGCCGATGCTGAGCTTCTCAGCCTCGAAGATTGGCAGACGCCGCTGACGCATTTTTCGCGCGCCACCGGCTTGATGCTCGCGCTCTTCGACGCCGGCGGCGTGCTGCGCGCCGGTCCCTTTACGGGTAATCCGCTCGGCGAAGCGCTGCTGCAACGCGGTGCGTGGAAGAAGCCGCGCGGGATGTGCATCGTTGCGGCGCAGGAGCTGACCGCGCGCTGTATCGCGGAATCGAAGATCGTCGACACGACTCTGTGCGACGTGCTAAGCGCGATGGCCATCCCGGTGCGCGCGAAATCCGGCACCGTCGGGGCGATCGTTGCCGGCTGGATGTTTACGAATTTCCCGGAGCCGGTCTCGACGAACCGGCTCGCCCTGGCGCTGGAACAAAGCTTTCCCGAGACCTGGCAACTCGTGCGGCAAGTCTCACCGATGAGTCGCGAGAAGCTCGCGCTTTATGCCGATTTGCTGCAGATGCTGGCCGATCTTTTTGTCAAACACCGGGCCGACACGGAAGAGAAGTTCCAGCTGATCGACGATTTGAAAGGCCAGCAGGCGGACCTCGAACGGGCGGCGCGCGTTCGGGACGAACTTTTCGCAGTCGTGTCTCATGAGTTGCGCACTCCCTTAACGCCGGTCTTGGGCTGGATTCCGCTTATTCGCGAAGCGCTCGAGGAGGGGCGGCTGGAGCAGGTGCGCGAAGGAATCGATACGATCGAGCGCAACGCACAGCAGGAAAGTGATCTGATCGAAGAGATGCTGGACCTTTCGCGCATTCTGACCGGGCGGATCGTCTTTTCACCCCGATATGTCGCGCCGGCGCAGATCATCGCGCAGGCCGCGCCGGCGGCATTTTCGTTGCTCCGCGATCGCGGACTCGGCATTCACACCGAGATCGGCGAGCGGATGCCGACGGTCTGGGCGGACCCTAAGCGACTCCTGCAGATGCTGGCCAACCTGATTTCGAACGCGGTGAAATTTACGCCGGACGGCGGGCTGATCACGCTCGGCGCGCGCGCGGTGAACGACTCGGTCGAGTTTTTTGTTGCGGATACCGGGATCGGCGTGAAACCCGAATCGGCGAGCGTGATCTTCGAGCGTTTTCAGCAGGCGGATAGCGGGACGCACCGACGTTACGGCGGATTGGGAATCGGTTTGTCAGTGGTGAAAAGCCTTGCGGAGATGCAGGGCGGTGCGATCCGCGTGGAATCAGCCGGAGAGGACAGTGGCGCCACGTTCATCATCACGTTCCCGGCGAGCGACGGCGTAGAAGCATCGACTCCCCACCACGGCGCAGTGGCGGTGCCGGAGACGAATCAGCCAGCGACGCCGAATCGCAGAGAGTTTCATCTGCTCGTCGTGGACGATGCCACCGACACACTCGACCTGCTGCGGCGGCTGTTGGCCCGCGCAGGATACCAGGTGACTATCGCGTCCACCGCCGATGCGGCGATTGCCGCGGCGCACGTGCACCGGCCAGACGTACTGGTGTCAGATTTGGGCATGCCCAAGGTAGACGGATTCGAGTTGCTGCGGCGTCTCAACGAGGAATTCGCGCCGGAACCTATTCCGGCCATCGCGGTGAGCGGCTTTACCGGGCAAAGCGAGCGAGCGACAGCGGAGGAGAGCGGATTTAGCGCGTACATCACCAAGCCGCTCGATTTCGCAGAGTTGGTGAAAGCGATCGATCAGGTAACATGTTCGCCGCACGGCGACCACCGAGCGCAAACAGCGGCGCAGCCTCCCGGCGCCGCTCCAGTGATTCCTGCTCGTCATGTCGGCTAATACGATGGGCTCCGCCGCGCCGACGGTAGTGAGCTGGAAAACGCGCGAGCAGATGGAGGCGGACGAGGCGCGTGTGCTGGCTGCGTTCGCGCAGAAATCCGGAGAATCACGCGGCCGCAAATTCCCCGAACCACGCCACGCATTTCGCACCGAGTTTCAGCGCGACCGGGCGCGAATCATTCATTCGCGCGCTTTTCGCCGGCTGGAATACAAGACGCAGGTGTTTCTAAACGGCACCGGCGATCACCTGCGCACCCGATTGACGCATTCGATTGAGGTGGCGTCCATCAGCCGGACGATTGCGCGCGCCCTGGGACTAAATGAAGATCTGGCCGAGGCGATCGCGCTCGCGCATGACCTCGGGCATTCACCGTTTGGACATTCGGGCGAGGAAATGCTCGCTGAATGCATGCAGGGCCACGGCGGCTTCGAGCACAACAAGCAGAGCCTGCGCGTGGTCGAGCTGCTGGAAAACGCGTACCCCGATTTTCCCGGACTGAACCTGACCCACGAAGTCCGTGAAGGTCTGCAAAAGCATCAGTCGGCTACGCCGCCGTCGCTTGAAGCCCAGGTCGCCGACATCGCGGATGAGATTACGTACTACAGCCACGATCTCGACGACGCGGTCGACTTCGAAATTCTAACGGCCGATCAGTTGCACGAGACGAGCGTCTGGCGGAACAGCCACGCTGCAGTCATGCAGCGCTATCCTGACGCGCGCGAACCGGAGCTGCACAAGCTGATTATTCGCAACATCATTGATGTCGCTGTCGGCGATGTGGTGGAAGCGAGCGGCAATGCGATTGCGCGTGCCGGTGTGCAAAGTGTGGACGACGTGCGGCAGCATGGCGGTCCGCTGATTTCGTACGCGGAAGAGCTGGGCGGCGCCAACCGCGAATTACGCCGCTTTCTTTACACGAATGTCTACTACCATCCGCGCGTGGCGGAGGTAAACCGCCGTGCATGCGAAATGATGCGCGCGGTGTTCGAAGCGTATGTCGAGGAGCCGGCACTGCTCGGCGACGCAGCATCGAGGCGGATCGAATCGGAAGGCATGTATCGCACGGTTTGCGATTACATCGCCGGCATGACCGACCGGTATTTGATGGAAGAACACGCGCGGATCGCCGGCGTCACTGCCTGATCACGCCGCGGCACCACCGCGCTCTTCCCGCAGATATTGGATGACCAGCCGCAGCCGATCAGCCACGGTGAGCTCCTCGAGGACGTCCTGGCGTCGAGCCGGATCGGTGATGAATGTGGCAGCCATCAGGTCGGCCAGCATTTCCGGGTCGCGCAAATCCGAGAGATAGCGGTCGACCTTCTCTGGAAATTGCCGGCCGTGCTCCTTTTGGGCGCGATAGATCTCCAGCAGTTTCTCACCGAGCGCCTCCACTTCGACGATCCTCCCAGCGTGCGACTGCAACGGGTCGATGCGCGCGATCGGAAATGGTTGCTCCTGTTCAAACCGCGCGAACCGAACGCGCTGCAGTCCCTGCAGGATCAGATTGGAGGTTCCGTCACCGCGTCCTACGCAGGCTCGCACAAGGCCGACGCTCGCGACGTGGAAGAAGTCCGCGGGTGTGCGCCAGTCGGTCCGCTGCGGCTTCATGCATGCGACACAAAACATCCGATCGTGTTTCAGCGCGTGCTCGAGCATTTCGCGGTAGCGCCGCTCGAAAATATAGAGCGGCAGCAACGCGTGCGGGAAAAGGAGCGCGGCCGGCAGCGGCATCACCGGAACGGAGCCTGGCAGTGTAATCGCATTTTCCATTGCTCGTCCGTGGACCGCCGCTGTCCCTCTATTATAATACGCATCCCTCGTTCGGCGCGCGCGCGAGGCGATGGCAGAGGATCAAGAGCGGCGGCGGGATAAACGCATCAGCTCGGTGACCGACAACTGCCCTTCGGCCTGCGGTGCCGTGAGATAGCCGTAACTGAGCGCGGAGCGATAGAGCAAATGAAGGCGCGCAGCTCTGCCGTATTTGCCGACGCCCATCGCGGCGATCGGAATGATATTCGCCGCGCGATCGACGAACGCGAGCAGCGAGCGCATTTCCGTCTCGGTTTGCACGCCAGTCGCGACCTTGAAAACGTCGGCGCCGCGGCTCGCGGCGGATTCTGCTTTCTTCAGCAAAACGCTTGTCACAGGAGTGCGGGCGAAATTGTGGAACGACAGGATAACCGCTGTGCCACGTTTGGTGGCAGCTTCGGCCACCGTCGCCAAACTCCGCGTCGAGCGCAGTTCGATATCGACGTGTGTGCTGTGCGGCAGGAAGCGCGCGAGCAACTCGCGACGCGCTGCCGAGTCGAGTGAACCTGCGCCGCCTTCCACCGGATGACGAGCGGTGATGATCAGCGGTGCAGGCAGCCGCGCGATTTCGTTTTCAACCTGATCGATCAGCGGCGCGAGCGCATCGAGCCGCAGCTCGAACAACTCCGGCGGCTCGGCGATTTTGACCGCGCGCTTCAGGTCGGCCGCGGACGAAATTACCGCAACGACGCGCGGCGGATCATTCGCGCGGAAAATCACTCGGAGACGCGGCGGCGGTCGAGCATTCGCTCGACGTACTTCGCGAG
>CADDYX010000162.1 GCA_902810735.1 Verrucomicrobiota bacterium | reverse complement strand
TCGTGACGCAGGCGGTCTGGTTTAAGCGCATCCGGACGACGCCGGCGCTGCTCTTCATCGTCGCGCTCTTCATTCAGGTCGGAATGTGGACCGAGCGCTACGTCATCGTCGTGACCAGTCTGCATCGCGATTTCATGCCGAGCGCGTGGGGCATTTTCCACGGCACGCGCTGGGATTGGATGACGTTGATCGGCTCGATGGGGCTGTTCACGACGTTGTTCTTCGTTTTTCTGCGGCTCCTGCCGGCGATTTCGATCAGCGAGATGCGCGATCTCGTTCATCAAAAATCGGAGATTTCGCGATGAACGGAAATCTCCACGGCATCATGGCGGAATTCGCGCAGCCCGAGCAACTGCTTGCCGCGACGCGCGCCGCCTACCAAGCCGGCTATCGAAAAATGGACGCGTATACGCCGTACGCGGTCGAGGGCGTGGCGGAAGCGCTCGGTTTCACGCACACCAAGGTGCCGCTGATCACGTTGCTCGGTGGAATCACGGGCGCGCTCACCGCCTACGGAATGCAGTGGTATTCGGCCGTGGTCGATTACCCGCTCAATGTTGGCGGACGTCCGCTGCATAGCTGGCCGGCATTCATTCCGATCACGTTCGAGCTCACGGTGCTCTTCGCCGCGATCGCGGGATTGATCGGCATGCTGTGGCTGAATGGACTGCCGAAGCCATACCATCCGGTCTTCAACGCGCCGCAATTCAAGCTCGCGAGCCAGACGCGATTCTTTCTCTGCATCGAAGCGCGCGATCATGTCTTTAACGCGGATGAAGTGCGGCAGTTCCTGCGCGAACAAAACCCGATTTCAGTCGTGGAGGTCGAGAAATGAAGCGCGCGCTCGTGTTGCTCCTCGCGTGTTTCGCGTGCGCTGCATGCCGGCGCGGGATGGTGGATCAGCAACATCTGAAGCCGCTCGCGGAGGAGAATTTTTTTCGCGACGGCGCAGGTTCGCGCATTCCGCCGGCGCACACCGTCGCGCGCGGACAACTGCGCGCCGATGAACAGTTCTTCACCGGCAAGATCGGCAACAATCTCGCCGCGACAATGCCGATGCCGGTCACGCGCGAAATGCTCGAGCGCGGCCGGGAGCGTTTCGAGATCTACTGCGCAGTTTGTCACGGCCGCACGGGTGAGGGGAACGGGATGATCGTGCAGCGCGGGTTTCCACAGCCGCCCTCGTTTCACGAGCAACGGCTGCGCGAGGCGCCGGTCGGCCATTTCTTCGACGTGATGACGAACGGCTACGGCGTGATGTATCCGTACGCGTCGCGCGTCAGCCCTGAAGATCGATGGGCGATTGTCGCCTACATCCGCGCATTGCAATTGAGCGAGAACGCGACGCCCGCTGATGCGGATGCGGATGGCGCGAAAAAACTGGAGACGGCGCAAAGATGAGCGACGCCGTGCTCAATCGCTGGCAAACGCGCACGGTGATCGTCGGCGCGATCGCTGCCGTGTTGTCGATCATCGGCGCGTTCATCAATCACGCGCAGTTCTTCCAATCGTATTTGTTCGCGTGGCTCTTCTGGCTTGGGCTCTCGTTAGGCGCGCTCGTCGTCGTGATGATGCAGAACCTGACCGGCGGCTGGTGGGGACTCGCCGTGCGCAACCTTTGTTTCGCCGCGATCATGACCTTGCCGTTGCTGATCGTGTTGTTCGTGCCGCTGCTCTTCGGACTTCATGACATTTACGCGTGGTCGAATGGCATTCCGCTCGGCGTTCACAAACGCGCATACCTGAATGTGCCGTTCTTCATCGGGCGCGCAGTGTTTTACTTCGCGGTACTGCTCGTCTTCGCATTCGCCTTGCGCCGTCGACTCGCCGAATACCCGATCGCGCTCAGCGCGGGCGGGCTGATCAGCTACGTGCTCTGCATGAACTTCGCCTCGACCGACTGGGTCATGTCACTCGACCCGGAGTGGTACTCGACCGTGTTTGTCATCGTGTTCATGGCCGGGCAATTTCTTGCCGCGCTCAGCCTGACGACTGCTTTGGCGTGCGCATTTGCCGACACGCACACCGTTCCGGCGAAAGCGTTTCACGACCTCGGCAACATGCTGCTCGCGTTCGTCATCTTCTGGATCTACGTCGCCTTCTCGCAATTGCTCATCATCTGGTCGGGCAACTTGCCGAAAGAAATCTCGTGGTATCTGCCGCGCAGTAGCGGCGGCTGGCAATGGCTCGCGCTCACTGTCGTCGTCGGCGAATTTCTCCTGCCGTTTTTCCTGCTGCTGTCGCGCGAAGCCAAACGCACACCGCGGCGGCTCGCGCAGATATCCGTCTGCATTCTCGTCATCAATGTCCTGAACAACTTCTGGCTGATCGCGCCGAGCTTTCACCGGCAATTCTTCGTGCACTGGCTCGACGTGACAGAGCTGATTGCGATCGGCGGATTCTGGTTCGCGCTCTTTTGTTATTTGTTGAAACAGCGGCCGCTGATCGCGCCGGAACTTCTGGAGGTAAAGCGACATGGCTGAGCAAGCCGCGCGACGACTTGGCTACGAACCGCGGGACGTAAACGTCCGCGCGGTCGTGTGGTTTGCGGTCGGACTTGTCGTCTGCGCGATTGTGATTCATCTCGCGCTCGCCGGATTGTTCGTGCTCTTCAAACGCCAACATCCATCGCCGGATGCGCCGTCGCGGATCGTCCTGCAACCGCGCAGTGTCGCACCGGAGCCGCGATTGCAGCCCAATCCTGTTGCGGAATTCGATCGGTTCCGCGCGAGCGAAGAACAAAAGCTGAACAGCTACGGCTGGATCGACAAACAGCGAGGCGTCGTGCGCATTCCGATCGAGCGCGCGATCGATTTGGTTGCGCAACGCGGACTGCCGACGCGCGGACCTGGCATAAACAACTCCAGCGGTATCACGCCCGAACAACTGCAGCAGCAGAAGGCTGCGGCGACCGCACCAAGACCATGAAGTGCGCGCTGCTCTTTTTCATCTGCCTGACGAGTGCGTTTGCCGCCACTCCGCAGGAACAAATCGCCGCGCGTGCCGGCCTCGAGCAAAAGCTGAACGCACACGTTCCATTACACGCCCGGTTTCGCGATGAGCATGGGCGCAGCGTCGAGCTCGGGAGTTACTTCGGTGGGAAGCCGGTAATTCTCGCGCTCGCTTACTACGAATGTCCGAATCTTTGCACGCTCGTGCTCAACGGGATTCTGCAAACCGCGCACGAACTGAAATTCGACGCTGGCAAGGACTACGAGATCGTTGTCGTCAGCTTCGATCCCCACGAACAACCGGCGCTCGCCGCGGCGAAGAAGCAAATTTACATCGAACGCTACGGTCGCGCCGGCGCGGCAGATGGATGGCACTTTCTCGTCGGCGATAAGAATTCGATCGCGCAGGTTGCGGATGCGGTCGGTTACCATTTCGCGTACGACGAGGCGACGCGGCAATTCGCGCATCCGAGCGCGATCATGGTGCTGACACCGCAAGGAAGAATCGCGCGCTACTTTCCTGGAATCGAGTATCCGCCTCGCGACGTGCGGCTGGCGTTGATTGAGGCGTCGCGGGAGCACATCGGCTCGTTAGCCGATCGCGTTTTCCTGCTCTGCTTTCATTATAATCCGCAGACCGGTCGCTACGGTTTGCTGATTACGCGCGTGATGCAGTTCGCCGGTCTCGCAACTGCACTCGCAGTCGGCGCTTACATCGTGCTGAACGTCTTCCGCGAACGTCGGCTCGCTTTCTAAGATGCGGACGTTCTTCAATTCACTCTTCCCGACGAGCGCATCGAACCTCGCGCCGGAGGTCGATCACATTTACTTCGCGCTTCTCGCGCTCTGCGGGTTTGTCGCGTTCGGCGTTTGCGTGGCGATTGTCTGGTTCTGCATTCGTTATCGACGTGGCTCGCGCGCCGATCGCACGCCGCCGAAAGGCTCACCGATTCGTCTGGAAATCACCTGGACGGTGATTCCGATGATCATTTTTCTCGGACTGTTTTTCTGGGCCGCGGAAGTTTTCTTCGGCATGTCGCGCCCACCCGCCGACGCGACCGAGATCTACGTCGTCGGCAAACAATGGATGTGGAAAGTGCAGCACGCCGACGGCCGCCGAGAGATCAACGAAATCCACGTGCCGGTTGGCCATCCGGTGAAGTTGATCATGACATCGCAGGACGTGATTCACGACGTTTTCATCCCGGACTTTCGCAACAAGCAGGATGTCGTGCCGGGTCGCTACACGACCGAGTGGTTCACGCCGACGAAGCCGGGGAAATATCATCTCTTCTGTTCGCAATACTGCGGGACGGACCACTCGAAGATGACCGGCTGGGTTTACGTGATGGAACCGGCAGAGCACGCCAAATGGCTCGCCAGTCAACCGGCGCCCGACTCGCTGGTGGCAGAAGGAGAACGCGCCTTTCACATGCGCGGCTGCAGCGGCTGTCACGAAGTGAACTCGACGATTCATGCGCCGTTGCTCGACGGCATCTACGGCAAACGTGTGCCGCTTGCCGACGGCACGTTCGTCACTGCGGACGAGCAATACATTCGCGATTCGATTCTTTTACCGAACAAGCAAGTCGCGGCCGGTTTCGCGCCGGTGATGCCGACGTATCAAGGCCAGATTAGCGAAGACGAGCTGAACGCAATCATCGCGTACCTGAAGTCGTCAGGCGGAAAGGAGTCGCCGTGAGCAGCGAACGCGACGGACGCGGACGGCCCGGCGGTCCGTCCCTACCAGCGACGCAAGCAGATGGTAGGGCGCGACCGCTGGGCGCGCCGCGGCTGTCACGACGCAAGAAACTTCCGCACGACATTCCGCTCTGGCTGCATCCAGAAGACGCGGTTTGGTTCGTCACGATTTGTGCAGTGCCACGCGGCAAAAACCAGTTCTGCCACCGAGACATCGTAGGCCAGCTATTCGAGAGCATTCAGTTCCGAAACGAGCGGGGCGATTGGTTCGTTAGGCTGGCGGTATTGATGCCGGATCATGTGCATTTCCTCGTCAGTTTTCCGCCCGAGACCGTGATGCGGAGAATTATCGCTCAGTGGAAGGAGATCACGGCCAAGAGGCTAGCGATCAGATGGCAACGCGACTTCTTCGATCATCGGTTGAGGCATGATGAGAGCCTGCGCGAGAAAGAAGACTATATCAGGTCCAATCCAGTTCGCGCGGGGCTGGTTAGCGATCTCGAAAATTGGCCGTATGTCTGGACGCCGTGGGACGGCGCGCCCGGCGGTCGCGCCCTACCGCCGCGCACAACTGGTATGGACGGACCGCTGGGCCGTGCGAACGCGGAGAAACGCAAACGATGACGACCGCGACCTTACAAGCCGCCCCGCAGCCACTCGCGCGCGAAAAGCCGACCTACTTGAACGTGCGGCAGACGATCTCGTCATGGCTGCTCACGACCGATCACAAGCGGATCGCGCTGCTCTACATGGTGTCGATTACGCTCTTCTTTTTCGTTGGCGGCGCGGCGGCGACATTGATGCGGCTGGAATTGCTCACCCCGCAGGGTGATCTCGTCACCTCCGAGACTTACAACAAGCTCTTCACGATTCACGGCGTGGTGATGGTTTGGTTCTTTCTCATCCCGTCGATCCCGACCGTGCTCGGAAATTTTTGCCTACCAATGATGCTCGGCGCGCGCGACGTCGCGTTTCCGAAGCTGAACTTGCTCAGCTGGTATCTCTTTATGGCTGGCGGCGCGTTCGCGATTTTTTCGATCGTGACTGGCGGCGTCGATACCGGCTGGACGTTCTACACGCCGTACAGCAGCACCTACGCGAACGGTCATGTCATTGCGATGGCCACCGGAATTTTCATCGCCGGCTTCGGCTCGATTCTGACCGGCCTCAACTTCATCGTCACGACGCACAAGATGCGCGCGCCGGGAATGACGTGGTCGCGGCTGCCGCTCTTCGTCTGGTCCCTCTACACAACCAGCATCATCCTCGTGCTCGCCACGCCGGTGCTGGCGATGACGCTTGCGCTGATGGCTCTCGAACGCGCGTTCGGCGTCGGCATTTTCAATCCCGCGATTGGTGGCGATCCGCTGCTCTTTCAGCACCTCTTCTGGTTCTACTCCCACCCCGCGGTTTACATCATGATTTTGCCGGGAATGGGCGTGGTCAGCGAACTGATCCCGTGCTTCGCGCGGCGGCCGATCTTTGGTTACCACTTCGTCGCTTACGCGAGCGTCGCGATTGGCGTGCTCGGCTTTCTCGTCTGGGGACATCACATGTTCGTGAGCAGCCAGTCGATTTACGCGGGCATGATTTTCAGCGTGCTCAGCTTCATGGTCGCGATTCCGAGCGCGATCAAAGTGTTCAACTGGACCGCGACGCTCTACAAAGGCTCAATCTGGTTCGCGACGCCGATGCTCTACGCGCTCGGCTTCATTGGCCTTTTCACGATTGGCGGCCTGACCGGTCTGTTCCTCGCCTCACTCGCGGTCGACGTGCACGTGCACGACACCTACTTCGTTATCGCGCACTTCCACTACATCATGGTCGGCGGAATGGTGATGGCGTATCTAGGCGCGCTCCATTTCTGGTGGCCGAAAATCAGCGGCCGCATGTATCCCGAGCGGCTCGCGCGGATGAGTGCGATCATCATTTTCCTCGGCTTCAATCTGACCTTCTTCCCTCAATTCATTCTCGGTTATCTGGGCA
>CADDYX010000161.1 GCA_902810735.1 Verrucomicrobiota bacterium | reverse complement strand
GGGTTAGGGCGGGAGTGATTGACGGGCAGCCGCAAGCTGCAACCCACGTGCTCACGATGGCGCTGGGCATCTCGGCACGCGCGAGCACGATCTCTTCCGCGTGTCCCTCCGGCCTCGATGCGATCGCCTCCGCAGCCAGCATGATTCGTCGCGGCGAAGCCGATCTCGCGATCGCCGGCGGCACGGACGCTGCGATTACGCCAGTGACGATGGCGAGCTTTACAACGGCCGGATTGAGTTCGACGCGCAACGATTCACCGCAGCGGGCGAGTCGCCCTTTCGATCGCCAACGCGATACCGGCGTGATCGCCGAAGGCGCAGGCATTCTGGTGCTGGAAGAATACGAATGCGCAATCGCGCGCGGAGCAACGCCCTATCTGGAAATCTCCGGCTACGCAACGCAGGGCGATGACTATTCGACCGACGAGGTGTTTGGGCTCGGCCAGACGATGCGCAACGCGTTGCAGACCGCTGGGAAAGGCATCGAAGACATCGACTACATCTGTGCGCACGGCGCCGGCCATCCCGCGCTCGACATCGTGGAAACGGACATGATCAAACGTGTTTTTGGCGAACGCGCCTACCGCATTCCGATTAGCTCAATTAAGGGCGTAACTGGGAATCCGCTCTCCGCCGCTGGCCCGCTGCAGGTGATCGCGTGTGGTCTGGCGTTTCGGCACAACACGATCCCGCAAACCGCGAACTACGAGGTGCCTGATCCTCGCTGCGACCTCGACTACGTGCCGCACCGCTCGCGGCGGCAGAGAATCTCGACCGTGCTGATCAACGTTCGCGGTCTCGGCGGCGGTAACAGCAGTCTGATTGTCGAACGGATAGCGTGAGCAAAGATCGGCACGACCGCGAATCTCAGATGGTTTCGGACCTGTGTGGATAACTAGCGCGACCCTTCCGATTCTCGTCGCAGTCGTCGCGCAGCTTGCGCTCGGTGTGATCGTTCTGTACGCGAACGCGCGGCGCAAAGCCAACCAGTGTTTCTTCCTGCTCTCGATCGTTGCCCTCGTCTGGCTGGCTGCACTCTACGTTTCGCTTGGAACCAGCGATCGAAGCTTAGCGACGATCGCGATTCGCGAATCGTACACGGCGGGCGCGGCGGTCCTCGCGATGCTCAATTTCCTGCGGCTGTCGGTGAAATACGGCACTGCAAGCTGGGGCGAGATCGCTCGCCGCGGACGGTGGTGGATTGCTGGCACCGGAGTGGTCGTGGCGCTGTGCCACACGCCGTTTTTCATCATCGGCGTCTCAATGCGCGCAACCGTTTTCAACGGCGGCATTGGCCCCGTGCCGCACTACGGCGGCGGCATATATCTTTTCGCGCTGTACTTCGCGGCGGCGACGATCGCGCTCGTCGTGAGTTCAAGCCGGGACTTGCGCAACACTTCCGGGCGGGATCAGGCGGAGCTCGCGTTTATTCTTGTCGGAGCGGTCGGAATTCTTGCGCTGACTCTCCTGCTCTACCAGGTGCTGAGGTTCTTCGTCGAACCATCGAAGCTGCTCTGGTTCGCTCCGTTCCGGGTCGTCTTGTTCAGTGTGCTGGTCGCTTACGGGATTGCGACACGCAAGATTCTGGAAATTGGCTCGTTCCTCCGGCGCGCAATTTCTTACCTGATTCTCGGGCTGTACCTGATCGCGCTTTACCTCGGCGTGTGGTGGCTCGCATCGGCCGCCCTGCGACCGATGATCCACGAGGCGCGGTCGATCGCACACCTGATCGCTGCGTTGACTGTTGCGTTTGCAATGGCACCGGCGCGCGGCATTTCGCAAGCGCTGGCGAACCGCCTGTTTGTCGGCACGCGCGGGTTGGATTTTCGCGAGACGATGAACCGCGCGACCGCGATCTTGCGCTCCGTCGCGACGGTTGATGAGTTACTCGCGCGCTTTGCCAGCACAATCGCGGAAGCCGTGGGCACGGATGCGGTAGCGATTTTCGTCGGCGCGAAAGACGGTTTTGCGTGCCGATACGCGAATGTGCGCAGTGACGACCGGTTTACGCGCCTGGTGCTCAGGCGCGATGGACCGTTGATCAAGCAGCTCCAGGCGCGACCAGAGCCAGTTGTGCTCGATGAATTGCACCGCATCCGCCGGACGCCCGAAATCGATGAGGTAGTCGCTTTCATGGAGTCGCTGCACATCGCTGCCGCCCTCGGCATTTTTTCCCGCGAACAACTTGCCGGCGTGATGCTGCTCGGACCGCGCGTCTCCGGCCGGATCTACGGCAGTGTTGAGCAAAACGCGCTTCAGGTGTTGTGCGGACAGCTCGCGGTCGCATTGGAGAATGCCGTTCTATTCACCGCCGTCCAGAACGCCCGCATCTACAACGAGACGCTGCTTGCGAACCTGACCACCGGCGTCATTGCCGCGGATGCGGACGAGCATATCACCGTCTTCAACAATGAAGCGGGGCAGATCACCGGGTTCGATCCGGCCGAAATGATCGATCAACCGCTGGCGCGACTTCCCACCGCGATTCGCGACATGTTGCGTGAGACCCTGCGCAGCGGCGAGCGGCAGGAGAACAGCGAGGTCGTGATCCGCTCGGGCGGTCGCAACGTCATTGTTCGCGCGAGCAGCTCGATCTTTCGCGGTGAACACGAACAGATGCTCGGCGCGCTGATCGTTCTTACCGACGTCACCGCGCTGCGGCGGCTCGAGATGCAGATCCGGCGGAGTGATCGCCTGGCGAGCCTCGGCACGTTGTCCGCCGGCATGGCACACGAGATCAAAAACCCGCTCGTCTCGATCAAAACGTTCGCGCAGCTGCTGCCGGAGCGCTATCAGGATTCGGATTTCCGCGAGACATTTTCGTCGCTGATCGGGCACGAAATCGACCGGATCGACTCGCTCGTGAACCAGCTGCTGCGGTTCGCCCGCCCGGCAAAGCCGCTGCTCAAGCCGATGCACGTACACGAGGTGCTGGAAAAGTCGTTACAACTTGTAGGCCACCGCCTTTACCAGAAAGAAATCAAATTGGCTCGTTTTTGGCGCGCCGATGTGGATACCATCCGTGCCGATGCAGACCAGCTGGAGCAGGTGTTCCTCAATTTTTTCCTGAATGCGATGGACGCGATGCAACGCGGCGGAGAGCTGACGGTGACAACGGAAATCCAGAGAGGGCACGATTGGATCGCGGCTATGGCCAGTTCGAATGGCAATGGCGATGTGCACGAAGTATTGCGAATTACGATCCGCGATAATGGCGAGGGCATTCGCAGTGAGGACATCCCGCACGTGTTCGACCCGTTTTTTACCACGAAGGATTATGGCACCGGCCTCGGGCTTTCCGTTGTGCATGGGATCATCGAGGAACACGGCGGCCAGATTGAGGTGGAAAGCGAGCTGGCGAAAGGCACGGCGTTTCACATCCTGCTCCCGCTGGTGCGCTTCAAAGAGGAGGTCGCGGCATGACGCCCCCGCCGATCTGCGTTCTCTATTCGCAGGATTCCGATCTGATCCGCCGCACGAAGGCGTTTCTCAGCTCGATCTGCGAGCTGCGGCACGTCGCCGATCCCGGTCGGCTGGACGCCGTCCTGCAGCAGACCAGCCCCGGCGTGCTCGTGTTCGATCTCCGCGGCAAGGAAGCGGTCGATCTGCTCAGCCAGGTGCAAAAAAGCTGGCCGGAGGTTCTGGTTATCGCGCTCGGCACCCTGCGTTCCGAGCCGCTCCGCGAAGCGGAGCAAAGCGGCGTCTACGCAGCTGAAGACCTGCAGCTCGATCGTCGCCATCTGCAAGCGCTGGTGACGCGCGCATTCGAGCATCTGCGCGTCCTGCAGGAGAACCGAGCGCTGCGCGAACAGGCGGCACCGCTGGCGATCGCTACTCGCACGCAGCCGCTCGAACCGCTGTCAGCGCGACGTGAGGCACCGATGCCATTGCTGCGATTTCCGCGCGTGTTCCGGCGTTTTGACAACGTGGAAGCGCTGCTTGCAACAGTCGTCGAAGGTGTCGCGGACGCGACCGGCGTTGGACGCATCGGAATTTTTTCACGCATGCGGCAAGGCGATCGCTACAAGCTCCGCGCCGGGCTGCGCTGTTTACCGGAAACCGCCGATGTTGAATACGGCGACCGCGATCCTCTCGTGCGCTGGTTTGAGCTGCACGCTCACCTGATTGCCCGCCCCAATCTCGCGCAAACTGCCGAGCAGTCCGACCGCGCGATCATGCGACGCGCGCTCGACACCTTCGGCGCGGAGGTGATCGTGCCGTTGCACGCGCGGGGTCGGATCATTGGTTGGATGTTTTTCGGCCATCGCGTGACGGGCCAGCCGTTCGATTACGCCGATCTCGAAGGATTGATGCTGCTGGCCGAGCACGTCTCGACCGTCCTCGAGAACGCGCTGCTCTACGAAGAAATCACGCTGCAAAAAACGCTCGCCGAGACGCTGTTGAAATCAGTGCCGATGGGGATCGTAGCGACCGATGAAGAAGCAATCGTGCGCTGGTTCAACCCGACGGCGGAGGAAATTCTCGGCGTCTCAGCGGCCGACGTCCTGAACCAGCCCATCGAAACATCCGCCGCGCGATTGGCGGTGTTCTTGCGCGAAACGCTCGAATCCCGCGACACATTGCCCGCGCGCCAGTGGGTCGATCCAAGTACGCGGCGTTCGTTGTCGGTCGAAACTCGACGGCTGGTCGACCAGCGCACGCCACTCGGCGCGGTCGCGGTCATTCACGACAAAACGGCCGAAGAAAATCTGCGACAGAAGGAAGAGCTGGTGGAGCGGGCCGCGTTTTGGACCGATCTCGCCGCCAGCATGTCGCACGAGGTGCGCAATCCGCTCGTCGCGATCAAGACCTTTGCGCAGCTGTTGCCAGAGCGGTTCGATGACCCCGATTTCCGCAAGGAATTCAACGAGATCGTGGTGCAGGAGATCGACCGGCTCGACAAAATCATCACGCAGATCAACAACTTCGCGCATCCATCAGAGCTGGTGATGAAACCGATTGACGTGCGCGAGCCGGTGAAGCGCGCGATCGAGCTGGCGCGCGAGCGAGTGGCGAAGAACGGTATCTCGATTGATACCGCCTTGCCGCCGGACCTGCCAAAAGTGCTCGGCGACGAGACCGCGCTGACGGAAGCGTTTGCGCATTTGGTTGCGAATGCCGCTGAAGCCGCACTCGCGCAGCCGAAACCGCGAATCACACTCGAGGCGAAGCCGATTCGTCAGGGCGAACAGGCGAGCGGAGTCGTCGTTACCGTGCAGGACAACGGCAAAGGCATCGCGCCGGAATTAAAGGAAAAGGTGTTCTCGCCTTTTTGCACAACCAAGCCGCGCGGAATGGGGCTCGGCCTGCCGATCGTGAAGCGGACGGTGTTCGACCACAACGGCCGCGTCGATATCGATTCAGACACGCACGGCACTTCCGTCAGCGTGATACTCCCGGCGAGCGCGAACGGACATTAGCGGGGATTTTGGATTTTCGATTTCGGATTTTCGATTAGGCTCGCCCGCAATCCGAAAGCCAAAGTCGTGATTCAAATGCTATGATTGTCACTACCGCTCAGCTCTACAAAGTCGCCTACAAAAAATTCGCTGTCGGCGCTTACAACATCAACAACCTGGAACAGACGATGGGTCTGTTTCGCGGCAACATGCAGAGCAAAGCGCCCTTTATCATCCAGCTCTCGAAAGGTGCGCGCGGCTATACGGACAAACGGATGCTGGAGGCGATCATTCGCACCGCAGAGCAAATTTTTCCTGAAGCCATTTTCGCGGTGCACCTTGACCACGGCGACGAGCAGACCTGCTACGACTGCATCGATTCCGGGTTCTACAGCTCCGTCATGATCGACGCCAGCCATGAGCCATTCGCCGAGAACGTCGCGATCACCAAACGCGTCGTCGATCGCGCGCACGCAAAAGGGATCAGCGTGGAGGCGGAGCTTGGAATGCTCGGCGGCGTGGAAGAAGACATCAAAGTGGATGAAGGCCACGCGTGCCTGACTAATCCTGATGAAGCCGTCGAGTTCGTAAAACAGACCGGCTGCGATTCGCTCGCCGCCGCGATCGGCACCAGCCACGGTGCGTATAAATTCAAAGGTCAGCAGTCGCTGCGATTCGACGTTATCGAAGCGATTTCGCAAAAGATTCCCGGCATGCCGATCGTGATGCACGGCAGCTCGAGCGTCCCGGTGGAAGAAGTGCAGCGGATCAATGCCGCCGGCGGCAAGCTCGATCCGAGCGCGCGCGGCGTGAACGAGAACGAATACCTGCCCGCGGCGAAACTCGGCGTCACGAAAGTGAATATCGACACCGATGGACGACTGGTCTGGATGCGCGTGCATCGCGAGTTCTTTCGCGACAAACCGGCTGATTTCGACTTCCGGCCGCCTGGCAAAATTTTCATGCAGGCCTACGCCGACTTCATCGCGCACAAGAACGAGAAGCTCGGATCGGCGGGCCAGCTGGACGCCGTCCGCGCCAGTCTCTAGCCATCGTGGCGTTCACGCTGGGAGAACTCGCGCAGCTTTCCAACGGGGAGCTGCGGGACGGCGATCCCCGGCAGCAAATCACCGGCGCCGCATCGCTCTCCGAAGCGACCGCAGGCGAAGTCACCTTTTTCGCAGACCCGCGCTACATGCCGCAGCTGCGCAAAACGCGCGCTTCCGCCGCGTTTGTTCCTGCTGATTTCGCCGGCGATATTC
>CADDYX010000160.1 GCA_902810735.1 Verrucomicrobiota bacterium | reverse complement strand
CTTTAAGCTCGGGGCCATTCTCGTCTTCGGCGCCATGATTGCGCCGCGATATTTCGCGGACGTAAATCTGGGCGGCTATTTCTTCGCCATTCTCGCGCTCGTTCTCGCCCGGCCGGCGGCCCTGTTGCTTGCGCTCTGGGGCAGCGAACTTGATTGGCGCGAACGTCTCACCGCCGCCTGGTTTGGTCCGAAGGGATTTGCCTCGGTCATTTACGGGCTCCTCCTTTTTACAGCCGGGGTCCCGGAGGCCGATCACCTTTTCCATCTCATCGCGATCGTGATCGTCGGTTCCATCATCGCGCATTCATCCACCGATGTGCTGGTGGCGAAATGGTTCACCGCCACGCACCCAGCGCGCAAAGAGACGGCCCCGGAGAGCTAGCGCTTCACATCCAGCTCAAAGAAGATGCGCAGATGAAATTCTTCCATCGCCGCTGTTTGCGGCGGGGGCGCGACGCGTCTTACTCGACCACCTGCCTCCCGAATGGACTCATCGACGGCGGCATAGCCGGACGGTTGCGCGAGTGTGAAGCTGCGCACGCGACCCTCACGATCGATCAGAATATCGACAGGCACTGAAATCTTGCCTCGCGCTGCAGACAGTGAAGCCGGCGGCGTCCACGCTTCGTAAAAGCGAGTGTGCATGCGATGGCTGTAACGGCTGACTTCACGCCCGCCGCGTGACCGACCGCTCCCGGCGCAGCTCGTTAGAAGAAGGCTCAGCGCGATTGCGGCGAGCGGGATCGCGATGCGGCTCAAGTTCATCCGCTGGTTTCGCCGAGAACGTCCTCAAGATAAAGCCTGCGCACGAGCACCACTGTCGCAGCCGTAAGCGGTGTGGCGAGCAGCACGCCGAGGCCGCCGGCGAGCACTCCGAAGAGCAATTGCGCGACGATCGTGAGCGCCGGCGGTAGGGCAACGGTGCGCTCCTGCACGAGTGGCGTGAAGACGTAGCCGTCGAGATTTTGCAGGAAGACGTAAAGGAGCAGGACGTAAAGCGCGTGCGTCGGACTGATCGTCGAGGCAATCAGGACCGCTGGGATTCCGGCGACGATCGGTCCGATGTTCGGGACGAAATTTAGCAGGCCGGCGACGACGCCGAGCGTGAGTGCGAGCGGCACATGCAGCAGCCATAAACCGAGGGTCGTCAGCACGCCATTGCTGATCATCAAGAGTATGCGGCCGAACAACCAACGGCGCAGTGTGGTTCCGATCTCCGTCAGCACGGCAGTCATGCGCTCGCGGCTTGTTTTCGGGAAAAGCCGCACCGTTCCGCGAAGATAAACCGTTGGATCAATCGCGAGATAAAGACCGATGAACGCAACCAGGACAACGTCGGCGATCAGACCGAAGGTGGTCGAAAAAATCCCGGTGACGCGGCCGACGATGTTGCCGCGGCCGGTCAGTTGCATCAGCGTCGGGGCCTTTTCGAGGAGGCGCTTGCCCCATTCGTAGCGGGAGATTTCACCCGTCAGTTGTTGCGCGGATATCGTCAGGCGTTGCGAGAGCTGATCGGTCTGCGCGGCGATGCGCGGCGCGAGCAACCAGATAGTCGCGGTCAAAGCAAGACTGAGCAGGAGGACAACAATCGCCAGCGACCAGCCCGGCGGAAGTCGCATCTTGTCACTGATAAAGTCGGCGAGACCTCGCAGCCATACAGCGAGCAGGATCGCGGCAAAGATGAGGAGGAGCGCATCGAGGATGTTCCAGAGAAGGACGAGAAGAATGACGGCCAGCGCGACGATGCCAACCGCCACGGCAACATTGCGCGTAAAGCTTCGCTCCTTCGCCTGCATCGTTCAGCGCCAGCCGCGCGTCAGGTAATCGCCGAGCGCGAGCACGAGCATGATTCCGAGCCAGAACACGCCGGCGCCGGCAAAAATCCAGATGAGCGGTTTGCTGTAGCGCAGGTGCATGAAGAAGAGGGCGATCAGTCCGCCTTTTGCGAGCGAAATCAGCATCGCGACGACGGTGTTGAATGGCCCGAGATTCAAATACGCAGCGGCGATGGTAAGCCCGAGCAACGCAAGCAACGCAACGCAGTTAATAATGTAGGTGCGCGGGGTGGGATGCATCTCGTTCATGAGTGCCGGCCGGCCAGGTAAATGAGGGGAAAGAGAAAAACCCAGACAACATCGACGAAGTGCCAGTAAAGGCCTAACAAGTCGATCGGCGTGTCGTGATCGCGGAAAGCATCGAACAGCCACGCGCGCAAAGCGAAGAACCCAATCAGCGCGACGCCAATCGTGACATGCAGTGCGTGCACGCCGGTCATCAGCCAATAGAGATAGAAGAACATCTCGGCGTGCACAGGGTCGCTCGTTTCGATGTGAAACTTCGGTCCGGGCAGCAGGCCTTCGGAGATTTCCCGCGCATACTCGAAGCCTTTAATGACAAGGAAGGCCGTGCCTAACGAGGCGGTAACGAGAAGCAGTATGCTGAGCAGTCCGCGCCGATTCATGCGCGCAGCGCGCACCGCGAAAGCCATCACGGTGCTGCTGATGAGCAAGACCGCGGTATTGATCGAGCCGAACGCGACCAGCGTGTGCCTGCTCGCTTCGGCGAACGCCTCTGGATAGTAAGTGCGATAGGCGGTGTAGCCGAGAAACATCCCACCGAAGAAGAGCGCTTCGGTGGCGAGGAAAACCCACATCCCCATGGTGGCGGCTTCACGCTGTTGTTCGGCGTTCTCGAACTGGTGCTCGACTGGTGCGAGTGCGATTTCAGGCATGTGCTGCTCTCAATTCTGCTTCGGTCGCGCGCGGGTCGTACTCGTATGGTCCCTCGGTGACAATCGGCGTTGTATCGAAGTTGTCCTTCGGCGGCGGCGATGGCGTGGTCCATTCCAGACCGGTCGCGCGCCAGGGATTTGGGCCGGCGATTTTGCCGTACTTCCAGGACCAAAGCAGATAGCCGAGCGGCAAAAAGTAGCCGAGCGCGAGAATGGACGCGCCGGCGGTGGAAAGAACATTGAGCACCTGAAACTCCGGCGCATAGACGTGATAGCGCCGCGGCATTCCGAGGTAACCGAGAATGAATTGCGGAAAGAAGGTCAGGTTAAAGCCGGCGAAGATGGAGAGCGCGGCCAGTTTCGCCAGCCACTCGGGATACATGCGGCCAGTGATCTTCGGCCACCAAAAATGGAGCGCGCCGAGATAGGCCATCACCATTCCGCCGACCATGATGTAATGGAAATGCGCGATCACGAAGTAGGTGTCGTGCACGTGCACGTCGACTGCGAGCGAGGCGAGGAAGAGCCCGGTCAAGCCGCCGATGGTGAAGAGTCCGATGAAGCCGAGCGCATAAAGCATCGGCGTGTGAAAGGAGATCGAGCCTTTGTAGAGCGTGGCGGTCCAGTTGAAGACTTTGATCGCGCTCGGGATTGCGACCATGAAGCTGAGCACGCTGAAAATCATTCCGGCATAGATCGATTGGCTGGAGACGAACATGTGATGTCCCCAAACCAGAAAGCCGAGGACGGCGATCGCGACGCTGGCCGCGGCGACGAATTGGTAACCGAAGATTTTCTTGCGCGCGAAGCAGGTGATCAACTCGCTGACCACGCCCATCCCCGGCAGGATCATGATGTAAACCGCGGGATGCGAGTAGAACCAGAAGAGATGCTGGAAGAGGAGCGGATCGCCGCCTAACGAGGGGTTGAAAATGCCGACGCCGAACGCGCGCTCCAGGGCCATAAGCGCGAGCGTTATCGCCAGCACCGGCGTGGCGAGGACGAGGATGATGCTCGTCGTATAAAGCGACCAGACGAACAGCGGCAGCTTCATCCAGGTCATCCCCGGCGCGCGCATTTTGTGTGTCGTGACGATGAAGTTCAATCCGGTGGCGATCGAACCGAAGCCGGCGATGAAAATGCCGGTCGCCATCGCGATGACATGGCCGTTCGCATAGGTGCTGCTGTACGGTGTGTAAAACGTCCACCCGGTATCGACGCCGCCGCTCAGGATGGAAAAAACAGCGAAGGCGCCGCCGCCCATGAAGAGGTACCAGCTCGCGAGATTGATCTTCGGAAACGCGACATCGCGCGCTCCGATCATCATCGGCAGGAGGAAATTCCCGAGCACAGTCGGGATGGACGGAATGAGAAAAAACCAAACCATCACGACGCCGTGGATCGTGAACAGTTTGTTGTAGGTATCCGACGCGACCAGGTCACCTTGCGGCGTCAACAATTCGAGCCGCATCAACGTGGCCGCCGCTCCACCGATGAGGAAGAAGAGCGTGATCGAGACCATGTAGAGGAGCGCGATTCGTTTGTGATCGGTCGTGAGCAGCCATGAAGCGATCGTGGTGCGCTCGTTGAGATAGGTGCGCGCGACGCGTGCAACTGGCTGCGGTTCGGCCTGCAACGTTGCCGTCGTCATCGCACGTCTCCTTCCCATAGCGACTTCAGGTACGCGATGATCGCGTTCAGCTCCTGCTCGTCGATTTGGCCCTGGAAGGTCGGCATAATCGGCTCGTAACCGGCGGCGATCTGTTTGTTAGGCAAGAGGATGGAATTGCGGAGGTATTGATCGTCCGCCGTTACGAGCGAGCTGTCGGACAACGGCACCTGTTTGCCGTAGATTCCATCGAGCAACGGCGCCCGAATCGCCGCGTTCGGCGCATGACAACCGCTGCAGCCACGGTTACGAAAGGCGCGCTCGCCGGCTGCGATTAACGAATCCGGCGCCGGTTGTCCGGCCAGCCATTTTGCATGCTCCGCCGGTTCCATCACGTAGATATTGCCGACCATGCGCGAGTGATTCGTTCCGCAGTATTGCGCGCAGAAAAGATGATAGCTGCCCGCCTTCGTCGGTGTGAACCATTCAGTCGTATATCGACCCGGCACGACGTCCTGTTTGTTGCGAAAACCGGGGATGAAGAAATCGTGAATCACGTCCTCCGAGGTCATGATCAACTTCACCGGCTGCCCGATTGGAATGTGCAGCTCGTTGATCTCGCGCCGGCCGTCGGGGTGCTGGATTTTCCACATCCACTGTTTGCCGACGATGTAGATCTCGGTCGCATTCCGCGGCGGGCGCGACATCCCGAAGAAAACTTCCGCGGCCCAGAAGAAGAGCCCGAGAAAAATAAAAAACGGCGTAATCGTCCAGGCGAGCTCGAATGGACGCTGGCGCCATTTTGGTGGGGTGCGATCCGCGCCCGAGCCGCGTCGGTAGCGGACGCAAAAGAAAAGGATCGCGAGGCAGACGAGCAACGCGACAAAACCGCAAAGCCCGAGGAGCGCGAAGTAAATCGCGTCGACTTTCGGCGCGAGATTGGAGGCTTGCGGCGGGAAGAGCGAGTTAAAGAACGTGCGCATCTCAGGAGGCGAAGCGACGATCGCGTCGCAGGTTGATGACGATGTAGGCGCCGAGCGCAACGGCGCTGCCGATCCCGGCAAACTGCATCACGCGTATAATGAGCAGCCCATATTTTCCGGTCGCGGGATTGTAGTGAAAGCAGAGCAGGAAAACGCGGTCCGCCAGCGAACCAATCCGCTCCTGGGAGGCATCGATTAATGCAAGCCGCACCTCGCGCGGCGGGTATTCGATGCCGGGAAAGTAACGCGCGACTTTGCCGGCCGGCGTCAGCACCATGATGGCGCTGGGATGGGCAAACTGGCGCGTCGCCTCGCCATACGAAAATCGGTAGCCGACACTACTCGCTAGGCGATCGATCGCCGTTTTTTCGCCGGTCAGAAAATGCCAGCCGTGCGCAGTCCCCGCCCGGCCGTAGCGTTCGATGTAGGTCTGTTTTTTCGCTGCGGCGAGGGCCGGCCTTTCGCGCGGATCGAAGCTCACCACCACGATGTCGTACTGTTTGCCGGCATCGAACTTCAGGTCCTGCGCCGTTTGCAGCAGGCCGTTGAGCACGAGCGTGCAAAGATTCGGACATTCGTAGTAAGCGAGTGCAAGAATCACCGGCTTCCCGTTTGCAAAAAACGTTCCGAGCTTCACCGCATTGCCGTGCTCATCGCGAAAAACAGCATCGAGCGGAACCTGCGCATTGAGCTCCTGCTCGAGGCCGGCGCGTGCGGCGATTTGCTGATCCGCCGTCTGCGCGAATGCATTCGTTAGACTGAGCAAGAGAATGAGCAGCGTCTTCATCGGTTCGTCGCCGCGGCTTTCTGATCCTGCAGTTGTTCGGGGGTAATGCCGCTCGAGTTGTTTGTGCCGGGGCCGCGCGTCGGCAGTCCGCGTTGCGCGATGAGATCCATCGCGCGGTTGATCGGGATGCGGATCACACCCTGCCCGCGATCACGCCAGCCGTAGCTGTTGAGCTTTTCGTTTTCCTCCGCGGTGAACTTCGCGAGATCGACCTGCGGATTGGTTTGCAGCTGGGGTGGCGGCGCGAGCATCTGCACGCCGAATGCGATCCGCGACGGCGGATCGGGCGAGGGATGCTGCGCTTGGAAAAATTTATAGAGCCCCGCGAGCGCGAGATGAATGATGATGGCCGAAATAACGAGGATAACGGCGAACCAGACTACGAGCCGGACGCTCGCATCGCGCGTTTCGTAGTCCGGCTTCGCGATCGCCTGCTCAGCCATGTTGCCTCCATTCCGGCGGGAGCAGCGTTTCCTGACTAAGAAAATGACAGAAGAAGCTGAACCAGCATCCACCGAGCGCTAAAAAGATTGTGAGATCGAGCCAGTGCACGAAAAACCCGGCGGGATGAAACGTCGGTGCGACCAGCCAGA
>CADDYX010000159.1 GCA_902810735.1 Verrucomicrobiota bacterium | reverse complement strand
CTCCAGATTTTTCTCGATAACAGCGACTTCGGGCCGGGAAAGATCGACGGCAAAATGGGCGAGTTCTTTCGCAAGGCGCTGCTCCATTACAAAAAGGCGCACGGAATGCCGCCGAACGGCTCGGTCGATTCCTGGCTCCTCGATCAGGTGCCCGAGACATTCACGACGTGGACGATTCCGCCCGAGGCGATGAATTTCGTCGGCCCCGAGCCTTCGAAACCGAGCGAGCAGGCGAAATTGAAAGCCCTGAAATATGGATCGCTCCTCGAGCTCGTCGCGGAGCGATTTCATTCCGCGCAGGACTACATCACGAAGCTGAATCCGCAGCTAAAAATGGAAGAGCTGAAGCCGGGCGACACGCTGAAGGTGCCGAACGTGCTGCCGTTCAAGATTGAAGACCTGCGGCAGCGCTTTATCCCCGCTAATCCTGCGTACGCGAAGCGCAAGATCTACATCGACACGAAGGAGCGCTTCCTTCTCATTTACGACGAGAAGCAGCTCGTTGCGGAGTTCCCGATCACCCCCGGATCGACGACGCTGCCGGCGCCGATCGGAATGTGGAAAATCCTCGGCATTGCCGAGCTGCCGACGTTCCGGCATGACGAAGGCGTTCTCCAGCATGGTGTGCAAACGACCGACGCGTTCAACCTGCCGCCCGGCCCGCGCAATCCGGTCGGCATTCTCTGGATGGGCTTGAATAAACCGCACGTCGGCATCCACGGCACAAACCAGCCGGAAACGATCGGTCGCGCGGCGAGCCACGGCTGCATTCGCACCGCGAACTGGGACGCGGCGCGGATCAAGGAACTGGTCAGCGTCGGCGACGTGGTGTCGATTTTTCGGTAAGCGACGTCTTGCCGAGCGGCAGCGAGGGATCTCACAGACGGTTGAGAACGCGTCGTGTTCGCCGAGCGCTCACAACGTTTGCGAGGTCCTTCGCTTCGCTCAGGATGACCGCGCAAAAGATTTTTCGCGCGGATTAGCAAGTTCGCGCGTCTAGGCTGGTGATTGCAGTGATGGACTCAGCCGAACGCCAGATCTACCGGGCCGCCATCGCAGGCGATCGCGACGCTTTTGAAACGATGATCCGCACGATTAGCCGGCCGCTGTTCGCGATCGCTTACGGCATTTTGCAGAATCGCGAGGAAGCGGAGGACGCGGTGCAGGATGCGTTCGTTAAAGCGTGGAAATCGCGCTGGCGCGTGCGCGATCCGGAGAAATTTCCGGCGTGGCTCGGATCGATCGCGCGTCATCGCGCGCACGACATCTTGCGGCGGCGCCGAAGCGTGCCGCTTGACGACGACTTGAATCAGCTCGCCGCCGAGATCGAGCCGGACAATGCCGAGCGGCACGCGCAAGTGCGCTCGGCGCTGGCGACCTTACCGGAGCTGCATCGCAGCGCGGTGGCACTGCGTTATCTCGAACAAATGGACTACGCGACGATCGAGCAAACGCTCGGCCTAACGAATGGCGCATTGCGTGGAATTCTCGGTCGCGCGCTCGGCGCGTTGCGCAAAGAACTGAAGCCGGCGCTCGCCGCAATGAGCTGAAGTATGACGACAATTCATGACCAGATCGATGAGCTGCTCGCGGCGGACCTGCACGAGCAGCTGAGCGAAGCCGAGCGACACGAACTGCACATGCATCTCGTCGAATGCGCGGAATGCCGGCAACTGCACAGGGAGCACCAACTGATGAACACAATGCTGAACGACACGTTTGAGGAAGCGAAACCGGACCTGAAATTCGAACAGCGGACGCTCGCCGCATTCCGCGACCGCGTGCCGGATCGCGGGCCAGGTATGATGCGTTTCGTCGTGATCGCGATGCGCTCGCGGGCGACCCAAATCGCAGCCATCGCGGCCGTGCTCCTCGCGCTCGTGCAAACGGGGCGAATGATCACAGGCGAGGGGAACGGCGCGTCATCGCGTCAGGAGTATGTCGCGTCGGCCGTTGCGCCGAAAGCAGCGCCACCGCCGCCCGTCGCGTTAGCGAGCCGATCGACGAATCGCCCGGCCAAAGCTGCGACAGGTTCAGCATCAGGAATAGAGGCTGCGGCTGCACCTGCGGCACGTTTGCAAGTCGAGACAGCTGACCGCGACGTCGCTGCAGAAGCGAGCACCGTAAACTCCTTACGGACGGAACGCGCAGTCGCTGACGCGAAGAAGGATAATTCGAAAACTCAGGAGTCCGTCGACGTTGCCGCGGCGGCAGACGCCGAAGCATCGCCGGCTCCCGCTCGAATCACCGACAATCGCAAGCTCGTCCGCAACGCCCAAGTCGATCTCGAAGTGCGCAGCTTCGATGAAGCCGTGCAGAAGATCACCGGATTCGCGGCCGAGGATCGCGGTTACGTCGCGACGACGAACTCCGATAAGCAGGAGAACGGAAAGCTCCGCGGCGAGCTCGTGGTTAAAGTGTTGCCAGAAAACCTCGATCGATTTCTGGGCAAACTGCGCGGCGTCGGCGAGCTGAAGAATCAGTCGCTCACCACCGAAGATGTGACGAAGCAGTATTTCGACACTGATGCACGGCTGAAGAACGCGCGCGCGATGGAGCAACGGCTGCTCGAAGTTTTGAAGCGGAAGAGCGACGACATCAACGACCTGCTCGCGGTCGAGAAGGAGCTCGGGCGCGTGCGCGAGGAGATCGAGAAGATGCAGGGTGAACTCAAATACATGGATGCGCAGGTGCAGTTCGCGACCGTCACGATCCAGCTCGCCGAAAAGGACATGGACATTCCGGCGGCGTTCCTGCTCAAGGAGCGGGCGCAGCTCGCGCTCTTCACGCCGGAAGTCGAGAAGACCTACAACGACATCAAGGCGCTCGCATCGCGCGAGGTGCAGATCACGAACGCGACTCTCGATCGCGATAACTCCGGCCGCGTGTCTGCGCGCGTCAGCATGTTAATCGCGCCGGAAGAGAGCGATGACGTGATTGCGAAGACGAAAACGATGGGACGCGTCGAGAATTTCCAAGTGCAAACCGAGCGCGTCGCACGCGGCGGTGAAGGGATGTCGGAAAACGCCAAAACCGAGCGCGACAAAGTGGAGCTGAACATCAGCCTTTCGCGGGACGAACAGGAGCAGGCGTTGCAGCAGACGTCACTCAGCATCCGCGCTGGCGACGTAAATGATCGAACGAAGCAAGTCCGAACGCTTTCGGAGAAGAACGCCGGCCGCATCCGCAGCTCGTCGTTCTCGCGCGATCCCGACGGGCGCGAAGTCGCGAACATCTCAGTGCGCGTTCCCATGAAGAATTACAACGCGCTCATGAAGTCGCTCGACTCGTTAGGCCGGGTCGAAAATGTCAGCGTCACGCGACAGGACCGCCCCAATGCGCAGATCGACGAGCAGAACGCGCCGGCCGACGTCTCGATCCAGGTCTACAGCCAGGGCAACATTGTCTCGCAGAATACCGGCTTGCTCGCGACGCTGCGACGGACAATCGCGCAAGGCGCCGCCGCGTTGATGTGGAGCGTGCGCATGATCGGCGTCGCGCTCGCGTTTTTCGCGCCGTGGGTGCTGGCGTTCGCCGGTGTGATCTGGCTCGTCCGCCGAATTAAGCGCGCGCGGCGCGAACGTGCGAACCGCGTCAGCTAGCTGCGCCGCCAGAGTTCCGACACCACCATTCCGGCGAAGAATCTTCGCGCCGTTACTCGCCTGAAGCCGTTCACGCGAAGGAGCGCCTGGTAGCTCGGCAGCCGATTAGCCGTGATCCCGGTGGCGAGCCGGAAGAACAGATACATCAGCCTCACGAGCAGCCGCGCGGCGGCACGCACGACACCGCGCGGTGGCAGCGCGAACTCTGCGACGATCCATTGCGCGTTTTTGCTCGCGGCGCAGGCCAGTCTATCAACCGTGCAGCGCAGCTGCTGAGCGTCGAAACAATCGAGGAAGAAGTTCGTCACGATGAAGTCACAGTCGGCCGGCAGTTCCGTCGTGAGCACATCGGCGTTGATGAACGTGACGCGCGCGAGCTGCTGCTCGGACGCAATCCGTTCCTTTGCCATCGCGATCATTTTTGCGCTCGCGTCGATGCACGTGACGCGCACACGCGGATTTGTCGCCAGCAGCGCGGCGAGAAAGCGGCCGTTGCCGCTGCCGCCGATCAGCACGTGCCCGCAGTCGCCTAGCTGCGGGATGAATGCTGTTCGCGCGCGTTGCAGTGCTCGCGCGAAGACGATCGTCTCGAGCGCCTCATAGAACACCGCGACGCGATCGAAACTCACGTCGCGAACGGCAGCGCGCACAGCGGCGTTAGCAACACGAGATCGGCGAGCGCGGTACGCGCGTCTGGTTGAACGCGAAAATGGCGAATGTTCAGCAGCGCGAGCAGGGCCGACGAAACGGCGACGCAGATGAGCGGTGCGCGCAGCGGCAGAACGGCCATGCAGATGAACGCCACTGCCGTCAGAACCGCGCAGCCGATGAGCGGCAGCGGCCAAAATCCCGGCGCGGCGGTCGCGATCGAGCTGCGGCCCTGCGCGACGTCGAGATCACGCTCCCAATACGCGATGCTGATGCAGTTCAACGCGCAGAGCGCGGCGAAAATCACCGCGGCAGGTCCAAAACGCGGCACGCCCGCTTCACCGAAGGACGCGCGCACGCCCGCCGCGAACAACAAGCCGATTGCGATCTCTTTCACCGGCATTGTGCGCCAGAACCGGCTGAAGAAATGGTTCACCGCGAGATAGATTGCGGACGCCGCTCCGAGCGCGGCGCCGCCAATCAGCGTTTCGCGATCGAGCTGCGGAACAGCGACAGCGTCCGCGATTGCGGCGACAACAACAGCGACAACAAACCAGGCGCGGTGATCGCGGGCGAATCGTTGCCGCAACGAGAGCGGCGCGCCGTCGCGCCCGTTGAACGAATCGCCCACGCGATCGAGCAGGTAAATTGCCCATGCGGTGAAGAACAGCGCCGCCCGCATCGACACTGTGATTTTGACCGACAACGCACGTGCGAAGATCGCCTGCCATGTCACCGCAACGAGCGGCGCGTCGAGGCAGACGAGGTTCAGCCAGACGAGCGGCGACGGTGTTTCACCTTGAGTGGTGCGCACGCGCTCACTTAATACCGTTCCGCGCGCCATGCCTACCCGACGAACGCTTGTTATCGGCCTGATCGGCTACAATTTTATGGGCCGCGCACATTCCAACGCGTGGCGACAGGCGCCGCGCTTCTTCGACCTCCACGCCGACGTGCGGATGAAAACCATCTGCGGACGTGATCGGCGTTACGTCCGCGCCGCTGCGAAAAAGCTCGGGTGGGAGACCAGCGCGATCGACTGGCGTGATGTGATTGCGGATCCCGAGATCGATATCATCGACATCTGCACGCCGAACGATTCGCATGCCGAAATCGCGATCGCCGCCGCCCAATCCGGGAAAGCTGTGCTCTGCGAAAAGCCGCTCGCGCGCGATGTCTCGGAAGCGGTCCAAATGGTTGCAGCGGTGAAGCGCGCGCATGTGCCGAACATGGTCTGCCACAACTACCGCCGGGTGCCGGCGATCGCGCTCGCGCGTGAAATGATCGAGCGCGGAGAACTCGGGGATCGGATTTACCATTTTCGCGCACGGTACGCGCAGGACTGGATTGCCGACTCGAATTTTCCCGTTGTCTGGCGTCTGCAATCGCGCGTCGCCGGCAGCGGTGCACTCGGAGACCTCGGCGCGCACATCGTCGACCTCGCGCGTTTTATCGTTGGCGAAATAACGGAGGTCTCGGCGGTCACCGACACGTTTGTCAAACGACGCCGCGGTGCTCGCGTCGATGTCGACGACGCCGCCAGCGTGATCGGCCGCTTCAGCAATGGCGCGATGCTGAATCTCGAGGCGACACGTTTCGCCCACGGCCGCAAGAACCAGCTCAGTTTCGAGATCAATGGCAGCCGCGGCTCGCTCGTATTCGATCTCGAGAAGATGAACCGCCTCCGCTTCTATTCCGCCGACGACCCGCAGCGAACGCGCGGTTTCCGCGAAATCATCGCGACCGAGGCATCGCACCCGTACATCGCGCGCTGGTGGCCGCCCGGTCATTTGCTCGGCTATGAACATACGTTCGTGCACACCGTCGCAGACTTTGTCAGTGCAATCGTTGCGCGGAAACGCATTCGCCCGGATTTTGCCGACGGCCTCCGCAACCAGCGAGTGCTTGACGCGATCCAACGCAGCGCGAAAACGGAGCGGTGGATTCAAGTTCAGCGATAAGAGCGACGCGATGAGTGCAGAGAACAAAATCGACTACATCGAATTCCAGGCACGCGATGTGAGCGCGACACGCAGGTTTTTCGAGCAGTTGTTCGGCTGGAAATTCACGGACTTCGGCCCGGACTACACGTCCTTTGAAGACGGGCGGATTGCCGGCGGCTTCGCGCGCGGCGACGGGGCATCGACGCTCGCCTCGGGCGGCGCACTGGTCGTTTTTTATCATCCGCAGCTGGAGGAGGTTCACCGGCGTGTCGTCGAGCTCGGCGGCAAAATCACTGCGGAGATCTTTTCCTTTCCCGGCGGGCGCCGTTTCCATTTCGTCGAGCCGAGCGGCAACGAGTGCGCGATTTGGTCGGAAGATCCGAACGCGAGAAGCTGATGAGATTTCAAGATCAGACGGCAATTGTCACTGGCGCGGGACGCGGCATCGGACACGCGATCGCGCTGCGTCTCGCCGGTGAGGGGGCTCGCGTTGCATGCGTGAGCCGCACGGAAGCGAACGCGCAGAAGACCGCCGACGAGATCAACGGCGCGCGTCCCGAC
>CADDYX010000158.1 GCA_902810735.1 Verrucomicrobiota bacterium | reverse complement strand
AAGCCGCTGATGCGGTGGTCGAAACGCTCACGCCTGACAAGGACGCGCGGCGGGTGAACGTGAGCCTTACCGAGCGCGGAATCGATATGCCGAAGAGTCTGCCACCCGGAAAGACGGCGTTCGTGGTCAAGAACACCGCGAAAGAGAAGCGGAATTTCGAAATTCAGGGGGAGGACATCGATCGCAGTTTCATCTTCGCGCTTTCTCCGGATGAGACGAAGACGTTTCAGACCACGTTGAAGCACGGCAACTACAAGGCCTACTGTGTTGCGAAGAACGGCAAAACGCAGCGCTTCCCTGTTAACCTGACGGTAAAGTAGCGCCGTTTTTCGGAGCAGAATGACGCCAGCGACCCTGACGCAGAATCAGTCGCCTGCCCCGCCGCGTCCAGCGCCACCCGCTCCTGCGCCGCCGTCGCCTGTTCCGGCGCCCGAGCCGCTGCCGCCAAATCCCACACCGCCGCCTCCGGCCGGTCGCTAGACAATTAGCGCCTGGACGTCGTCAGTGATCGGTCCGCCGCTGTGCAAGAGCGCAGCTCCGAACGAAACGGCGCAGCGTTGATGAAGAGAAACCTCCATTCGTTCGGCCTGCACTGGTGGATGGTGGCGCTGACGCTCGTCTTGCTCGGGCTGGTGGCGGCATTCGTCGATCTCAAGCCGGTCGTCGATGAAAATTTCTTCTTCTCCACCAGTGATCCTGAGTTTCGGCAATCACAAAAAATTGACCGGCTCTTTCCGTCGCCACCCGAACTGATCCTGGCGGTCTCGTCGCGCGACATTTCCTCGCCGCGCTACCTGGCGCGCATCGAGAAACTGACGCGCGAGATCGAGTCGCTCGATTCGGTCGGCAAGGTCAAGAGCCTGACTGTCGGACCCAAGAATTTCGAGGATGCAGCGGCGAGTCCGTTCTGGAGCCGCCTGCTCATCGCGCCAGATCGGAAGTCGAGCAATATCATCGTCTTCGTCGAAGGAAAGGAGACCGGCAAAACCGTCACACGCCTCGAGCAAATCATGCACGAATTCGACGCCGAGGATTTTCGGATTCACATGGCCGGCGCGCCCTACGTGGTGGAGATGATTCGCCGCAATCTCGCGCATGATTTCGTCGCATTCAGCCTGACGGCGTTCGTTCTCTTCGGTGTGACGATGGCGGCGATGTTTCGCTCCGTGCGCATCCTGCTCGGGATGCTCGCCACCTGTACGAGCGCAGTTTTGCTCACACTCCTCCTGCAGTCGTTCTTCGGAAAAAAGATCGGCGTTTTGACGGTCAACCTCGGGACGATCGTCTTCGTCGTGGCCCTCTCGCATCTCGTTTACATGACCTTCAACTGGCAGACGCTTGCGAGCAGGAAGGGCAAAGATTCGCGCGATCTCGCCGCGGCCGCGCGCCGGATGACGTTTCCTGCGTCTTTCTGGTCGATGGTTTGCGCCTCACTTGGCTTCGCGAGTTTGCTGATCGTGCAGGCAAAGCCGCTGCGCGAGCTCGGGTTTGGCGGCGTGCTCGGGACGGTGGTCGCTTTGATCTGCGCGTATCTCATGTATCCGCCGTTTCTGCGTGTCGCGGTGCCGCGGGAGAGCAAGCTGGTCGAAGCTGAACCGCCACCCGCATTCTGGTCGCGCCGCTTCGGCTTGCTTTCGTTAGGCGCAATTTTGATCACCGGCGCTCTCGCTTTTGGCCTGACGAAGATCAACACCGATCCGAGCCTGCTCGATTATTTCAAACCGCATGAGCAGTTGCGTGAAGGCCTCGAATACGTGGACCGCAGCGGCGGCTCCAATCCGCTCACCCTCGTTGTCTCCGCCGCGGACAAGAGCAAACTCAACACCGATGCCGCCTTTGCAGACATGTGGTCGCTGCAGCATGCGCTGGAAGAGAACAAGAACGTCGGCGCGGTCATCTCGTTGCCGACGCTCCTGGCCGAAGGCGATCGCGCGCCGTTCTCGTTTTTCCTCAGTTACGAAAAGCTTTTGCAGATCATGTCGGAGCCGAAACACGCGCGCATTGCCGACAGTTTCGTGACCCGCGATCGCACGGAAGCCGTCTTTCTTTTGCGCATGATCGAAGCGGGACGGGAAGAGCATCGTGTCGAGGTTGTCGATGAGCTTCGCGGCATCGCGCGTAAGCATGGATTCAAGGTCTCGCTCGTCGGCGGCATCTATTATTTGCAGGGCCGGCTCGCGCACCTGGTCGCATCGAGTCTGGTCGAGGGCCTCGTCTGGCTGAACGTCTTCTTCATTGTCATCGCAGTGGTGGTTGCCCGCTCGATTCGCGGCGCGCTCGCCATGATCGTCAGTCTCAGCCTGGTGCCATTGTCGTTGCTCGGCGGGATCGGCTGGCTGCATGTGCCGATGGATGTCATCTCGTCGCCGGCCACAAACGTCTGCATCGGCATCGCGATCGACTCGATGATTCATCTCGTCTTCGGTGTGCGCCGCGCCCAGCGCCAGGGAAAGAAGGGCTGGGACGCCTGGATCGCCGGACGCCAAGAACAATGGCGCGGGATCGTTTACTCCGATGTCGTGATCGCCGTCGGCTTCGGGATTTTCGTTCTCTCGAACTTTCCGCCGACGCAGCGTTTCGGTCTCCTCGTCCTGGCCGGCTGCATCATCGACATCGTGGCGAACCTCTTCGTCCTGCCACTGCTCGGCGGCGCCCCAATCGGAAAGCTATTCAACCGAAACGTCCGCAGCCAACGCGCGTGACGTGTCGTCAGCAGATGCGCGGCAATTGTTCTCCCGAGAGCATGTCGACGACGCGTCGGCCGCCCACGCGCGTTTTCATGGTCACGAAGCCGGGATGTTCCGCCACCACGCCGCCAATGATGGCGGATTCCCGGCCTAACGAGTGCTCACGCATCAGGCCCAGCAATTCGTCCGCATGCTCCGCGGCGACAATCGCGAGCAGTTTTCCTTCGTTCGCGACGTAAAGCGGGTCGAGGCCGAGAATCTCACACGCGCCGCGTACTTCCTCCGTGATCGGGATGCGCGCTTCCTCCAGTTCGATTCCGACAGCGGCGCTGTGCGCAATCTCACTCAACGCGCTGGTGACACCGCCGCGGGTCGGATCGCGCAGCACGTGAATGTCCGCCTCCGAACGCAGCATCGCTTCGACGAGGCCGTTGAGCGGCGCTGTATCGCTCGCAATTTCACTTTCAAACTCAAGGCCTTCGCGCACCGACATAATGGCGATCCCGTGCACGGCGATTGGACCGCTGACGATAATGCGATCACCGACGCGCGCGTTCCTCGGCTGGATGTTCACGCCGTCCGGGATTACGCCGATCCCCGACGTGTTGATGAAGATCTTATCGGCCTTGCCGCGATCGACCACTTTCGTGTCACCGGTCACGAGCTGGACTCCCGCCGCCGCCGCAGCTTCCTGCATGGATTGCACGACGCGCCAGAAATCATCCATCGGCAGCCCTTCTTCCAAAATGAAAGCCGCGGAAAGATAGAGCGGACGCGCGCCGCACATGGCGAGATCGTTGACCGTGCCGTGCACGGCCAGCTTGCCGATGTCGCCGCCGGGGAAAAAGATCGGACTGACGACATACGAATCAGTACTGAAGGCCAGCCGCTGCTTGCCTAACGAGAAGATGGCGCCGTCGTGCAGTGGCTCGAGCAGATCATTCCGGAACTGCGGCAGAATCATCTTTTCGATCAACTGCTGACTCAGCTTCCCGCCACTGCCGTGGGCGAGCACAATTTCTTTGTAGTTGGTGATCGGGATGGGACAGCTCGCGCCGAGCAGCCCCACCTCAGATGACATCTTCGGCTCCGAGCGCGATGTGAATCAAATCCCAGAGCACGTGCACGAGTGTGGCGTGCACTTCCTGAATGCGATGAATGCTGTAGGAGGGGACGATGAAGCAGTAATCCGCGATGTCGGGAAAACGTCCGCCGTCTTTACCCGCCCAAGCGATCGTGAGCATCTGCCTTTCCCGCGCGGCTTCGAGCGCGTATATCTCGTTAGGCGATTTGCCGCTCGTGCTCACGGCCAGAACCATGTCGCCCGCGTTGCCTAACAAACGCAGTTGATCGACGAAGATGTGCGAAAAATCGGAGTCGTTGCCGACCGCAGTCATGGTCGCGATGTCGGTCATGAGCGAAACGGCCGGAAAGGCGGCGCGCTTTTCGATGATCGGATGCGTGAACTCGACCGCAAAATGCAGGGCATCGCACAGGCTGCCGCCATTCCCCATCGTGAGTAGCTTGTGCCCTTGCGCGAAACGCCCCGCCATTTCGCGACTGAGCGCTTCGATCTGCTCAGCGTATTTGGTGAAGAATTTCTCCTTCATCTCCACGCTTTCGCCGCATTTGCGCAGTATCTTGTCCCGGAAAGACTCGTTAGGCGTTGCGGCCGTTTCCGCGAGCGGAGTCATGCGACATCCGCGGTTTGCGGGTTCGCTTCCAGGTGCCGGCCGTAAGCATAGTAGGCGGCGCAGGCGCCTTCCGCCGAAACCATCGTCGCACCGAACGGATGCTCCGGCGTGCATTCCTTGCCAAAGCACGCGCAGTCGTGCGGCTTCTTTACGCCGCGCAACACAAGACCGCTGATGCAGCGTGCTGGTTCTTGAGTGTCGATTTCTTTCACCTCGAAAATGCGCTCGGCGTCGTGCTCCTTGAAATCGTAGCGCAGCTTGTAGCCGCTTTTCGGAATCGAGCCGACGCCGCGCCATTTCCGGTCGCAGACTTCGAAAACCTTGTTGACGAGATCCTGCGCCACGCGATTGCCCTCGCGATTCACCACCCGCGGGTATTGATTCTCGACGCGCCAACTGCCGGCTTCGAGCTGGCGAATCGTCATGAGCACGCCTTCCAGAATATCGAGCGGCTCGAAACCGGTGATCACGATCGGCACTTTGAAACGCTCGGCGAGCGGCTCGTATTCGCGATAACCCATCACCGTGCAGACGTGGCCGGGGCCGAGGAATCCTTGCACGCGATTGAGCGGCGATTGCAGAATCGATGCAATCGATGGCGGGACGAGCACGTGCGAAACGAGCACGGAAAAATTCGCGATGCCTTGCTTCTTCGCCTGAAAGACAGCCATCGCATTACTCGGCGCGGTCGTTTCAAAGCCGATCGCGAAGAAGACGACTTTCTTGTCGGGATTGGCCCGCGCGATCTTCAGGCAATCGATAGGCGAATAGACGATGCGAATATCTGCGCCGCGCGATTTCAGCACGAGCAAATCGCATTCAGAGCCAGGCACGCGCAGCATGTCGCCGAAGGAGCAAAAGATCACGTCCGGGCGCTGCGCGATGGCGTGCGCCTTGTCGATCATCTCAAGCGATGTTACGCAAACCGGACAACCGGGGCCATGTACCAACTCGATCGCGTTCGGCAGCAATCGATCGATCCCATACTTCACGATGCTGTGGGTCTGTCCGCCGCAGACTTCCATCAGCACCCATGGCCGCGTTGTGATACGCCGGATTTCATCGACGATTTTTCGTGCCAGTTCTTCGTCACGATATTCGTCGAGATATTTCATCAGGAAGAACTGTTGAAGAAAGCGTGGTCGGATTCGCTAGGCTCAAGCACATCGGGCGTGTCGAGTTCTCCGAGCTGATCGAGCTGCTGAAGCGCGGCGTAGGTGCGCTCCGCTTCGGCTTCATCCACTTTGCTCAAGGCAAAGCCGACATGGACGAGCACGTAATCGCCGGTCTCGACTTCAGGCGTGTATTCGAGACAAACCTGCTTCACAATTCCACCAAAGTTCGCCCGGCCCATGCGTACGCCGTGGACGTCAGTGCTGATCTCAAGCAACTTTCCCGGAATCGCCAGACACATCGTTACATTGCTCCTCCACTTTGCTGATGGCAACACCATCGCACACCAGGACCTTATCACCGCACGCCACGCTCGCGACTAATTCAAGCGGGACAGACCGGATGACTCCGCCAACACGAACGCGTCCCACCATTATCCCGTGTTCTTCACTAATAGCGATGATCTCGCCGTAGAGCAGATTCATCGCAACGATTTCGTTCCGCGTTCCGCTTCGAAAAACTCGGCGTGCGCACCGACCGCAACGAGTGCGACGCCGCCGAGGACGTTGCCTAACAACACCGGGATCAGGTAACGGCCCAGGCAGTCGCCGATGGAAAGTGCGCCTGTGCTGACCAGGTAAAAAGTTTCCACGCTGCCGGCAATGATGTGCGGCAGCTGCGCCAGGCCAACGGCATACGCGAGAATGATGATGACCCAGAGTCGGGCCGATTCGGCAAATGGCAGCAGCCAGACCATGAGCGCAATCAACCAGCCGGCGACTGTTCCGCGCACGACGAGAGACGAGAAATCCGGCTGAATGGCAGCCTGCGCGATGCGCGCAAACTCCGCCCGCGCATCGGGCGAGAACGCGTTCGAGTTGCCGACCAGCCAGGCGAAAGCAAACGCACCGAGCAGATTCGCGCCGAGCACGATCAACCAAAGCCGCGCAACATTGCCGAGGATCGCGAGCTTCTTTTCCCGCAGCAGCGGCAGGATGACGGTGAGCGTGTTTTTCGTAAACAGTTGCTGCCGGCCAAGAATGACGATGACGAACCCCAGGCTGTAACCGAGCGGCGTCAGCAACGGCGTCCACTTCGCAGCGGGGAGGTGGATTTGGATGAGCGCCTCCGCCACGATGGAGAATCCCATCGAGAGCCCAGCGGCCAATCCGGAAAGCGCGAGCTCGAGGCTGTTCCGCTCCAGTTCGTGTTCGCCCTCGGCATAAACCGCTTCATAGACCACCTCGCCCGGCGGGGCGGTG
>CADDYX010000157.1 GCA_902810735.1 Verrucomicrobiota bacterium | reverse complement strand
GCTGCTGCGCTACATCCCGCGCCGCAACGAGCAACTTTCCGAGCAGCTGGGCATCCGCCTCGGTCGCTTCAGCGAGGCGCGGGATCACACGCTTTGGCACGATCAGCACGTGGACCGGGGCCTGCGGGTTCACATCGCGGAACGCGATCACGTCGTCGTCTTCGTGCACGATCTTCGCCGGAATCTCATGTCGCGCGATTTTCTCGAAAATCGTCATCGCGCGAGCGGCTACCGCAGGCAGCAATTCAGTTGCGCGAGATCGTTCCCGGCGAGTTTCTCGCGCACAAAACAGACGATTTCCTCGCGCAGCGCATCGCACGCGCGCGTCCAGGCTTTTGCGCCATGCAGATGCTTCACGCACGCATGCAGCCCGACGAGGTGAACGGTGTCGACTCCGGTGCTGACCAGCGTGGCGATCCGTTTTTCCAACGTGTCAAAGAACGCGAGTTCGTATCCCGCGCCCGCTTCCTCAGCGATTTCGAAAAGCGAGAGCGAGACCGGCGGCGGCGCCGGCTCGAAGTGCGGCACGATTTCGTTGTATCCGATCACCTGCAGCACGTAGCGGACGGTCTGGGACAATTGGCTGAACGGCACGACCGGTTCGTCGTTTCTAAGCCGCAGGTAAAACGCGATGCTTTCTGTCACGTGATCCGTCAGCCACCAGCTCGGGTATCCCGCTTTATCGGCAGCGCGTGTGATTGCGGCGTGCAGCCATTTCTGGTCGAACTCGAACAACTGCCCCGAGTCGCACCGGAGATAGGGAAATTCTTCCTTAAACGCGACCATGATTTGCCGGCTGTTCGGCCGGCGGAAAGAGCTCGCGCTGCGCCGCGTTTGTTTTCACTCGGCGGCCGAGCGCACGCACTTCTTCCATGAAATCTTCGATCTCTTCGAAGCGCCGGTGCACGGATGCGTAGCGCAGATACGCGACCTCATCGATGTCGCGCAATTTCGAGAGCACCTTCGTGCCGATCTCAGCCGAGTTGATTTCGCGCCCGTTGGTTTCCAGCTCGTGGATAATATCGTCGACCGCCTGTTCGAGCGTGACGAGGCTGACTGGCCGTTTTTCGCACGCTTTCGCCAGGCTGTTCGCAAGCTTGCGCCGGTCGAAAATCTCGTGCGTGCGATCGCGTTTAATCACGCGAATGTCCGAGCGCTCAATCTCCTCGTAGGTCGTGAAGCGAAATGCACATTGCAGGCAGACGCGCCGGCGGCGAATACTGGAACCGTCACGTGACTGGCGCGAGTCGATGACTTTATCGTCACGAAACCCGCACTTCGGACAACGCATAGTGTCGTGGTGCGGAATACCACACAACGTATTGTGGCGTCAACGGCGGCTGCGTAAATAATTTCGAGCGCCGCGGAATCTAAACGCGCAACGTGTCGCGTCAGCGCGGCGGAAACTCGAACTCGGCTTTCTTCTTGTCTTTCGCGAGCTTCAGATACGCGCTGAAGTTTGAGCCGCGTTTCGACACGAATCCGTCGATCAAGCCGGTTTTCCCAAGCTCGACCAACCGCTCTGCTTCTTCCGCGGGAATTTCGCGGCCGCAGAGATTGCGTTTGAGCTCGAACACGACGCGCGGAGAACCGTCCGGCTGCGGTTTGGCAACGACGAAGGCATCTTCGGTCTGATACAGGTCGCCGTCGTGAACTTTGCTTTCGCTTAGCTTGACCGCCTTTGTCAGATCGAGTGGCGGTTTCGGCTTGCGCGGCGGCCGAGCAGCACCGTTGCCGTTTTTCCCTGCGCCTTCACGCGGCTTTCGCGGCGGAAACTCCCAGCTGATCTTGCCGCCGTGTCGCACCAGGAAGGCGTCAAATGGCCGCCCCTTCTTGGATGTGAAGCCTTGAATGAGCTCGGTTTTGCCCTGCTCGACGAGTTGGATCGCCTGCTCTCGCGTGACCGGCTTCTGGCACATCAAGCGGCCGACCTTGAATGCTTCTTTCCAGCCGTCGCCTTCGCGCTGACGCAGAATGTAGCTCGTCGGAGCCTCACACAACTCCGCACCAGTCTGCGGATCAGTCCAGAAAGGTTCCAGTGCGTCGACATCGACTTTGTTGCCGAAATCGAGCTCCGCTTTTTTCGATCCAGGTTTCTTCTCGTCGTCCACGAGCCGGATCTTGGCCGGGAAACGCGTGCCGGTCTTGGAAACAAAGCCGTCGAGCGGCCCGATTTCGTTATTGGCGACCAGCTCGCGGACTTCCTCTTCGGTGATCTTGCGCCCGCTCATCACCTTGTAAATCATCAGCGTGCCGTCTTGCGATTTGTAGCCGCGCAGCGTCTCGACGAGCGGTTTCCCGTCCGTCGGTGAAACGATATCGGTTTCGCGCGAATCGGCGTGGTGTTCCTCAAACTTCTTCGTGCGATCAACGATGCGTTTCGTCACGTCGACGATCTCCGACATGAACGCGTCGCGCGGGAACTTGCCGTGCTCCATCTGACGCAGCTTGTATTCCCACTCGCCGGTCATGTCGGGTTTGGTCAGCGCGTCGGCGTGAACGGCGGAGAGAAATTGAAGGAGTGATTCGGCCTTCATCGTCGGCACGAGCTCGCGCTGTTGCCGCTCCAGGTACTTCTGGTTGATCAATCCATCGATGATTTCCGCGCGCGTCGCTGGTGTGCCAAGCCCGCGCTCTTTCATCGCTTCGGCGAGATCTTCGTCTTCCACCAGTTTGCCGGCGCTCTCCATCGCGGTGAGCAGCGTTGCTTCGGTGTAGCGCGGCGGCGGTTTCGTCGCTTCGTTTTCGAGCTCGGCCGACACTGTTTTTGCCTGCGCATTATCCGCGGGCGTTATCGCCGCCAGCGCCGCTGCATCGTCATCGACCGCGGTCTTGCCGTAGACGGCCAGCCAACCCGCTGAAGTCAGCACCTTGCCTTCCGTCTTGAAGTCGTAAGTCGCAGCGACCGTGCTGATGCGCGTCGTCACGTCGTATTCTGCGGCCGGGAAGAACGCCGCCACGAACCGCCGCGCGATCATGTCGTAGACGCGCGTTTCCATTTCGTCGAGGTGCTTTGGTTCGGTTGCCGTCGGGATGATCGCGAAATGGTCGGAGATCTGCGCGTTGTTGAAGATGCGCTTGTTCGGTCGCACCCAGCCGTGTTGGAGAACCGTGTGCGCGTGCGGAGCGAGATCGCCCGGCAGCTTCGCGAGCGTGTCGCGACAGGTCTCGATGTAATCCTCGGGCAGCGCGCGCGAGTCGGTCCGCGGATAGGTGATCACCTTGTGCCGCTCGTAAAGCGCCTGCGCAATTTGCAAGGTTCGGCGAGCTGACAGGCCGAAGCGATTATTCGCCTCGCGCTGTAAAGTCGTCAGGTCGTAGAGTCGAGGAGACGCCTGCGTTGACGACTTTTTCTCTTCGCTGACGGACGCGAACGGTTTTCCGTCGCAAGCGGCAAGCACCGCATCGGCCAGCGTTTTGTCCCAAATGCGATCAGCGCGGTCATGTTCGTCTGCTTTTTTGAAGTCGCGACGTTGAAAAGCTCCCTCGTAGGTGCCGTTGGAAATTTCGAATTGCGCAACGACACGCCAGTAACTGCGCGGCTGGAAATTCCGAATCTCTTCCTCGCGCGCGTAGACCAAGGCGAGGGTCGGCGTCTGCACGCGACCGACCGTCGCCACATTGCGACCGCGCGAGCCGAACATTCGCTTTGTGATCGCACGTGTGCCGTTGATGCCGATCAGCCAATCGCTCTCGCTTCGTGAACGCGCCGCGCTCGCTAGGCCTTCCATTTCCGAGCCATCGCGCAATCTGGTGAACGCGGTCCGAATGCCGTCGGTCGTCATCGTCTGCATCCAGGCGCGTTTCACCGGCAGCTTGCATTTCGTCAGCCGGTAAATGTTGTCGAAGATTAGCTCGCCTTCGCGGCCTGCATCGCAGGCATTGATCACCTGATCAATGTCCTTTCGTGCAAGCAGCTTCTTGATCTGATCGAAACGGCTCTTCGAATCGGAGATCGGCTTCAGGCCAAACTTTTCCGGAATGATCGGCAGCGTCTCGAGCCGCCAGAAGCCATATTTTTTCTTGTCGATGTCCTCGGGCATTTCGAGCTCGACGAGATGGCCGACGGCAGACGTGACGACGTATTCGTCGTTCTCAAAATGGTCGCCGTGCTTCGGCACCTTCAGCGCGCGCGAGATGTCGGCTGCGACGCTGGGCTTTTCAGCAATGACAAGTGACTTGGGCATTCTCTGTTCGGGGGCCAGTCGAACCTGAACTGGCAGCACATTGCGGGCGAGCTTAGGCCAGCTTCACGAAGTATTTTCCTGGCAATTGTTTTACCAGGCGCTTCAGTTCGAGGCGCAGGAGCGTAGAAGAGACGGTTGAGCTTGGCAACTGAGACTTGGCCGCGATCTCATCGATAGAAGTCTCCGTCGCCTCGATTGCATCGTAAACGCCGCGCTCGTCCTCGCTCATCTCCGGCAGCGGGCGAGCGGCGGCTTCCGGCGCAGGTTTTGCGTCCGGCAGCAAAATCTCTAGATCGTCGAGAATGTCGCTCGCTTCCATCACCAGCTTCGCCCCTTGCTGGATGAGGCGATTAGAACCTTGCGCACTCGGCGCGTTGATGTGGCCGGGCACGGCGTAAACGGTGCGGCCTTGTTCGAGCGCCTGCGACGCCGTGATCAACGCGCCGCTGTTCAAGCCCGCCTCAACAATCAGAATACCGTGGCTCCAGCCGCTGATGATGCGATTCCGCATCGGGAACGTCTGGCGGTCCGGCTCAATTTCCATCGAGAACTCCGACACCACCGCGCCATTTCCATTGCGGATTTTTTCGGCGAGCGCGGCGTTTTCCGGCGGATAGAGCTTCATCAACCCGGAGCCGATGACTGCGATCGTGCGACCTTTGGCAGCAAGCGCTCCCTGGTGTGCGGCAGTGTCGATCCCGCGCGCCAATCCGCTAATCACCGTTAATCCCGCGTAGGCGAGTTGATAAGACAGCTTCTTCGCAGACTCGGTGCCGTAATGCGTCGTTCGTCGCGCGCCGATGACGCCGATCGCATGTTGGTCGCGCTCGGTCAGCTCACCCCAGACGTACAGCACGATCGGCGGCGAATGGATCTCCCGCAGCAGGCGCGGGTAATCCGACGAATCGCCGGTGATCACCTTCGCTCCGAAGTCGCGGATGCGCTGAAGTTCGCCCGAAAGGTCGACAAGGTTCTGCCAATTGCTGATCTGTTCGGCCACCTCGCGTCCAATGCCATCCACCGCGCGTAACGCGCTGCCACGCGCCGAAAGGATCGCGTCGGGCGAGCCGAATACCTCGAGCAGTTTCCGGAGCCGGACCGGACCCATCGTGGGCAGCATGTTGAGCGCGATGCACGCTTCGGTCGCAGTCATGATGTCGAGACGCTTCTATCAGCATCCGCGCGGCACAGGTGGTGCCTGGGACAACAACGCTACCTTTTCAGAACGGAATCTCGTCGTCGTCCGGCTCAGACGGCCCCGGTTTGGGCGGTGGAGCTGCGCGTCCAGCAGGTCGTCCGCCGCCAGAGGGCTCGTCCATTTCGGCACCACCAGCGCCCTGTCGGCTGCCGAGCAACTGCATCGATTCAGCCACCACTTTGAGCTTGCTGCGCTTCTGACCAGATTGTTTGTCGTCCCACGTGTCCATTTGCAGACGACCTTCAATCAGCACCGGGCGACCTTTCTTCAAATACTCGCCGGCGATCTCAGCCGTGCGGCCCCACAGCGTCACGTCGACGAACGTCACTTCCTCGCGCTTCTCGCCGGACTCGGTGCTGTAGATGCGATTCACCGCAAGCCCAATATCGGCGACGGCGCTGCCTTTCGGCGTATAACGGACCTCTGGGTCGCGCGTGAGATTGCCGACAAGGATGACTTTGTTGAAGCTGGCCATGCGCCAGTTCTAGCGGAGCTACTTGGCCTCGGCGACTTTTTTCGGCTGCCGCTCGCTCTTCGGCCGGAGCTTCTGGTAATGCTGCCGGTAAACCTCGGGATCGAGCTTGAACTTCGACCGCAGCTTCGTGATCAACTGCGAATCCGCATGGAATACGAAGTTCACGTAGTAGCCCGCGTCGAGCTCGCCGGCAACGTAGGAGAACTGCCGCTTATCCATCTTCTGCACCTGCTCGATTTCGGCGCCTTCCTTCTGGAACTCTGATTCCAGACGATCGACGACGTCCTTCACCGTGTCCTCCCTCCCCTGCGTGTTCAGGACGAGCAATGCTTCGTAGCGGTTCTTCATGTCTCCGGGTTTTTGTTGAACGTGTTCATCGCGGAAACGACGCCATTGTCAATTGCCCATTTGATCGCTTCCACTGCGCGCGTAACGGCTCCGTCAATGACCGAGCGTTCTTCCTCAAAAAAATCGCCAAGCACGTAATCGACGCTGCCACCGGCGGGCGGTGTACCAACTCCAATTCGTAGCCGCGGAACTTGTTCGGTCCCCAGCTGCATGATCACTGAGTCCAGGCCGTTATGTCCGCCAGCGCTGCCGTCCAGGCGCAAACGCAAACGACCGACCGGCAGCGCGGTGTCGTCGAGCACGACGAGCATTTCCTGCGGCGCAATCGTGTAGAAGTTCGCGATCGCGACGAGCGGGAATCCGCTGCGATTCATGTAGCTCCACGGCTTCACGAGCAACAGCTCGCCAGGCTTCGCCCAGACCGCATCCCACTTTGCGGAATGCTGCCATTGCGCGCCGAGATCGCGCGCTAGGCGATCGAGCACAGCGAAGCCGATGTTGTGCCGGGTGCGCTCGTACTCGGCGCCGGGATTCCCCAGTCCGGCAATCAACCGGATCTGCGC
>CADDYX010000156.1 GCA_902810735.1 Verrucomicrobiota bacterium | reverse complement strand
GTATCGCAAAAACCGCTGCCACGAACGCGCTCTGCCACAGCGTCTTCGTCATTCGTCTGAGAACGCAAAAGAGCAGAACGGCGGTTGAGGCATGAAGGATCACGTTCGTGAGGTGATGTCCGCCGGGGTTCAACCCGAAGAGTTCGCAGTCGAGCATATGGGACAGCGTTGTCAGAGGGTGCCAGTTCCGCGCATGTGGCTGCGTCAACGCCCACCAGATTCCATGGCCGGTCAGCCCCGCGTTTACCTCAGGATTCTGATACACGTAGGCTCCGTCATCGAAGTTGATAAACCCGTGGCGCAGCGTTTGACCGAACACCAACGCCACCGCGGCGCCGATAACAACGGCGATCAAAACGGCGCCCCAACTGACGGAGCGATTGGCATTCGGCTGCGGCTGCCGTGCCATCGACGGATCAGGCTAACGGCGGCACAATGCCCCAGCGCGCGAAACGGAAGCGAACACCTGTGATGAGGCAGGCTAACCCGTAACGAACGCTGCTCCAAAAACCGATCGACGACGATTCGGGCAAGTACTTGGCGGGACACGTAACCTCCGCAATCGGCGCACCGAGCCAGATGATCTGAGCGAGAATCTCGTTATCAAATGCGAAGCCGTCGTCATTTCGCTCGAAAGGGAGCCGCCTGAGCAGGTCGGCAGTGAATGCCCGGTAACCGGTGTGATACTCCGACAGCTTTGCGCCGGTGAGCACGTTTTCGCAGAGTGTCAGCACGCGATTTGCAAGGTACTTCCACCAAGGCATTCCGCCCTTTATTGCTCCACCGCCCAGAATCCGCGATGCGAGAACGCATTCGTACAAGCCGCTCGTCAGCAGCGAGGCGACGGCTGGGATCAGCTTCGGTGTGTACTGATAGTCGGGATGAATCATGATCACGATATCAGCGCCGGCCGCTAGCGCGATCCGGTAGCAGGTCTTCTGGTTTGCGCCGTAGCCGCTATTTCGCGCATGCACCTCGACATGCGCGCGCGGAAATGTGCGGGCGATCGCAACCGTCTCGTCGGCGCTTGCGTCATCGACGATGATCACTTCGTCCACGACCGTGTGCGCTATGACCTCGTCGTAGGTCCGCTGCAATGTGTTCGCGGCGTTATACGCCGGCATCACAACGACGATTTTGCGCCCGTCGAGCATTGACTTCTAAGACTGTTGTCCCGACTTGTCCCCGCGCAACCGCGCCAATCTAGCAAAAGCAAACGGCCGGGCCCGTTTCCGGACCCGGCCGCTGTAAGCTGCGGTTTACGACCTAATTTAGAAGCGCTTCTTCAGCGAGACGTACCAGAAGCGGCCTTTGACGTCGCTGCTCGATTCGTCGTAGCCGTTCTCGAACGAGGAGGCAACGAACGGCGGATCCTGGTCGAACACGTTGTTCATGCCGACCGTAACCGTGGTGCCGTTGAGCCAAGCTCTCCAACCGCACGGATTGCAGGCCGTTGCGACGGGCGCCACGTTCTTGTCCTTGCCGTCGTGCATCTTCACGTTCTTACCGCCGTCCTTGGCGTAGCCGGCGACCGGCTGCTGCTCTTCGCACGGCAGGTTAAACGTGTAGGAGATGAGCGCGTCGAAGGTGAGCCACTCACGCACCTTGCGGTTGCCAGTCTCGGTCAGCGCAAAACCAAAGTCTTCGCTGTACTGCCCCTGATAGTGTGCCGTCACACCGGTGTCCAAGCCGCCGAGATCGTAGAACAGGCTGGCGTAGCCTCTCCAGTGCGTCAGGTTGCCGAACGTCAGGTATTGACCGGTCTCGTTGAACTCCGGCCCGCCGGGTGTGAACTGGAACTCAAACCGCGACAGGTAGGTTGCGTTCCCCGTAATCGTGAACGTGCCCCAGTTCGCGCCGCCGAAAATCGACGTGTCGAGCTGGTAAATCGCCTCGAAGTCGTAGCCTTCGGTAATTTGCTTTCCGAGGTTGAACGTCTCCGCGTTGATCTGAGTGAGGGTACCATCGGGTGCGCGAATGATGAGGTCGGCGAACGAGCCATTTTCGAAGTTCGCGTTCAGGATGTCCTGCGGCCCCAATGGCGAGACGATCGAGCGCTCATCAAGGTGGAAGAAGTCCGCACCCAAGGTGAGGCCCTTCACCCATTTCGGGGTCCAGATAACACCGTACGTGTATTCATACGCTTTCTCCGGTTTCAGGTTCGGATTGCCGCCGACGAGCTCACGAACTTGGAATCCGCCCTGCTCCGGATGGAACGGATCAATGACCTGCGGAAACGTCTCAGCACCAGACGGGCTCACTTCGTTCAGGTATGGAGCGTGGAACGCTTCGCTGTAGGTTCCACGGAGGGTGAGGCTCGAGTCGAGTGGCTGCCAACGTATGGAGATTTTCGGTGTCTCCGTGTCAGCAAAATCACTGAAGTACTCGTAGCGCTCTGCCGCGTCGATCTCGAAGCTATACGCGCCGGGGAAGTTCCAGCTTGGGCTGGTCACCGGGATGCGAATTTCGCCGTAAGCGGACCAAACGTCCCGGTTTCCGCGGGAAGGCTGAAGGTCCGTTGATCCGATCGTGCTGAAGGTCACGTTGAGCGAGTCAGGATCGTCCTTGTACTCCTCCTTACGATGCTCGACGCCGACCGCAAACGAGAGCGGGCCCGCCGGCAGGTTCCACAGATCGCCGTAGAGCTTGAAGTCCTCGAGGAGCAGCTCGTTGCGCGACGTGTGATGGGTAGTTACAAACACCCGATTCAGCACGGACGGAGGATTCGTGTTCAAGCCGAACGGATTGAACGCCGTCGCAGGATTGGTGTCGAACAACGCTTCGCGCAGAGCAGGCTTGCTAATGATGCCGCCGGAGCGGTTTTCGACGTAATTCCAATCATAGCGGAAGCTGGTTTCGTAGCCCCACGTCTTGAAATAATCACCGAATTCTCCCAGCTGCCCACGCAGCCCAGCGTTGAACAGGATGTCCACTTCGGTGTCCTTGGAAGTGCGGACGCCTTCTTCGATCGCGCGATAGCGCACGCCCGTCGTAACAGGTGTTCCGGCGTACGGACCTGACCCTGCAGGCAGCGTGCCGTCAGCGACGGTGAAGGGGTTGAACGGATTCTGCAGCGGAACGGAGATAGAAAGACCGTCCGCGCTAAATGGCAGACCCTGCTGGTTGATGACGAATGGGTCGGGCGAAAACGGCGCCGGCGCCAACGCTGAATCGAAAAAGGTCCGCGCCACTCGGAAGTCTGCGAAGACCGTCAGGTATTTGTCGCAGATATCGCGAACGAACGAGCCGTAATACCATTGGCGATCCGCTGCTGGAATCGCAGGCGTAAGGGCCGAGAAGTTAAATCCCGCCCGGTTCGTGAAGGGATTCACCGTCGATTTCGGCTGATACTCCGGATCGGTCACAGAGTTGGGATACGAATGCGGCGTTGGCGTATTCGGTCCGAACGGCGAGGTGCCCGAACCTGGGATAAAGATCATGCTCGGGTTCACGCGGCCAGCGTAGTTACTTGAACGCAGGTCGATGCCGCCAAATTTGTTGTGGCGCGCATTCGAGGAGATATCGCGGTCACGGCTGTAGATCGCAGCGCGATCATACGCACCAGCGAACACAACGATGTCGGTCTTGTCGTCGCCGGTGCCCGCGAGGATGTAACCTTCGCGTTCACCTGCGTCGTTCGACGCGCCGAGGTTGGTGTTCCCGTAGCTCGCTTCCATCTCGAGGCCGCGGAATTTATGCTTCATGTAAGCGTTGAACACACCCGCGACAGCGTCCGCGCCGTAGATGGCCGAAGCACCGTCCTTAAGGATGTCAACGTGGTCGACCGCCGCGAACGGAATTACGTTCACGTCAACCGATTGACCGCCCAGCGCTGAACCGTTCAGACGCGGAGCAAGCCGACGGCCGTCGACGAGGATGAGAGTTTCTTTCGGACCGAGACCGCGCAGGTTAATCTCAACGCGTCCGTCACCACCGTTGGCGATGTTTTCGTTGATCTGACCGCCGGTCGCAGCCGGAATTTTCTGTTGAAGATCTGTGGTCGTACGAACACCGAGTTTGACGATGTCCTCAGCACGATAGGTGTCGACCGGGTTCGGGCCGACTTCTTCGGCCGTCGGGATGTTCGAACCGGTGACGATAACGCGTTCGGCCTCGGCTGTCGTGGCGGAGCCGCCGGTCGCGGGTGCATTCGCACCAGAGCTGGCAGCGGCGGAGCCAGGAGCGCCTTCGCCTGCGGGCGTCGGCGACGGATTTTGAGCGCTGGCGCTCGCGGCGATAAGCGCGAATCCCGCGCCCGCTACGAGAGCGATGCGCAAAGAGCCGAGCCTATTAAGCACGTGTCTTATCATTAGTTTCTCCATTGGTTTGGTTAGGTTTGGGCGTGAGGTTTACTGGGCAACAGCTGGCGTGACAAGGTTTTTTTTCACTTTTTTGAAAATTTTTTGAACGGCAGGCGGCGGGCCGCTGTCGCGGAAAATCACGCCAGTTGCCGTCGCAGATGCTTCGTTCAGGCGCGGGTCTGTTCGGCAAACCGACGCACAGGGGTGCGATCCCACCAGATCGTGCACGACTTGGAAAGCGAAATCTTTGCAGCGTTCGCCGGCGTCGTGCGAAGCTGCGGAATCGGCCGTTCGTTAGGCCAAACCTATTGCGCGCGCATCTCGTGCGGCGCTGCCGTCCGCGCGGTCTGCGTCCGCGGTGTCTCGGAATGCCATTTTACGGTCAGTAACATCACCGCAAAACTGGCGAGGTACGCCAGCGGAATGTGCCAACCGCGCCGCACCCAGCGGACCACCGAGCGCGTCTCCGGATACATGTTTGCCAATGCCACGCCGGACGACGATCCAAACCAGATCATCGATCCGCCGAATCCCACCGCGTAAGCGAGAAAACCCCAGTCGTAGCCGCCCTGTTTGATCGCGACCGCGGTGAGCGGAATATTGTCGAAAACCGCCGAGACAAATCCGAGCCCGAATGCCGTTTGCCACGACGCTGTTGGTAATTTCTCCACCGGCAGCATCGATGCGCAGAGCACGAGCGCGAGGAGGAACAGTGAGCCGCGGAACGATCTCGGCAGCAGTTCCCAATCCGGCCGGCGGATCACGATCGAGGCGGCGATCGCGACCCAGACTGCCACGCCGAGAAACGGGAATCGTTCCGCGTGATGCGGAAAGCGGGTGTTGACCGCCAGATTTGTCGCAAGCGCCAGCGCAAGAATAAAGCCGACGATGCCGACACGCGCCCAGTCGATGCGCGTATGTTCGTGCGCATGCGCAATCATCGGTGCATACCGATGCTGCTGGATCGCGGCGGGCAAACCGAACACGAACAACGCGACCACTGCCGGAATGATTGCCTCAAACACCTGCGACGGCGCCACCCCGGCGATCCACATCATTGTTGTGGTTGTGTCTCCGAGGACGCTCCACGCGCCGCCGGCGTTCGACGCCGCGACGATCGCGGCGATGTAGCCGACGTGCACTTTCGCGCGGAAAAGCTGGTGCGCCATCGCGCCGCCAATCAGCGCACCGGCGATGTTATCGAGAAAGCTCGAGAGTACCCACACGATGACGAGCAGCGTGAACCCGCCCGCCCATCCGTGTGGCAGATATCGTGGCAGCAGATTCGGGACGCGGCTTTTCTCGAAGTGCCGCGACAATAATGCGAACCCCATCAGCAACAGCAGCAGGTTGGCCAGAATCACCCATTCGTGCGCAAGATGAGCGACGAAACCGCCGATGCCTCTGCCCTGAGCGAATCCGGTGAATGCAATCTTGTAAATCGCGATCGCTGCCAGGCCGATGAGTGACACGCGCAAGGTGTGATGGTGAAAAACCGCGATCCCGAGCAGCGTGAGCGCAAAGAAGATGAACTCGACGGGCACGCCAAACACCGTCGGCTCGGCAGCGGAGATAACCGGAGGCATGACGATCAGAACGTGACGAGGTTGACCGGCGTGTCGATTGTTTTCGCGCAGCAACTCGGCGGCTCGACAACGCGGGTTGCGGCGCGAAATCGCGCTGATTAACTACCGCGCTGACCAGCAGCGAACGCCCGAATGTTTACCGGCTTGATCGAAGAAATCGGAAGGGTCGTTAGGCTTTCAGCCGACAGCGGTGGCGCGCGGTTAACGATCACGGCGCCACAGCTCGGCAACAACACGAACATTGGCGACAGCATCGCTGTGAATGGCTGTTGTCTGACCGTTGCCGCCCGCGAGGCGAACGAGCTCCGGTTCGATCTGCTGGGCGAAACGTTGCAGCGGACGAATCTCGGTACGCTGCGCGCCAATTGCGCCGTAAACCTCGAGCCCGCGCTCGCCGCGACCGCGCGACTCGGCGGACATTTTGTGCAAGGACATGTCGACTGCGCTGCCCGCATCCTTTCGTTCGAGCGCCGCGAAGCCGATTACCGGCTCGAGATCGAGTTGCCGCGCGAGTTCGCGCATTACGTCGCGTCCAAAGGTTCTGTCGCGGTGAATGGGATCAGCCTCACGGTTGCGAATGTCCAGCCGCAGAGTTTCGTCGTCTGGATCATCCCACACACCCGCGAACGCACGAACCTGAACACCGCGCAGGCCGGCGATGTTGTGAATCTCGAGTTCGATCTGCTCGCGAAGTACGTCGAGCGAATGCTCGACCGCCGCCGCGTCTCCGAGTGATTTTCCGCGCGAATGATCCGCCGCGCGTCGTTGCGGTAATTTCCTCCGCGGCCGACCTGAAGCGCGCGGTCAAAATCGCCGAGCCGCCGGAGTTGTTCGAGCTGCGGCTCGATGCGCTCGCGCCGCTGATCGATCAGGTTGAAAACGAAATCGCGCGGCTGCCTGCACCCCTCATCATCACCGCTCGTCACCCGGCGGAAGGCGGCGCAGGTTCACTCGACTCGG